>JASMCQ010000012.1:47500-86104 GCA_030753265.1 Dehalococcoidia bacterium
GAAAACCGTGGCAATTGGTCATCAGAGGCAAGTCATGCCCAGGCTCCCTTACCGCCGCATCGCTTCGACCTCGGCTTGACCCTCGCTTAGAGCAAACCTATAATCGGCGCCAAGCGGCAACCCAGACCCCTACAAACGGGCCACAGTGGAATGGTATCAATTGCTTATTCGTGCATGATCCAATTGCGTAATTCGGCAGAGTGGAGAATCGGTTCCCGCAAATTAGTACTCCTATCGGTGCTCGTCCTCGTTCCGATAGCAGTCTTGATGGCTGGCTGTGCCCAGTCTGCGCCGACCCCCAGCCCGGTTCAGCCCACACGCATCCCTAACCCAGTTCAGCAAGACTTACTTGAATATCTCAACGCCGAGCTTCGAGAGATCGCGAACCTCGAAGAGGAAGCACTAGAACGGTATGGTTCGGTAACAGGTGATAATCACACCGACGATGAGACGCTTATTGTGACGCTTGCCGACGAAGTTGTCCCGAAATATATGCAATTCATAGACAAGCTCGAAGCAATTATGCCTGAGACTGAGCAAGTTGCGATCATCCACGAAATTTATGTTGAAGCAGCAAATACCCAGATGAGTGGTTTCTTGACTATTCTTGCGGCCATCGATCGACAGGACTCCGCATTGGCGGTGGATGCAGCTGAAAAGCTGAGTAGAGCGAGACGGCTAGTTCGTGATTTTCTGAGGGCCGCATCGAGCCTGGCAAACGAACGCGACGTGCTGCTTCTCCCGACCAGCACAGTGGCCCCAACTCGCACCCGCCCACTAGCCCCGACTATGACGGACACCTCGATTTCAACCGCTACACCAGCGCGGACGGCCGCTCCGACACCAAGGCCCACCGCTGCACTTACGCCTACTTCCACGCCTAGATCGACCAAAGTGGAAGGCTATATCGCCGTTGGCTCAGTCAAGGATGATGTAGTACGCATTATGGGCGAGCCCAATAGCGTGGCGGTTTGGAGTGATGAAGCCCGGTGGTACTATAGCGACGCCATGGTATTTCTTGACCCCACTAGTAACAGGGTCACCTCTTGGCAATATGATGGGCCTTTGGGGGACAGCCCCTTTCGTCCGTTTTGGGGAACACCGAACAGCGTAGCCGAAGGAGTGAGGGCTGCGGGTGGATTAGAGAGGCCGCCAACGCACGTTTCTACTGGCTCCCACATAGATGATGTTACGTATTCTGGGCGAGCCCAGCAGCATGGCGGTTTGGAGTCACGAAGCCTGGTGGTACTATAGCAACGCCGTAGTGTTTCTCGACCTCGCCAGTAACAAGGTCACGTCTTGGCAGTATGATGGGCCGTTGGGCGAAAGTCCCTTTCAGTAGGCGACTGGTCGCGGGGCATCATGGCATCTGGTCCACCTCCTGCTCGGCTTCCCATTCAAGCTGCAATTCTATGGCTTTGTGTGGATCTCTCACCAATCACCCGGAGGTCCACTGGCCACGCGTCGCGGCAAACTGCTGACCGCTGATCCCCTCCCTCCCTCTAGGGATGCACACTCCGCCAGACTAGAGTATGCTATGCTCGTGCCAACCGAAACCACGATCTGAGGCGTACATGACCAACCTCCTGGACGGCATCACCGTCATCGACTGGACTCAGGCCCACAACGGGGCGGCCACGGGCTACATGCTGGGCGACCTGGGCGCCGACGTCATCAAGGTGGAAGACCCACAGGGCGACCTAGCCCGCACCTTCCGCAGCATTATGGGCGTCTCGATGGAGCTGCCGGGCGACCGGAACGTCCTCTTCGAGGGCGCCAACCGCAACAAGCGGTCCATCACGCTGAACCTGAAATCGCCGGATGGCAACCGGCTGTTTCGCGAACTGGTAGGCCGGGCCGACATCGTGGTCACCAACTACCGCCGCGGCGTCCGCCAACGCCTCGGCCTGGATTACGGCGATCTCACCCCGGACAACCCCCGTTTGATCTACGGAGTGGCCAGCGGCTACGGAGAACAGGGTTTCGCCGGGGACGAGCGCTCCTACGACAACACGGCCTTCGCTTGGTCGGGCATGATGCACCTGATCGGAGAGGATGAAAGCCCTCCCCTGTACATGACCCCCGGCGCCGCCGACCAGTTGGGAGCCACGATGCTGGCTCAGGGCATACTGGGGGCCCTCTATTTTCGGGAGCGCACCGGGAAAGGGCAGCGGGTCGAGGCGTCACTGCTGGGCGCCCTGGTCCACTTCCTGGCCTTGCCCTTGAATAACTACCTGATGGGCGGACGGGTACCGAAACGGCCCACCCGCGACAAGATTTTCAACCCGCTGGTCGGCTGGTATGAATGTGCCGACGGCCGATGGCTGATGTTCTCGCTCAACCAGCCCCAGCAAGCCTGGCACGACTTTTGTGACGCAATGGACCTTGGGGAAGAGATAGAGAACGACCCTAGATTCAGCTCGACCCGCGCCAGGGCGGACAACTGCGTGGAGCTGATAGCCATCATCGACCGGGTGGCCGCCACCAGGCCGCGCGACGAGTGGCTATCCCGGTGCCGGGCCAAGGACCTGATCTGCGCCCCGGTCAACAGCGTTGCGGATATAGCAGAGGATACCCAACTGGCAGCCAACGGCTACATTTTCGACCTCGACCATGAGGTGCTGGGCAAAACCAAGACCATCGGCTTCCCCATCACCTACAGCCAGGTGCAACCCGAAGTGAAGGCCGTGGCGCCCGAGCTGGGCCAGCATACCGAGGAGATACTTCTGAATATAGGCTACACCTGGGACGATATATCGAACTTCCAAGATAAAGGGGCAATTTAGAGCTATCAGCTATCAGCGATCAGCGATCAGCCGTCGGCACCCAAGCAACCCCAATGGTTGATAGCTAGTCCGTTTAAGCTGATAGCTGGCGGCTGACCGCTGGTCAAGGAGTTTCATGGTGTCCGCTCCCTTCTCGGGAATTACCGTCTTGGAACGCGCCGGCTTCATCGCCGGACCCTACTGCGCCAAGCTTTTGGGAGACCTGGGCGCCAGGGTGGTGAAGATCGAGCCACCGGGCGCCGGTGATCCCGCGCGTGGCTTTGGCCCCTTTCCCGGGGACGTTCCGGACCGGGACCAGAGCGGCCTCTTCCTGTTCCTTGGCACCAACAAGCGGAGCATCACCCTGGACCCGGCCCGGCCGGCGGGGCGAGAGCTTTTCTACCGGCTGGTGGCCACAGCCGACGTTCTGGTTGAGGACTCCTGCCCCGGCACGGCGGAACCGTTTGGCCTGGATTACCCAACCCTCCGGCAGGTCAACCCTGGGCTGGTCTACGTCTCCATCACTCCCTACGGCCAGGACGGTCCCAGGTCTCAATGGAAGGCGCACCACATCAACACGTTCCACGTCGCCGGCGAGGGCTACACGATGCCAGGGGGCATCGGCTACTCCATGTTTCCGGACCGGGCCCCCATCACCGCCGGGGCCCACGTCGGGGAGTACGACGCGGGGCTGGCGGCTGCCTCCGCGACGGTGGCCGCTCTCTTCGCCAGGGAGATCTGGGGCCACGGGCAGCACGTGGACGTCTCCAAACAAGAGGCCACGATGGCCGTGAACCGCCTCACCCTGGGCCTGTACCATGGTGTCGGACAGCTGAATAACCGGTCGCGCAACTACGAATACGGTGGCATCTACGCCTGTAAGGACGGTTATGTCAACGTGTATCCCAGGGAGGACCACCAGTGGCGGGCGCTGGTCGAGGTGATGGGCCGGCCGGAGTTGGCCGAGCAGGAGAGGTTCCTCACCAGGGGGGACCGCATCGAGCACGGCGATGAGGCCAACCAGGTTATCCGTGAGTGGACCGCCGCCTTGACCAAGGACGAGATATACCACCGGCTGGCCTCCAATAGCTGCCCCGCGTCACCGTTCGCCACGTCGGAGGACCTGTTCGAATCGCCGCAGCTTGAGGCCAGGGGGTTCTTCACCGACGTGGAGCACCCGAAGGCGGGCACACTCCGGTACCCTTCCCAGCCGTACCAGTTCTCATCCTGCCCCCGGCCGGCGGACCGCCCGGCGCCCCTGTTGGGCCAGCACAACGAGGAGATACTCTGTGGAGAGTTGGAGTTGAGCCCAGAGGAACTCACGGGCCTGCGCCGGGGAGGCGTGATATAGTGGGCGACGGTGTGAATGGGGCCAGGCCGGCCCTCGCGGGCGTCCGGATACTCGATTTTTCCAGCCTCTTAGCCGGTCCCATCTCCCCCCTGTTTCTAGGAATGTTGGGTGCGGAGGTGATCAAGGTCGAGAGCCGTGTACGGCTGGAAGGCATGCGCCGTCCGCCCTACGCCTACGATGACCCGGAACAATCCCCCGTGTACAACAGCCTCAACCTGAACAAGCTCTGCGTTCAGCTAAACCTCAAGGAACCCGCCGCCCTGGAGCTGGCCCTCCGCCTGGTGTCGGTAAGCGACGCCGTGGTGGAAAACATGCGCCCCGGAGTCATGGATAGAATGGGGCTGGGGTACGATCGCCTCCGCCAGGCGAACCCCACCATCGTCATGATCTCCGGATCGAGCGCGGGCCGCCACGGGCCGGAGAGTTCTTACCCCGGCTACGCCAACGTCTTCAACTCCCTCAGCGGCCTCGGGCACCTGACCGGGTATCCGGACGCCCCGCCCTCGGAACTGCGGGACAGCATCGACGCCCGGGTTGGGGCCACGTCGGCCTTCGCCGTCCTAACGGGCCTGTTCCATCGCCGGCGCACCGGAGAGGGAGGCTTCATCGACCTCTCGGCCAGTGAGGCCCTGGCCATGTTCGGAGGCGAGGCTCTGATGGAGTACGCGATGAACGGCCGGGTCCAGCATCGGCGGGGCAACCGCGAGCCCGGCATGGCCCCCCACGGCTGCTACCGGTGCCAAGGCGACGACACCTGGGTGACTATAGCCGTGGAGAACGATACCGAGTGGCGGGCCCTTTGCCGCGCGGTCGGGCGCGAGGACTGGGCATCGGACCCCCGCTTCGCCGACCGGCTTCTTCGCTGCAGAAACCAGGATGCCCTGGACGAGTTCTTGGAGGGATGGACGGCAAAGCACACCCCGGAGGAGGCCGTCCGGATACTCCAGGACGCCGGGGTGGCCGCCGCTCCCTCAATGAGCAGCCAGGACCTGGCGGAGGACCCCCATTTGAGGTACCGCGGGGTCTGGCAGGAGATCGAGCACCCGGTCCTCGGTGCCCAGACAGTCCAGGCCGCGCCCTGGAAGCTCAGCGAAACACCTCCCACGATTCGCTCGGCCGGACCGTTGATCGGCCAGCATAACCATCACGTATTCGTAGAACTGCTGGGAGCGCCTCCCGAGGATGTTGCCCGGTGGCAAGAAGCCGGGGTCATAAACTGACGGCCTCCCCGGAGACCTGTTTTCAAAAGAGGTGGAACTATGCGGCTGGAAGGCAAGGTTGCCCTCGTAACCGGAGCCGCCCGGGGGATGGGCGCGGTTGAGGCCAAGCTCTTCGCCCAAGAAGGCGCCAAGGTCGTCATAGCGGACCTGTTGGAGGAAGAAGGGTGGCGCGTGGAGGCAGAGATCACCGGGGCGGGCGGAGAGGCCATGTTCGTCCGGTTGGGCGTCACCAAAGGAGACGACTGGAAGGAGGCGATAGACCGGACGGTGTCCAGGTTTGGCAAGCTAGACGTACTGGTGAATAACGCCGGAATCAGCAGCCGATCCTATCCCGACATTTCCAGTCTGGAAGGATGGGACCGCATCATGGAGGTCAATTCCAAGGGCGTCTATCTGGGCACCACTCACGCCATCCCCAAGTTGCTGGAAGCAGGAAGGGGCTCCATCGTCAATATATCCTCAATGCTGGGCATGGTCGGCTCTGCAACCGGCCACCCGGCGTACAATGCCTCCAAGGGCGCGGTGCGGCTCTTCACCAAGGCTACGGCAATGCGCTACGGGAAGGACGGCATCCGGGCCAACTCCGTTCATCCCGGATACATGCCGCCCATGGGGAAAGGCATCCCCATGGAGGAAACCCGGCGCCAGGCGCAGCTCGCCCAGACGCCATTGGGCCGGCTGGGACGCCAGGAGGAAGTGGCCTACGCGGTCCTGTTCCTCGCCTCCGACGAAGCCTCATACATAACCGGCGCCGAACTCGCGGTCGACGGTGGATATACCGCCCAGTAATTCGACCAATAGAATGAATCGAGGTGCGAAAGGATGCGACTGGAAGGAAAGGTGGCGATAATCACCGGTGGGGCCCACGGCATGGGTGCCGAAGAAGCACGGTTGTTCGCCCGTGAAGGGGCCAAGGTCGCCATTGCCGACATCCGGGAAGAGGACGGCCGAAAGGTGGAGGCGGAGATCGCCGAGGCCGGCGGCCAGGCGATGTTCGTCATGTTGGACGTGACCAATGAGGATCAGTGGGAGCGGGTGGTCGACCAGGTGGTGACTAAGTTCGGCAAGCTGAACATCCTGGTTAACAACGCCGGCATCAGCGGCAGCAACTTCGACGACCTCGCCAGCACCGAAGCCTGGGACCTGCTGATGGACATCAACGCCAAGGGGGTCTTCCTGGGCATGAAACACGCCATCCCGGAGATGAAGAAGGCCGGCGGCGGCGCCATCGTGAACATCTCCTCCATGTCCGGGTTCGTCGGCCAGACCTACATTCACCCCGGATACAACGCCTCGAAGGGCGCGGTCCGGCTGGTGACCAAGGCGGCGGCGGTACAACATGCCAAGGAGGGCATCCGGGTCAACTCGGTCCATCCGGGAAGCATGCCCGCCATGCTTACCTCGGGCGCCAGGGGCGACGGCGGAAGCCAAGACGCCAGAATCGCGGCGATACCCATGGGACGGGAAGGCCAGCCCATCGAAGTCGCCAATGCGGTGCTGTTCATGGCCTCGGACGAGGCCTCATACATCACCGGCACGGAGCTGTTGGTGGACGGCGGATTCACCGCCAGGTAACGGCAATCTACCAAGAAACGAAGTGCCCGAGGCGGGTGCGGGCAGATACCCATCATCTCCCTTCTGGCCGATGGTGGCCGCCTGATCCGCCGGGGATGTCCAGGGCCTCACGGGAATGTGGCTCCGTCCGCTCCAGAGGTCTGGACACCAAACTTAATGCCGGTTTTTGAAACAGGAGGGACAATGAGGCTGAAAGGCAAGGTTGCCCTGATAACCGGAGGCGCTCGAGGAATGGGCGAAGTAGAAGCCAAAATGTTCGCCAAAGAAGGCGCGAAAGTCGTCATTGCCGACCTGAGAGAGGAAGAAGGCCGGCGAGTTGAGGCGGAGATCGCCGAGGCCGGCGGCGAGGTCATGTTCGTCAAGCTGGACGTGACCCAGGAAGACGACTGGGGGCAGGCGGTAGACCGGACGGTTTCCAGATTTGGCAAGCTGGACGTGCTGGTGAACAATGCCGGTATCAGCGGCCGCTCTCATCCCGACATTACCAGTCTGGAGGGATGGGATCGCATCATGGAGGTCAATTCAAGGAGTGTCTTCTTGGGCACCAAGTACGCCGTCCCCAAGATGCGTGAGGCGGGCGGCGGCTCCATTGTCAACATTTCGTCGATAGCGGGTCTGGTTGGCACAGCCACCGGGCACCCGGCCTACAACGCCTCCAAAGGCGCGGTCCGGCTCCTCACCAAGGCTTCCGCGGTGCGGTACGGAAAGGACAGTATACGGGTGAACTCGGTTCACCCCGGACGATTACCGCCGATGGCGGAAGGGGCCGATAGAGACGAAACCGAACTGAAGACCCGGATGGGTCAGACGCCCCTGGGCCGAGTGGGCCGCCGGGAGGAAGTAGCCTACGCTGTCCTGTTCCTGGCTTCCGACGAGGCGTCCTACATCACCGGCGCCGAGCTGGCAGTCGATGGAGGATTCACCGCGGGCTAGCGGGGCCGGGCCGCCACGTTACTGTGAATAGGCATACGGATAGGCAAGGAGTTTCGACAGTGGGTATGCGCGTAATCTACAACCTCAAAACCGCCAAGCTGAAAGACGTTCCGGAGCAGGCCCGTTGGGCCGAGTCGATGGGCTACGACGGCGTGTGCTCCGAGGAGACGGGCCACGACCCCTTCAACCCTCTCCTGCTGGCCGCCAGCGCCACGACCCGACTGACACTAGAGACCAGGGTGGCCATCGTGTTCCCTCGTTCTCCCATGTCGGTCGCCTACGCCGCCTGGGACCTTCAGGAATTCTCCGGAGGGCGCTTCCGCCTGGGCATGGGTACCCAGGTGAAGGGTCACATGGAACGCCGCTTTTCGGTCCCCTGGGACTCGCCCGGTCCTCGCCTGCGGGAGTACGTCCGGGCGTTGCACGCCATCTGGGACACCTGGCAAGAGGATAAGAAACTGGACTTCAAGGGACGCTTCTACAACTTCTCGCTGATGACCCCTTTCTTCAGTCCCGGCGCCAACTCCACTCCCAAGCCCCTGGTGTACATCAGCGCGATCAACCCGTTCAACTGCCGGACCGTCGGCCGGCTGTGCGACGGGTTGGCTCTTCATCCCATTTCCTCAGCCAAATACGTGACCGATGTCGTCAAACCCAACGTGACAATGGGGGCGGAAAAAGCGGGCCGCAGTCCGTCTGACATCGTGCTTAACGGCTCCAGTTTCGTGGTCACCGGACCCAACCGGGAAGCCGTAGCCGCCAAAAAAGCGGCGGCCAAACAGCAGATCGCCTTCTACGCCTCCACCAGGACCTATACCCCGGTGCTGGAAGTCCACGGCTTCCAGGAGGTCAGCCCGGCCTTGCATGCCCTGTCCGTGAAGGGCGAGTGGGACAAGATGGGGGACCTGATAAGCGATGAAATGCTGGACACGCTATCCATTTTGGGCCCATACGACGAAGTGGCCGGGCGGATAAAGGAGCGCTTCGGGGGCCTGCTGGACGAATACGTGTTCAACATGGACACGCCCACCCCGTCCGACGAGCAGGCGCTGAAGAAGATCGTCAAAGAGCTGAAGAGCTAGTCCGGAGTCTCGCAACCGGCTGGTTTTTCGGTCCGTCATCCCGGCGAAGGCCGGGATCCAGCCGCTGCTTCTCTGGATTCCGGCTTTCGCCGGAAAGACGTGTGTGGAGAGGCAAAGTCGCACCTTTCCGCCGGCGTAAAGCTAGTCGCGGGGCAGTAACCTAGCCCGCCCTCTCGGCCCAGCGGTCCGCCTCCACCGCGATGAGGAAGTCCAGCACCGTCCGGTTGAATAGGTCCGGCTCCTCGAGGTTGATGGCGTGGCCGCTCTGGGGGAACACGGCCAGCCCGGCCCTCGGTATATTCCGCTTCATGAAGACCGCCGGATCGACACAGGGCTCATCCTCGTCGCCGACCAAGATCAGGGCCGGCACCATAAGCCCGCGCAGCTTCTCCACCAGGGAGAACGTCGTGGGCCGCTTCAGCATGAACCCCCGGTAGGTCAGCGCCGAGCCCAGGGCGGAGTGGGCCGCCAAACCCTCGTAGAACTCCTGCCAACCCTTGGGGTCCTTGCGAAGGAGTTGCACCCTGACCGGGGTGCGGGCGTAATCTTTGGCCACGGCTGCCATTCCCTCTGACAACAGCCGGTCGGTCATGGCTTGGCCATCCGCCAGCCACTTCTCCCGATTGCCGGGATCGGAACCGCTGCCGGCGGCGGCGACGATAACCCCCTTGGCCATCTGGGGGTGAGCGATGCAGAAGTTCAATGCGACGGCGCCGCCCATGGACAGTCCGCCGATGAAGGCCTGCCGGATGCCCAAGTGCTCCAGCAGCAGGCGCAGGTCCTCCACCATTATGTCCTGGGAGTAAGCCTCCGGGTCCTCCGGCACGTCCGAGGGCGGGTACCCCCGAGCCGAGTAGGTAATCACCTGGTAGCGCCGGGAAAAGAACTTGACCTGGGGGTCCCAGCTCTCGGGGCCGCCCGAGAACTCGTGGCTCCACACCAGGGGAAACCCCTCGCCGGTGACCTCGTAGGACAGATTCACTCCATTGGCGGAAAACTTGGGCATCTCGTCCTCCGGTCAAACCGACTACAAGGGCGACTGGTCCTCTCCCTCTTGCGAAAGGGGAGATAAGAGAGGGGGTGAAAAGGTTCCCCCATACTGGCTAGGCGCCGGGCACGTCTATCTTGCGGGTGCGCATCTTGAAATGGCTCATATCGATGATGGCGCTGTTGCGCCCTCCGGTACCGCCACCCATGAGCAGCAGGATATCGTCCGGGTCTTTGGCGCAGTGCAGAATCAGCTTTTCGTCGCCGGGCTTTTCCGGCCCTTGAGCCACCCCCAGGCGAACCAGTTCGGCGCGGGAGCGGATGGCGTGCTCGATCAGATAATCCTGGATGTTCCGGCGGCTCCACCCTCCCTCTTTAAGGGTCAGGGCGTGTTCTGGGCCGACGACTATCGCCCACTGGCCGGGAAATTTCTGGCCCAGAAAGGCGGACTTCATGGTGTCGGCCAAGGAGGACAGGATGGATTCCCCGGTATGGCCGTACCGGTTGTTGACGGTGGTGGGGTTGTAGGCCACGGCCACGGTAATGCAGCTGTCCTCGGCTTTGAACCCCCGGCTGACGTGGAGGGGTTCCCAGGGGGAGTCCTCCTCGTTGTCGGCGATGCAGAGAGTGTATTTGGAGGGATTGCCCAGCGTGCCCCGGTCCAGGGTGCCGGGACGGGCGTCGAAACCGTTCATGAAGCAGAGCCGGATGGCCCGGCCCAAGCAGGCATTGGCCCGAAAGCCGGGGCCGAAAAGCCCGTCCCTGGAGTTAACGCCGATCCGGTGCCGGATGGGGCCGTTGACGACCATCAGTATGGCGGGAGAACTGGTGGAGGCCGAAGCCATGTGGACTTCGTTCTTGTCCTCTTCAAGGGCCCGCAGCGTGGCAACCAGAACGGGGAAGTACTCCGGGAGGCACCCGGCCATCACCGCGTTGGCCGCGGCGTTCTCCGAGGTCAGCACCCGCCGCCGCATCTCCAGCGACAGCAGCTCCTCCTCACCGGTCATCCCCACGTGCTCCAGCATCTCCCGGACCTTGTAGTCGACCGGCGGGACCACCGGCAGGCCGTCGCTCCAACCCAGGCGATAGCACTCCTCGATGGCTTCGATAGTGTCACTGGCTTCCACCAGCTTGGATCTTTCGGAGCTTGTAGTCATCGATATCCTCCAATCCGTCTGGGCAATCCGTCTAGGCGCCGGGCAGCCTCAACTGGACCCCGGCCTTTTCTTCTTGTATTTTCGAAACGGCGTCCGAGTCCTCCGGTCCCCAGCCCCGGAGCAGGGCTTCCACGTGCCGCTGGTCCACCAGGTTGGAGAGTTCCAGGGGGATGCCGTATTCCCGGCCCAACTCGGTGGCTAGCCGAACGTCCTTGGCCGCCAGGGCCGTGGCAAATCCCGGCTCGAAATTACCCTTAAACAGGTAACGGGGAGACTTCTCGGTGAGGCGCTTGCAGCCGCCGGAACTGTTGGTGATGACGTCGGCCAGCACAGCCAGGTCGACGCCGGCCTTCACGCCAAGGGTCAGCGCCTCAGTCAGCATCATACCGATCCCCATGCTCAGCAGATTGTTGCAGAGCTTGCACACCGCTCCGTTGCCAATGGGACCGCAGTAGACCACATGGGTGCCTATGGAGTCGAGGGTGGGCTTGACCCGGTCGAACACGGCCCGGTCGCCGCCGACCATTACCGCCAGGGTGCCCGCCGCCGCACCGAAGACACCGCCGCTGACCGGTGCGTCCATGACGATGACGCCTTTCTCGCCGCATACCTGGTGGAGGCGGCGAATGGCCGTGGGCGAGTTGGTAGAGAGGTCGATGTGAATGGAGCCTTTAACGGCCCCTTCCATGATACCGTCCTCGCCAAGAACCACGGCATCCACGTCCCGCGGGCCTGGGAGCGAGGTGAACACAATCTCGCTTCCGGCGGTGGCTTCCTTCGGGCTACCGGCCCATTGGGCGCCCATCTCCAGAAGGTTGGTGGCTGCCTCCCGGCGCAGCTCGTGTACGGTCACATCGTGGCCGCCCTTAATGAGGTTGACCGCCATTGGGTTGCCCATGTTGCCAGTGCCGATAAATCCTACCTTCATCGTTGCCGCTCCTAGGTCAATTGTCCCGCTCTAACCGGCGGGCCTGTTCCGGCATCGCCTTTGGGGCGTACGCCGTTACGAGATACCCGCCTCCGCCCGGCGGGACGGGCATCTTCGTCAATTAGCTAGCTTACAGGGCCTGCCAGTAACGGCGCCCCTCCAGCCGGACCACCTTCCCGATGTGGTCGATGGGGTGGAAGTGTCCGGCGGCGACCACATACCCTTCCCGCTCGGCCAGGTCCAGAATGGCGTTGCGGCTCCGTCTGCTTGCCTCTTTGTCGATGTCCACCCCGGCAGTCCAACCCGGCTCATGCACTTGGGCCTTGGAGTGGAGAACGTCGCCCATTACCATGGCTTTTTCGCCCTGGGAGTTGATCAGAATCACCAGGTGGCCGGGAGTGTGGCCGGGGGTATGGAGCGTGGTGATCTCGTCGGTGATACTGTGCTCCCCGTCGATGATGTCCATCTTGCCGAGTCCCTGGAGCGGCACCACTTGGTTCTCCACATAGGGAGCGGTCTTCAGGACCTCTGGTTTCGTGAAATGCTCCCAGTCCAGCCTGGGCACCAGGTACCTGGCCTTGGGGAAGTAGGGGGTGGGCGCTCCTCCGCCGTACCTGATGTTCCAGCCCACGTGGTCGGCGTGCAAATGGGAGTGGGCCACGATGTTCACTTCATCAAAGGCGGAGACGTTGTTATTGCCTAACTGGTCCGGAGCAAGCAAGAGGGGCCGGATTTCCTGGTCCAGGTTGCCCGTCAGGTTACCCCGTTCCACGTGGGGGCCCGGCCCCATGCCGGTGTCGACCATTATCGTGGTCCCCTTCGAACGAAGCACGAAACAGCAGTAATAGAGCTGGAACTGGCCGTTTTCCAGGGTGTCCTCGTACGGTCCCCAAGCTTCACGGGGAACCTCGGGGAACATCGCCTCCGGCGGCCGGGCCGGTGGCACCATGTCCATGACCGCCATGATTTCAACATTGCCTACGGTAATCTTGTCCGCCACGGCTCCCTCCTTGGATCAGTCTGAGTACTGAGAATCCCTCAAATGGGGACGGCCCAGCCGGATCGAAAAAGAAGAAGAAACGAGAACCGAGCAAGGATCCCGGGACGCCCTGATCCCGCTCAGTACTGTAACAGCGAGAACACGTCGTAGCCGGCCAGACGCCCCCGCCCGTCCAATTGGGTCAGCTCGATGATGACGCCGATCGCGCCGATCACACCGCCCGACATTTCCACCAACCGGACCGTCGCGTCCAGGGTGCCTCCGGTGGCGAGCAGGTCGTCCAGCACCAACACGCGCTGGCCGGAGCCGATGCCGTCGACGTGGATCTGCATGGCGTCGCTGCCGTATTCCAGGGTGTACTCTGCCGTATGGGTGGCGGCCGGCAACTTCCCAGGCTTCCGCACCGGCACGAACGGCTTGCCCAACTGGTAGGCCAACGGCGCACCGAACAGGAATCCCCGGGACTCGATTCCGACGATCACGTCCAACTGCTCGGCCTTGAAGCGCTCCACCAACTGGTCGATGGCGTACTTGAACGCGCCGGCATCGAGCAGCAGCGGAGTGATGTCCCGGAACAGGATCCCTGCTTCCGGAAAATCGGGCACGTCTCGGATAAAGGCCTTCAACTCCATTTGACTAACTCCCCAAGGGGACTGACACCGGGTTGTTCCTGACCGCGCACGGCCTAGCGACGAGTGTAGAATAAGCTACGGGCGGCGTCAAGCTGCCCATTTTACCGGTCACATTGTCGGTCACATTGTGAGGAAATCGGCCTACGGTTTTCGGGCGTGGGCCACCTTCAAACCAATTGACTTTCCCCAGTCCATTTCATATAATGTGGACTCAGCAAGGTGGTCCCGATGAAATGGCCCCAAGCATACGGGGCCATTTGTAGTGTGTCTACCACCCAGCGCCCTTGATGCCCCTGTGGCGCAAAGGTAGCGCAGTCGATTTGTAATCGACAGGTTAGGGGTTCGATTCCCCTCTGGGGCTCTCTTGGAGACTCGCTTCCCTACTCTGGAGTACCGTGCCCGGTGGCGCGGTCAACGGAAGGGAGGACTGCCCAAACCCTGGAGGGGTGGGTGAGTGGTTAAAGCCACCAGACTGTAAATCTGGCGTCCGGAAGGGCTTCGTAGGTTCGAATCCTACCCCCTCCACCAATTGTGGTAATCTTTAATAGCACGTACCGAGTTGAATGCCGGTTGCTTTCGCAACCCGCCCAGATAGCTCAGCGGTAGAGCACGTTCTTGGTAAGAACGGGGTCGGCGGTTCAATCCCGCCTCTGGGCTCCAGCTTCACCAACACAGGGAGGAGGCCCAAATGGCCAAGCAGCTATATGACCGGTCCAAACCGCACGTAAATGTGGGTACCATCGGTCACGTGGACCATGGTAAGACCACTCTGACATCTGCCATCACTCAAGTGCTCGCAAAGAAAGGGTTGGCAAGCGCCCGCTCTTTGGACAGCATCGACAATGCGCCCGAAGAGAAAGCCCGTGGTGTGACTATCGCCATCGCCCACGTGGAGTACCAGACAGAAACCCGGCACTATGCCCACGTGGACTGCCCGGGGCACGCTGACTACATCAAAAACATGATCACCGGCGCGGCTCAGATGGACGGCGCTGTTCTGGTGGTCAGCGCTCCCGACGGCCCGATGCCTCAGACCCGGGAGCACATCCTACTGGCTCGCCAGGTGGAAGTCCCCCGCATCTTGGTCGCCCTGAATAAATGCGACATGATGGACGATGAAGAACTGCTGGAGCTGGTGGAGATGGAAGTTCGAGAACTTCTCGACCGCTACGAATTCCCCGGCGACGACACGCCCATCGTCCGGGTCAGCGCCCTCAAGGCAGTCGAAGGTGACTCAGAAGCCGAAGAGGGTATCCTGAAACTGGTGCAGACCATGGACGACTATATTCCGATCCCCACTCGGGTCACCGACCGGCCGTTCCTGATGCCCATTGAGGACGTGTTCGGCATCAAGGGCCGCGGAACCGTGGTCACGGGCCGGGTAGAGCGCGGACAGCTCAAGCAGGGCTCTCCGGTGGAGATCATCCGGTTCGGCGACGTACGTGAAACCGTGGCCACCGGCTTGGAGATGTTCCACAAGACGCTCGACTACACCGAAGCCGGCGATGCCGTGGGGATACTGCTTCGCGGCGTGGACCGGGATGAGGTGGAGCGGGGCCAGGTGCTCGTCGCGCCCGGCTCGATGCGGCCTCACAAGGAAGCCCACGCCGAGGTGTACGTGCTCAGCCGCGAGGAAGGCGGACGTCATACGCCCTTCTTCCCCGGCTACAAACCCCAGTTCTACATCCGGACCAGCGACATCACCGGGGAGGTCATTCTGCCGGAAGGGGTGGAAATGGTCATGCCCGGCGACAACATTCAAATGACCATCAAGCTGATCTCACCAATCGCCATTGAGGAAGGCCTACGCTTCGCCATTCGAGAAGGCGGCCGAACGGTGGGCGCCGGCGTATTCACCAAACTGTTGGACTAAGAAATGGCCAGAAAGACAGCAGATGTCCGACTGATAATCACGTTGCAATGCGGCGATTGCCGGGAGCGTAACTACACCTCCGTCAAGAACCGGCGCAACGATCCCCAGCGGCTGGAGCTGCGAAAATACTGCTCCCGCTGCCGCAACCATACCTCTCATCGGGAAGTGAGGTAGTCCCTCATGGCCAGGAGTTCGACTCGTAGCCCCAGGATCGCCTCTTCGGGCGCCGCCGGACGCGTGAGCCCGGTGGCCTTCCTCCGGGAAACCGCATCCGAACTGCGGAAGTCAGTCTGGCCCAGCCGCGAGGAAACGGCGCGGCTCACCATGGTGGTCATCGCCTTATCGTTCGTCATGGGCTTCTTCCTGGGGGGGCTTGACCGGATATTGAAAGAGACCTTCGACAGATTCGTGCTTATAGGCTAACCATCCCGAAAATGCCAGCGTGGGTTGCCAACAACGCGGCTGCGGATTCGCCATCATGACCACGACCAACGATCCTCAAACAACCGAGAGTTCTGCCCCCAGGTGGTACATCGTGCACACCTATTCCGGGCAGGAAGACCTGGTCGAGAAGAACCTCAAGTTGAGAATTCAGAGCCTCGACATGCAGGACCGCATCCTCGAGGTGCTGGTGCCCACCGAAGAAGAGGTGGTGTTCAAGGACGGCAAAAGGCGCTCGGAGCGGCGAAAGCTGTTCCCTGGCTACATCCTGGTCCAGATGTCCATGGATGACGAAAGCTGGTACGCGGTCCGCAATACCCCGGGGGTGACCGGGTTCGTCTCGACCGAAGACGAATCCGACAAACGGCCCAAACCGGTGCCCCTGGAAGACAAGCAGATAGAAGGCATTCTCAAGCAGGTGGAATCCGGAACAACGCGCATCAAGATCGGCCTGGAAAGGGGCGAAACAGTGCGCATCACCGAAGGACCGTTTGTTGATTTCATCGGCTCCATCAGCGATGTCGATGAGGGCAAGGGCAAAGTACGGGTCCTGGTCTCCTTCTTCGGAAGGGAAACCCCGGTGGAGCTGGATTTCCTGCAGGTCGAACGCATTTAGGAGCGAACGGTGGCCAAAAAGGTACGAGCGATAATCAAGCTGCAGTTGGAGGCGGGAAAGGCGACACCCGCACCTCCGGTGGGTCCCGCGTTGGGCCAGCATGGCGTCAACATCATGGGCTTCGTCAAAGAGTATAATTCTCGCACCGCGGACAAGAGCGGTACGATCGTTCCGGTGCACCTCACCGTATTCGAGGACCGTTCATTCAGCTTCGTAACTCGCACCCCGCCCGCTTCCGACCTGTTGCGCAAGGCGGCGTCTGTCGAGAAAGGTGCCACCGAAGCCAGGCAGGGACCTGTGGGCACAATCAGCCGGAAGGCCCTCAAAGAAATAGCCGAAGCAAAAGCCACGGATTTGAACGCCTCCTCCGTGGAGGCTGCAATGTCCATTATTGAAGGCACTGCCCGCAGCATGGGAATCAAGGTCGAAGGGGACTAGCTGCCGTCGTGGCCCACAAGGATCAAGTATGGTAAAGCACAGCCGAAGATATGGCGCGGTAGCCGAACTGGTGCCGGAGGATGGCCTCCATCAGCCCCAGGAGGCCATCGAACTCGTGAAGAAACTGGCCACCGCCAAGTTCGATGAGACCGTTGAGATCCATCTGCGAACCAACGCCGACCCTCGCCACGCCGACCAAATGGTGCGGGGCGTGACGGTGTTGCCCCACGGGCTGGGGAAACCGGTGCGGGTGCTGGTATTCACCGGCAGCGACTCCATGGAAATCGCCCGGCAAGCCGGAGCCGACTTCGTTGGCGAGGACGACCTGATCGAGAAGATCGAGGGCGGCTGGATGGAGTTCGACGTTGGTCTGGCAGTACCCCAGGTCATGCCCAAGATCGGCAAGCTGGGGCGCATCTTGGGACGTAGCGGATTGATGCCGAACCCCCGGTCCGGTACCATGGTCCAACCCCAGGACCTGCCCAGGGTCATCAAAGAAGCCAAGGCCGGCCGCCTGGAGTACCGGACCGACCGAACGGCGATTATCCACAGCCCCATCGGCAAGGCAAGCTTCGAAGCCGGCCGCCTGTTGGAAAACCTGGCGACGCTGATGGACTCGATACTTCGGGCCAAGCCCTCGGCGGTCAAGGGCTCGTTCCTGCGATCGGCCTTTCTCACCTCATCGATGGGGCCGGGTGTTGCCCTGGACCTGAGCGGCCTCCAGGCCCTGAAGCCCACGGAGTAGCCAAGAGTCGAAAACAAACCAACAACCACACCGAAGCCGTAGACCGCGGGTCCCCGCCACCGGCGGGGCTAAAGACAGTCAAACGCCCGCCGAGGCGCAGCAAAGCCTGAAAAGGGCTATCTTTGCTCTCCGCGCCTCGACTTGGGCGCGGTTTTTTTGTGAATTGCAGATAAAGGGGGGACCAGTTTGCCGACCGAGCAAAAAATCGACCGAGTGAGCGCCCTTGCTGAAAAGCTTGAGCGGTGCACCATAGCGGTGACCGCCGATTACACCGGCATTTCGGTCAACGAGATGACCGAGTTGCGGCGGCGCATGCGAGCCTCCGGAGTGGAGTTCACCGTGGTGAAGAACACTCTGATGGACCTGGCCGCCGAGGCGGCGAGCCGCCCCCAGGTAAAAGAGATCGTCCAAGGACCAACTGCCGTTGCCTTCGGCTACGACGATCCCCTGGTGGTTGCCAAGATCCTCGCCGACTACATTCGCACCACCCGAACGGTGCTGGCGATCCGCGGAGCAGTCATGGGTGACGGCCCGGCGATGGCGCCGGCAGAGGTAGCCCGCCTGGCCGCCTTGCCTGGCAAGCCTCAGCTTGTGGCCGCCATGATGGCTCAGTTGCAATCGCCGATCCAGCGCCTGATGGTCGTGCTCAACAGCCCCATCGTGAACTTCAGCGCGATGCTACAAGCCAGAATCCGGCACCTTGAATCCACCGAATCCGATGGCTAGAGGTTCCGCCCACAAGATATCTTGATTCGAATATGAACCCGCGTTCCCGCAAGGTTTTCTTGAGGCCGCTCCCTCCGCCGCAGCGTGGTGTGTCTCCAAGAACCTTTCCGGGGTAAGCGCAGGTTTCTTGAAACCTCGTAAACTATGCACTCAACACCGGGAATGCCCGGCCGAAAAAAAGGAGGGTCCGTGAGTAAAGAGGAAATTGTAGAAGCTATCAAAAGCATGACCGTTCTGGAGCTTGCCGATTTGAACAAGGCTCTGGAGGATGTGTTTGGCCCGATCGCGGTGGCCCCGGTGGCCGCGGCGGCTGCCCCCGGCGCTGCTGCCGGCGGAGACGCCGCTCCCGAAGAGGAAGAGCAGACCGAGTTCGACGTGACCATCAAGGAGATAGGGCCCAACAAGATCAACGTCATCAAGGCCGTTCGCGAAGTCACCTCACTCGGGCTGCGCGAAGCCAAGGAACTGGTGGAGGCCGCCCCCACCAAGGTCAAAGAGGCCGTGGTTAAGGACGAAGCCGAATCCATCAAGGGCAAATTAGAAGAGGCCGGCGCCGTCGTCGAGGTAAGCTAGCCACCCGGGCCGCACTCCAGCCCATGGGGAAACAACGGCGAGCCGCCGGAAGGACCTAGAGCGCTACCAGCGGCTGAAGCAGGCCAACCCCGATTACCAGGGGATCTGCGGAGCAGAGACGGCGTCGAGGAAAACGGAGTCCCTCGAAACCGTCGTCTGCTCCGTGTGCCGGCGGAAACGGAACGTGGCCGGCGACATCCTGCCGACGAACCGGGATGCCTACGCTTGCCTGAGTTGCCAGGAGGCTGGGCTAACGAAAGGGCGGTAGCTGGTCGTTGAGGAAGCCGTAGGCCCGGTTGAACTGGCTCTCACCGCTAACTCCCCCGGCTTCCGGGTCATAGAGAACTGTCACGTCCGGCTGGACACCCTCGGTCCCAAGAAGGTTGCCCGCAGGGGTATACCACCGGGCGGTGGGAAGGTAGACCGCCGAGCCATCGCTGAGTTCGACGAAGCTGTAGGTTCCTATGCTGCCGAAGGTGCCAGCGCCCATGAGCACGGCGCGACCGGTCTCTTGCAGCACCGCGGCCAGGGCCTCGGCCTCTCCGATAGTAGCCTCATCCACCAGCACCACCATCGACAGTTGCTCCAGCTCCAGGCGGTCCATGTCCTCTGGGATGCGCTGTTCCCGCCGGTCACCGCGCCGGTCCTCCAAGTTCAAGAATACGCTGCCCGGCGCCACGAACTGTCCGGCGACATCTGCTGCCGCTTCCGCCGATCCGCCTGAATTGGTCCGTAGGTCCAGGATCAAGGCCAGCATGTCGTACTGCATGAGATTTTCAAGGGCCTCAAATACCTGTTCGCCAGTGTTGTCCAGGAACCGGGAGATGTAGACGTACCCAATTCCACCGGGCGCCAACTGGGTGGAGACTGAAGGCAAATCTATGGTTCCCCGGAACACGTTAAGTTCGAGGGGTTCCGGCTCCCCCGATCGCTCGACCAGCAGCCTGACCTTGGTCCCCTGGGGTCCGGCCACTTGATCCACCACTTCTTGCACGGTCTTCCCGCCTACCGGTTCCCCTTCAATCTCCAGCAGCACGTCGCCCGCTTCGAGCCCGGCACTCTCCGCCGGGGTATCCGGAAACGGGAACATCAGAATCTGGCCGTCCTGGTCCACCACCCTGGCGCCGATGCCGGGGTAGCTACCCTTCAGACTTTCGTCCAGGGCATTCCGGGCCTCCGCGTAGGAATCGGCGTCGAAGAAGGCGGCCGCCGGGTCTCCCAGGCCGGCCACCATACCAGAGATGGCGGCTTCGACCGAATCGGACCGCTCGACCTCCGGCCAACGCTCCTGGTACAAGGCCAATCCGCGCCAGAGGTCGGCCAGTTCGTCGGGAACGCCCGAGGGAACCCGGTCCCACATCCGGCCCACGTCGGCCAGAAAGGGATAGGGCCCGGCGTCGCTCAGCTCCAGCAGGCCTCGGATCGCGCCGCTGACCGCCCCGTCGGGGTCCAGGTCCTCCGTCCCCGCATAAGACTCGTCGATTCGCCGCCAGGCCTCCCACACCAGCCCGGTTTCATCCCCGGTCCCAGCAGCCTCGTTCATTGCCAAGATGGTGGTTTGGACCAATTCGGACCGTTCAACCTCCGGCCACCGATCCTGGTGCAGGACCAACGCCCGCCACACATCGGCCAACTCATCCGGAACTTCGGGCGGCACCTGGCCCCGCAGGCGTCCCACATCGGTGAGAAAGGGATAGGAAAGCACGCCGGCCTCGTCCAGCAAGCTCCGGAGGGTGCTGCCCACCACCGCGTCCGGATCCGGTTTTGCCGCGCTGTCTGGGCTCGCCTCGGCCCCGTTGATCTGCCGCCAGGCTTCCCACACTTGCCCAAGCTCGTCTTCGGGCTCGACGGCTTCGCCGGAGGTTCCGCAAGCCAGAACAAAGAGCAGAGGGACGAGGACCAGTAACGCCATCGGTCGGTGAAACTTGATAGGTGGGGCTGGGTGCATATACCTTCCAAACACAGTGGATGCAGGCTCTAAGATTCAATTGTAGCAGATGCTTCGCTGGCCAAGCCCGGCCCGAGAGTGCACGAGGCTATCACCGGGGGTTTCAGAAGGGTCGCGGAAACCGGCTTCCGGCTTAGCAGCCGATTCGAATGCTTGTCGCCGGTCAGACCCAGGCTGCTACTACCCGCAATGAAGCGGCGGAGGAGAATCCAGTGTCCTGTCCGTAAATAGCTCTACATCGGCGAAAGCGAGCGATATTCTCCCACCACACCCGTCTTTCCGGCGAAGGCCGGAATCCAGAGAAGCGTCAGGTGGACCCCGGCCTTCGCCGGGATGACGGACTGGGTATCAAACCATTTACAAGTCATTAGAACTAGGCCCGAAAGGTGAGCTTGCGGAAGGCTTCCGCGTAGGTGTACTCCTGGTCCGCCCCGGCGGTCTTGGCCCAATTCTTGACGAACTCCCGAAGTTCGGGTTCGGTGCGATTCGTCATCTGGCTCTGATGGGCCAGCACCGCCTGAATCTTCAGGTCAATCGTATCGCTTATGTTAATGTGGGTATCGGGTTGCTCGGCGCCCCAAAATAGGATCGTGCCCGTCTTATGAGGCTCCAGCCCCTCTTCCTCCCAAAGCTCCTGAAAATGCAGGTGATCCCGGGCCCAGGGAAAGACCGCGTCCAGCGTGACCTGGCCGGCTATCCGGTGGTCCCGGTGCCAGGCCAGGTTCCTGCGGTACGGCTCCGGGCACAGCACCAGCTCGGGCCGGACCCGCCGAATCTGGCGAACGATCTCCCGGCGAAAATCTCTGGTGTCTTCGAGTTCTCCATCGGGGCGGTGCAGCGTCACCACTTCCTCCACTCCCAATATTCGGGCGGCTTCCCTTTGCTCCCGCTCCCGGGCCGGCGCCAGTTCCTGGGAAGTAGCGTGGGGATTGCTGCTGCCTTTGTCGCCGTCGGTGCACAAAACGTAGCAAACCGACGCTCCCTGGCTGACCCACCAAGCGACGGTCCCAGCGCACCAGAACTCAGCGTCATCGGGGTGAGGAATAACTACCAACACCCGTTGCGGTGTTTCTTCCATTCGGGGGTTACCTCCAGCAAGGTCCTTCCCTGGTAGGCCGGAGACGCCCCACGACAGCCCAACTCCGGGCCGCATTCACCGCTTCCGGTCCGGTGGGCCTGACGATTCTTTTCGCTGCCGCACCCGATACCTATGTAGGAACGGCCGTTTGCCGGCCGTTGTCGTCATCGACCTCAGGGATTGTAGGCCGTGCCCCATAGTACAGGAAGTTAGGTACAGGGTCAACTTCGAAATTGAGCATGTCCGATAATGTGTTTTCGCTATTGCGGCCGCTCGGAAGGCTCCCGAGTTCGGCCATCGAGCTAGTTCTACGGAGCGTCGGAGAGGGTCGAAACGCTCACTCTTTTCTTGAACGCGATCCCGCGGACCTGGCAGGTGGACGGCGAAGTAGGAATTGGGACACCAGGCGGAGCCACCTCGGTGCCGGTGCGACCGAGCGCGTGCAGGACACCCCGCCTGGTCTATCATAACTGCCCGATCGAGCTGTCTGCCATCGCTCTTCCAGGTTGGAAACGGAAACCGCTGTGGCGACGTGACATCCCTGCTACAATGTGAACCTGATTTACGAGCCAGAGGAGGCGCATATGTTCTACGATATCGAAATGTTCCGGGAAAAGCTGGCAGGGACCAGAGATGAGCGCGCTCACGCAATCGTCGTGCTCACTCCCTCCGAGTCCAAGCGGCTGATCGCGAAAGCGATGCTGGAGCTACCGGAGGTACGAAGGGTCCGTGAAAAAGGCCTGCTGATAATCTCCCGGGGCGTGACCCCGGCATACATCGTTGAAGAACTGCTGGGCGACACCTTGCCCAAAGAGATCTGCACCGCGGGCATAATCGCCGACGCGAAGCTGGCCACCACTATCCCGCGGCAGCGCATCGGGCCGTGGGTCTTCCGGGACGGCGCCTTGGTGGACGAGCCCGCGGAAACGGTGATGGAGGAGTTCACGGCCACCGACGTATCCATCAAAGGGGCCAACGCCCTCGACCCGGAGGGTAACACGGGCATTCTGGTGGCTGGATCCTCGGGCGGGACCATCGGCTTCTCATGGCCGCTCTTGAGTTCCCGGGGGTCACACCTCATCCAGCCCGTGAGCTTGGAGCGGCTGATTCCCTCCGTCACCAAAGCCTACTTCATGTGCGGCAACACGCTCTTCGACACGGTGATGGGGAAGTCGTGCGGCCTGCTTCCTGTGGTAACCTCGCTGGTGGTGACGGAGATTGAGGCGTTGACGGTCCTGACCGGTGTCAGCGCCATGCACGTGAGTTCCGGAGGAGTCGGCGGAAGCGAAGGTTCCGTCATCCTTGCCATGGAAGGTTCGGAGGACACGGTAGCCCGCGCGTACCAACTGGTAGAGAGCGTGAAGGGTGAGCCGCCGGTGCTCGCTCCGGAGTTGGCCCGCAACTAGACCAGCGGACTCTGCGCCGGCCTCGCGGCTGAGGATTTAGTCGCAAACCGCGACGCCGGCGACGCCGCGATAACCAGGGTCATGTGGGTCGGGCCGGTGCGTCGCCTGGCGGTGGCCTGCCTTGTTTCCAGCACGGCAAGTACCGCGGACCTTGTGTGCCATGGCCTTGACCCCAAATCTGATGCCAAGCTACCTGTCCGGGTTCAAGACATGGATCGACTCATTATGTCGAGGTGCACCGAGCCGTTCAGGGGTCCACTGGGCCCTGGATCGGCGAACCCCCTGGCTCCCGGCAGCGCGCCTCCGAGGCAACCTCGGATCGTGAGAGAGGAGGCTACATGAAACTGGCCAGGTTTCGCATCAACGGGTGGGAGAGCTACGGGCTGGTGGAAGGGGCGGAAGTGCGGGCGATTCAGGGAGACATCTTCCGGGAATACTCGATCTCAGAGGCAACCTACCCGTTGGATCGGGTGAAACTCCTTCCGCCCACCCAAGCTGCCAGCTTTTGGGCCGTAGGGCTCAACTACGCAGCCCATGTCGCTCACCAAGAAGGAGCACTGGACGCCGAAAGAATCCGCCGGGAGGCGGGGGTTTTCCGGCCCTGGCAGAAGGGCGTCAGCTGCATCATCGGCCATACCGATCCCATCGTGCTGCCCCCGGAGGCAGATTATGTCCACTACGAGGGCGAATTGGTGATTGTCATTGGCAGACCCGCTCGCCGGGTGACGCCTGACGAGGCACGCCACTTCATTCTGGGATACACTTGCGCCAACGACGTCAGCGGCGAGGGCTCCTGGTCGAAGGATTTGACCAACTGGCGCCGCAAGGGGTCCGACACCTTCGGACCCGTAGGTCCCTGGATCGAGACCGAAGTTGATCCCCATCGACTGGACATCATCACGCGGCTGAACGGGAAGGAGCACGACCGGGGCAGCACCTCGGGGATGACCCATGATTGTTACGCCATCGTTAGCGGCATCAGCCAGTTCGTGACCCTGCGTTCCGGCGACCTGATTCTGACCGGGGCGCCCGGAGCCGTCGAGGCGCTCCATCCGGGCGACGTGGTTGAGGTCGAGATCCCCGGCATCGGCACGCTCAGCAACCCGGTTGAAGCGGAAAAGAACGAAGCCAGCTAGGCCCTCCGCCGGGGACGGAAGGACCGATGCAATAGCGGCGCGGCAATCCGGGCCGCACCCGGGCCGGGCTGCCCCAGCGTTGGCCCATGGGCACAACAGGAGGAAATCGTGACACAACCTGAGACACCGAAGGAACGCCTGCATTGGATCTACGCTTCCCAAGGGAACCGCGACCTGGAGGAAAGGTACGACTCCTGGGCCGGTAAATACGACGAAGACGTTGCCGGTTACGGATACAAGATTCCGGGAATCGTGGCCGGGTTCGTGGGCCGCTACCTGAAGCCCGCCGACGGTCCGCTTCTGGATGCCGGCGCCGGGACCGGTGTCATGGGAGAGGTGCTTGCCCTGCTCGGTTACCGAGAGTTGGTTGCCATGGACCTCTCCACCGGCATGCTGGAAGTTGCCCGCAGCAAGGGAATCTACCGGGAACTCCGGCAGATGGTCATGGGAGAGCAGCTCGACTTCCCGGACAACGCCTTCGCCGGCGCGACCGCCGTGGGCGTCCTGAGCGTGGCCCACGCGCCCCCCGAGTCCTTCGCCGAACTGATCCGCTGCACCCGGCCCGGAGGCCCCATCATCTTTAGCGTCCGGGCCGACGCCCAGGGGTTCAAGGAAGTCCAGGACGGCCTGGAGCGAGACAAAAAATGGAGCCTGATCGAGACGGCGGGGCCCTTCGTGTCGCTGCCCCTCGGTGAACCCGACATCAAGCACCTGGTATTCGCGTACCGGGTGGTCTAGGCGGACGTCACGGCCCCACGGTTTGACCCACATGCCTAATGGCCTATCGGAGAGCACGTGATGAAGCTGGGGCTTTTGCTCGGTGGTGAGAACACTCCTCTGAAAGATGTGGTGGAGCTGGGCGTGGCCGCTGAGGCGGCTGGATTCGATTCCATCTTGTGCCCGGAGTTCTGGCGCAGCGCATTTGTCCCCCTGGCCGCGCTGGCCGGCGCCACGAGCAGGGTGCGCCTGGTTCCGGCGGTGTCCATGGCTTTCCCGCGCAGTCCTTTTCTACACGCCCGATTCGCCCTGGACCTGGACGAGCTATCAAATGGGAGGTTCGTCTTCGGCGTGGGCACCGGTACGCTGCGCATGAATCTTGGGTGGACCCCCGATAAGTACCCCAAGCCGGTGGAGGGCCTTCGGGAGCACGTTGAGGTGGTGCGCCGGCTGTGGAGTACCTGGTACCACCACCCTGGCGAACCCGTGCACCATGCGGGCCCGTACTACAACGTGGACACCCCCGGGTACATAGCCGGCTTCCGTCCGTTGCGCCCCGATATCCCCGTGTACCTGGCTGCCGTCATGCCGCGAATGCTGCGCCTGGCTGGTACGGTAGCCGACGGTGTGGTCGGGTACCCTCTCGCCTCCCCTCGCTACCTCCGCGAAGAGCTGGGGGTCCACCTGGCCGAGGGAGCGCGGAAAGCCGGCCGGGACCCCGCTTCCATCGAGGTCGTGACGCTCCTGGTCTGCGCCGTATCGGATGACCGGGGAAAGGCCCGGAGACAGGCCCGCCGGCAGCTCGCCTTCTATGCCACCTCCACCGTCTACCGCCCGATCCTGGAACGCGACGGCTTTGGCCGCGAGTGGCAGGCCATCCAGGAGGCTTCGCTGCGGCAAGACCTCGAGGGAATGGAGCAGGCGGTCAGCGACGAGATGCTGGACACCCTTGCCCTGGCGGGCACCGCGAGGGAATGCCGCGACAAGCTGAAAGGGCTTGAAGGCTTGGCCGGCCTGGCGGTCCTCCACGGACCCACCTACGGCCTGGTCCGGGAGCAGATCACGGAGAACTACCGCAACATTCTGGACGCCTTCGGCGGCTAACCCGCCCCCCGCGCGAGAACTTTTTGAACGGGAAGGCCAGTTCTTTACTCGCCCAGGTGTAGGATCTGCACGTCGAAGATCCTCAGCCCCGTGTCGACCAGGTCCACCGAGCCGGTGTTCAGGTCGTACAGAATCAGGCGGGAATCGGTGTAGCCGGTGAACCGGGGCTGGATCACGGCGTGACCGTCGTCCACGTCGAACTTGAGGATCATCGACATCTCTCCCGGCGCGCCGGGCACGGTGAAGCTGTGCATTAGCGGGTCCGACTCCGGGTCGTCCAGCCGGAACGACCAGACCTCTCCCAACAGGCGCTCGCCCTGGTAGGACATCGCCGCCCAGTAGACCACGTCGTTGTCTTCGGCCATCTGCCACCAGTTCGACGGCACGTAGTCTTCCACGCCGCTAACCTCGAAGGACGCCACGATCTCGGAGGCTTCAGGATCTAACGGGTCCACCCGGGTGATCGAGGTCACCGGGTCCTCCGGGCGAGCGCCCTTCAGCACGAACCGGTTCTGGCTCGCCTGGACCAGTTGCTTGGCCATCGCGTTGCTCACCGGCAGCAGTGTTTGAGGGTCATACTCCGCGTAGTTCAGTGAAGTGCTGTACTTGGTGCCCACGAAGAGGCGGTCATCGAAGGTGTGCGGCCTCTTGGTATGGGGGGCGTAGCTGGGCGAGGTGTAGGAGTCGATCAGCGTAGCTTCTCCCCTTTCAGGAACGTAGAGGACCACCGCTTTGGCGCTCTTCTCGATGGTGATGTACTTGCTGCCGGTCATCTCGCCGCTGTTCGAGTCGGTCGAGACGGTCCTTAGCAGGTTGGAGCTGGAACCGCCGTTGATCGCCAGGAACAGGCCAACCATGCCGGAGGACAGCGCGGGCTCCGGCTCCGGAATGGGCGTAGGCTTCGGCGTAGGCGCCGGCGTCGGTACCGGCGTCGGTTTCGAAGCGGGCGCCGGTGCCGGTTTCGACGGTGCCGGTTTCGACGGGGGAGCGACTAACAGAGGAGTCGCGGGAGGTGTTACCCCATGGCCAGACGCCGGCGCCGGATTGGGCTCTGGTGTCGTCGCCGGAGTGATGGCCGGCGCTGGCTCGGTAGGAGCCACCGTGGGCTTCGCCACCGGAACAGCGGTGGCAGTGGGGGCCCTACGGGCCGCCGCCGGGGTTGATTCGCTCGACGGGCTACTCGCCAGCCCGCAGCCGGCTATTAGCAGCAATCCCGCGATCAGCCCGGTTCCAAGGAGTATGCGGATACGTTTCACCGATGCCATCTCATCGTCCTGCCGGATTGTTTCCCAGGTATGGGGCCAGTGCCATGACCCCTCCCCGTGTAGTTTTTGCCATCTCTGTCACTATTCTATTTCAGATGAGGGTTAATGTCTGTGACCGCCGTTACACTCCGGTATTGACTCCGAGGCCCGATCGAGGTGTATTCTTTGGCTTGTAAGTGAGGATGTGGAGGTCTTGCAGACCGCCCTCCGAGGCCAGGCCGCCATAATATAGCCCGGCCGCTCTGATCCGGAAGTTGCCGGCGGGCCACGGAGGAGAAAATGTTCTTGGCCCAACCAGGCGCCCCGGCCACCGGGCTTTCCAGACGCTGTAGGTTCCCGCGCCGTTCGTGATGCGGTCTGGCCGGGGGACCGTTTGCTCCAGGCGGTTTTCGGGGGAATCTTGAGGCCGCCGCCAACTCGAGTCGAATAGAATCGGAGGAGGCGACGATTTTGACAACCGTGAATACCGTCCTGGGACCGGTGCAATCAGAAGACCTGGGCTTTACCTTGATCCACGAGCACGTGGGCACCAATGCCGCCGGCCTTCGCCATACCTACCCGGAATTCATCGACTGCTCAGGTATCATCGAAGAGTCGGCGGCCGCCTTGAAGGAGGCCTACAATGAGGGTCTCCGCACCATGGTGGACGTGAGCACCTTTGACCTGGGACGGGATATCGGAGCGATGCAGGAGGTCTCCCGCAAGAGCGGAGTCCGGATCGTTGCCGCAACCGGCATCCACCTGGCAGTCCCCCGGCCCTTCGGTGACGTCTCACCGGATGTCATTGCCCCACTCTTCATCAAGGAGATTGAGCAGGGCATCGAGGAGACCGGGATCAAGGCCAGCGTCATCAAGGTGGCCAGCGACCAGGGAGGGATTACGCCCCTTCAAGAGGTGGTCTTGCGGGCGGCGGCCCGGGCACATCTGCGCACGGGTACGCCGATCTCCACCCACACCTGGTCCCCGGAGCGGGTCGGGGAGCAGCAGGTCCGGATCTTGGAAGAAGAAGGCGTGGACTTGACCCGGGTCTACATAGGCCACTCCAACGATGACACCGACCTGGATTACCTGCTGGGCCTTCTGGGAAAGGGTGTCTGGTTGGGCCTGGACCGCTACCCCGGCGGACGGGTCCCCGGCACACCCAAATGGGAGCAACGAACCGAAACCGCGAAGAAGCTGATCGACGCCGGTTTTTGCCACCGGATCATGTTATCCCACGATTACTCGGTGCCCAAAGCACGGAACGGCGCGCAGGCCCAAGAGGAGCGTCGCCGGGCCAATCCCGATGGTTACAATTTCATCCCCAGGAAGGTGCTCCCGAGGCTGAAAGAGTTGGGGGCCTCCGATGCGGACATCCAGCAACTCATGGTGGAGAACCCGCGCCGGTTCTTCGAGGGCATCTGAGTCTCAGACGGGTTTTCCAGGTCTCCGGGAGTACCGGCCCGGTGGCCCACCCGTGCCTGGCGGCGGCGGTTCTGAAGCTGGTTTCCTGTCTTGTGGGCCGCCATATACTCTGCTACAATCGGGCGAGGGTACTGAGGGCTCCTTCCCGCCGCCGGAATGCATTGTTCGACACCATTATCATGGTGTTTAACGGATGTGTTCGTCGAGTATTCACCTATTTACTATCGATTACCGTCATATTATAAGGATTCTATATTGCGAGTGAGTAACTTCTCCGGCGACCGCTTGTCGGCGCTGTTGGATCTTGTTGAGCAGGGTAGTACGTGGGGTGAGCGGGGCCGCGCCCTGGGCCGGCAGACCTTTGAACAGAAGCTGGGCCAACCCTGGCTGTTCCCCACGGAGAATTGCTTCCTCATCGAGGACCGCGACCGGGTGGGTGGCTTCTGCCAGGTAGTTCCGGAAACGCCCATCGGCCGGGCTGTTCTGGAACTGGAGGTGGCCCCCGAACTGGTTGGCGGCATCCATCACCAGGAGATGGTGCACCGCGCCGTGGGCCGGGCCATCGAACTTGGAGCCCAGGTGATTCACGCGTGCCTGCCGGACCCATCGCCTCAATCTGACCTTCTGAGAGCCGAAGGGTTCTCCCTGGCCCGCACCTATTGGGACCTGGTCTGGAGTGGGGACGCTCTGCCCAACGCAGCGCTCCCCGACGGATTCACCGTCCGTACCTTTCAGCCGGGGGATGCCGCCGTGTTGACCGAGGCTCAAAACGCTGCTTTTGACGGCAGTTGGGGGTTCTGTCCCAATACGGTGGACCAGATAGAGTACCGGAGCCTGATGGTTAATACCCCCCCACAGGGTATTCTGTTCCTACACAATGGAGAGAAGACCGCCGGTTATTGCTGGACCTGCCTGATTCCCGTCGATGGCGCCATCCGAGGGGTGATCGGCATGATCGGGGTGGTGCCGGAGTACCGGGGCCGGGGCATCAGCCGCCACATCCTGCTGGCGGGGATGGAATTCCTCCAGTCCCTCGATGTGGCCTCAATTGGACTGGAAGTGGACGAGACCAATGATCCGGCTATCCGCCTGTACAATTCGATTGGCTTCAAAAAGGCGGGAGAGTGTCACTGGTTCGAATGGGGCCTCTCATCCGCCGCCACTCCGAACCGCTGAAATACCTGGGCCGTGAGAATCCCGCCGGAGACCACCACCCGCATTGCATCCTCCACGCTCATGTCGGTGGGCGTAACGTCGGAAGCCGGGACGATAACCAGGAAGCCTGAAGATGGAATCGGGGTCGTGGGGATGTACACGGCCAGGGTTTCCTCCCCGTTGGTATCGAACATGCGGGAGGTCACCAACCCGATAGCTCGAGTGCCCGGGCGGGGAAAGTCGATGAGCACCACGCTGCTGTAGCGGTGATCGCTGTTGCCGGAGAGCATTTCGACGGCGCTGCGGGTGGTGCCGTAAATGCCCTTTACCACCGGGATTACCTCGAGGACCCGGTGGCCCAGGCCGATCACCCGCCGCCCCAAAACGTGAGAGGTGATGAGGCCGGCCAGGTAGATCATGAACATCAAGGTTATGAAGCCGAGGCCGGGGATGTCGCGGCCGGGAAGGAGATCTACCACCGGTTGGAGCACCGGGTCCAGCAAGTCGAAGAAGAACTTGAGGATCACTACAGTGATGCCGATGGGCAGTATGACGAGGATTCCCGCCCCCAGGGTCCGTTCGATGTGAACCAGAGGTCCACGGAGCGGTCCTCGCCGGCGGCGGCGGGTGTTTTGAAATTCCTGGGGTTCGGGGGTCAACGGGTCCCTCCGGGTGACTCACCGCGGCTTTTCACGGCCGCGGAGGGCGGCACGACGGCAATCCAGGCACCATTCAACCGGGCGACGGCCAGCCGGTCATAGCTGGCCCGGCCATTGGCGACGCCAAGTCCTGCTACTGGCTATTATCGCCTTCCCATAGGTTCCCGGTCAATGTTTCGTATTCCTGGCTCAATCGGGCGGCCACATGCTGCCAGCCCATTCCTTCAGCCCGCCTCCGGGCCGCCAAACCCATGCTATGCTGCAGTTTGGTATTGGATATGATCATCTCCAGGGAACTGGCGAATGACTCGGGGCAGCGCCAAGACTTCAGGTACCCGGTGCGCCCGTGCTGCACTATCGTGGAGAGGCCGCCCACCCGGGCCGCCACCACCGGAGTCCCGCAAGCCATGGATTCCAGGGCGGCCAGGCCAAAGCTTTCGTAATATGATGGCACCACGCACACGTCGGCGGCGTTGTAGTACAGGGGCAACTCTTCCTGGTCGACCCGGCCCACGAAATCGATCACGCCGTCCACCTTTAGGGTCCGGGCCAGGCCGCGCAGCCGGTCCACCTGCCGGTCTCCGTTGGCGTCGCCCCCAACTACAAGGACGCGTATCGGCCGGCACGTCTCCAGGTGGGCGGCGGTGTGCAGCAGCAACTCCACTCCTTTTAGCGGTTCCAGCCGGCCAACGTAGAGGAACACGTTCTCCCCGTTGAGCCCCAGCTTCTCCCGGGCCTGCTTTTGGCCCAGCGGGCGGAACAGGGACAGGTCCACGCCGCAGGGGGCCACCGCGATCCGGCGGGCATCCGCCCCGTAGAGCCGGACCATGGCGTCGCGCTCGTTCGCGCTGAAAGCGACGATCCGATCGGCGGATCCCACTAGTTCCCGTTCCACTTGATGGCGCGCCAACGGCTCCATTTCGCCGGCCCGGGACTGCATCTTGATGAGTCCCATGGTATGAAAGGTTATCACGTGGGGTATCATCTTCCGGCGGGCCAAGGCGCGGCCCACCCAGCCGGAGAGCCAGTAGTGAGAATGGACAACCTGGTAAGTCAGCCGGTTCTTCCCCTGAAATTCTTCAACGGCCTCCAGGAAGGAGGGGAGGTAGCGGAATAGGTTTTCCAGAGGCGCGTCCGGCTCACCTCCGGGCAAGTGCACCACCCGCACGTTCGGCGAGATACTCTGTATCTGCTCAATCTCCGCCGAGTGATTGCGGGTGAAAACGTCTACCTGCACTCCCTGGTCGCCCAGGGCTCGGGCCAACTGGCGCACGTAGACATTCATACCCCCTGACTTTCCCTCACCGGGAGCCGCCAGGGGGCAGGCGTGAAAGGTGATGAAGGCTACCCGTTGGACGTTCAACTCCGTCTCAGCACCATCCGATAAAGGTTTCGGCTCTCTCCGCCCAAACGGCGCTTGTAGGGCTCGGGGCCCCGCAGGAAGTCGAAGTACCCGAGTCCCCGTTCAATGGCTTCCTGAAGGCAAAGGGCGTTCAGCAACAAGCCCACGCTATAATAACTGTATTCCGGATTGTAGCCGCTATTGTACAGTAACCGGGAATAAGCGTAATCGAAGCAGAGGCTGGTGGCCGCGGGCTGGCCGTCCACCTCCAGGAAAAAGAGCCTCACCAGGCCCAGTTGAGCCATCCGCTCGGTGATGCGATGGAAAAACCGCTCTCGCACCGGGGTCAGGTATTCCTCTTTGTCCTTCCGGCTCTGCCCCATCAAGCGGATGAAATCTTCGATCCGGCCGGCGACCTCTTCCGGACCGGTCACAACATACCAGCGCCATTTCGCCCCCTCTTCCAGGCGGCGAAACTTACGGCGCAGCTCGTGCCGGTCCTTCTTCGACAGGGAGGACAGATACTCAACCCAGGTGGGGGGAAGCTTTGTTCCGGCCGTCACGTCTTCCTGTTCCACCTCCACCGTATAGCCGCGCTGGCGGGCCAACTCCGGCAGATGCGCGAGGGTCGGCGAAGTCTCTATCAAAGAGTCGAGCTTCAAGACGTTGCAACCTTGTTCTTCGAAAGAACCCAGCAGGTTGTCGAAAAACTGGGCCTCATAACCCGGGCTTACCAGGAAGTCGTTGTAATCGAAGGTGTCCTGGTTGCCCACGAATGAGAGGGTCTCCCCGCAACGAGCTAGCGAAGCAATGGCCGCCACGCCATCCGCCGTCCGGACGTAAAACCCGGCCATTCTCTTGCCGTTGGCAAAGGTGTCCCACCACACCTCCTGCCATTGAGGAGTCAAGAACAGGGTGTTCACCGGTGAGCCGGATAGAAGGCCCTCCCACTCTTCCCGGATGTCCTCAAAAGACGTCAGGGGGGTCCTGGCCACTGGTTACCTCCTTCGCAACAGGGCAAGAAGTCCGTCTCGGCCAAGAGCGCCGTTCTCGAACCGGCCTCGGACGGCGGAGGTAACTACCCGGCTGCCCGGTTTTCGCACTCCGCGCATCGCCATGCAGAGGTGTTCCGCTTCCACTTCCACCACGACCCCGTCGGGGCTGAGGGCGGAGAGAATCGCATCGGCTACCTGGCCGGTCAGCCGCTCTTGGACCTGGGGCCGGTGCGAGGCTACTTCCAGGGCCCGGGCCAACTTGCTCAAGCCGGCGATCTTCCCATTGGGAATGTAGGCCAGGTGGGCCAGCCCGAAGAAGGGCAGCAGGTGGTGCTCACAGACCGAATAGAAGGGAATGTTGCCCAGGAGCACCGGGTCCTGGCTGTCGGCCTCGAAGACCGTGTCGATCGCGGCGCACGGGTCCAACCCGATTCCGGAAAACAGGTCCTCGTACATCCGCGCGACCCGTTGCGGGGTCTGACGCAATCCTTCTCGGGACGTGTCCTCGCCGATGGCCTCCAACAGGGTGGTTACTGCTTCCTCAATTCGCTGCCTTTGAATATCGAGACCCCTTCGAATCACTGAGCCGCGGCCAGCGCCACCGCTTCCACGGCTTCCATAGTCGGTTCCACCTCGGTGGTGCGGGCGGCCACGCTGCTGACCGCCAGGTCCGGGTCTTTAAGGCCCGTCCCGGTGAAGATACATACTACTGTCTTTCCCGCCAGGTCCAGACCCTTCCGGTGCATTTTCACCAGCCCGGCGAAGGAGGCCGCGGATGCCGGCTCGCAAAAGACACCCTCGCGGGAGGCAAGGAGCCGGTAGGCATCCAGAATTTCGTCGTCGCTGACCATGTCGATCACGCCCCCTGAGCCGTCCCTGGCATCCAAAGCGCCGTTCCAACTGGCCGGGTTGCCGATGCGGATGGCCGACGCGATGGTCTGCGGGTTGGCCACCGGCGCCCCGCGCACGATGGGAGCCGCACCTTCTGCCTGAAAGCCCATCATACGAGGCAGCCGGCGGGTCCGGCCGAGCTTGTAATACTCCTTGAAGCCCTTCCAGTAGGCGGTGATGTTGCCGGCGTTGCCCACCGGGATAAACAGGTAATCCGGGGCTTCACCCAAAGTGTCGGCCACCTCGAAGGCGGCCGTCTTCTGTCCTTCGATCCGGTGGAGGTTGACCGAGTTGACCAGGGTCATCGGGTGCTTGCTGGTAAAAGCCTGGACCAGCTTCAGCGCCACGTCAAAGTTCCCGCTGATCATGATGATCCGAGCGCCATAGGCCATGGCCTGGGCCAGTTTGCCCATGGCCACCTCTCCCTTGGGAATCAGCACCAGCGCGGGAAGGTCGCAATACGCGGCATAGGCGGCGGCGGACGCGCTGGTGTTCCCGGTGGAAGCACACATTACCGCCTTGCTCCCCTCTTCCAGCGCCTTGGCGATGGCGACAACCATGCCCCGATCTTTGAAAGACCCAGTGGGATTGCACCCTTCCAGCTTGAAGTACAGGTCGGAGCAGCCCAACTCCCTCCCGAGCCGGTTGGACTTGACCAGCGGAGTATCCCCCTCCCCCAATGTGATCATTGGGGTGGTCTCCGTCACCGGAAGGAGGTCTCTGTAGTTCCGTAGGACCCCGACACCCATATGCTTCCCGTCAGGTAGGTTCCCACCGCCGCCTCTTCCCCATTCCGGGCGGATGGACCCGGCCAATCGGGAACGGCGTGCTGGTTATTCTTCGATCCGGAGAAGGCTTTTCACCCCTCGAACGACTTCCAGGTTCGCCATCGACCGAAGGGACGCCTGGACCGAGGCTTCCCTGGCCGGATGAGTGGTGATAACGATCTCAGCCGTCTGCTCCGCAAGATTGGTATCCTTCTGAATGACGGAGGCCATGCTGATCTCTCCGTCTCCCAGTATGTGGGCAATTTGGGCCAACACTCCGGGCTGGTCGGCAACCTTTAATCTGAGATAATACTTGAGCATCAAGCCGTCTATCGACTCGACAGTCCGCGCCGCACCATCCTCGGTGGGGCCCGGCGTGCGAAGCGAAGCTTCCTCCCCGGTCCCCGGAGACCCGTCAGCGGGCGAACCCGGCTGCAGGGTCAGCCTCCGGGCAACCTCGATCACGTCCCCCACCACCGCGCTCGTCGTCGGCTCCCGGCCCGCGCCCATGCCATGGAAAAGGACTTTTCCGCAGAGGCTGCCTTCCACTTCCACCGCGTTGTACACTCCGTCGACCTTGGCGAGCATGTTGTCCACGGGGACCAGCGCCGGGTAAACCCTCGCCTGGATGACGCCGTCTTCCAACGTCGCGATGGCCAGCGACTTGATGGCGTACCCCAGTTCCTGGGCGTAGCGGAAATCCTGGGATTCCAGGCTCGATATGCCCTGCCGGTAAACGTCCTCGGGGTTGAACGGGTGGTGAAAGGCCAGGGACGCCAGAATCGCCAGCTTGTAGACCGCGTCGATGCCTTCGACATCGTTGGTCGGGTCCGCTTCGGCGTAGCCGCGTTCCTGGGCTTCTTTGAGGGCTTGGCTGAAATCGGTGCCATGGTGGGCCATGCGAGTGAGGATGTAGTTGGTGGTGCCGTTGATGATGCCACGGACTGAGTGGATGTCGTTGGCCACCAGTTCGTTCATCAAGCAGCCGATGATGGGTATCCCACCACCGACGCTCGCCTCGAAAAGCAGGTTCACCCGGTTCCGGCGCGCCAGAGAGAGCAGCTCCGGGCCGTTCTTGGCCATCACCTCTTTGTTCGCGGTGACGACGTGTTTGCCGGCGGAAAGGCCGGCCTCGAGATAGTCCGCCGCGGGCTGGGTGCCGCCGATGACCTCGACCAAGACATGGATGTCCGGGTCGCTGAGAATCTCTTCGGGATCGGTGGTGAGCAGGCTCGAGGGAAGATTGGAGTTCCGGGGCTTGGCGAGGTCTCTCACCAAGACCTTCTTCAGCTTCACGGGACGGCCGATTTTCCCGCATAAAGTCTCCGGCCGCTCCAGCAGTGCGGCCGCCACCCCGCCCCCGACCACACCCAGGCCCATCAGGCCGACGTTAACTTCACCTGGAACGCCCACCGGCCGGTTACCTCTCTTCCGGTTGGTTGCGGGGCGCGCTGACGGCAACCTGGTCGGCGACCCAAGCGTAAAGGTCGCTGTCGAAGTTCATTTTCAGCCAGCCTTCACTGGCCCCGCGTTTGAGTTGGTTGTTCTTCCACTCGACCAACAACTCGTTGTTGAGCTTTGTCCGCATGACATCGCTCAACTCCCGCGTCTCCGGGCCGGAAAGCTTGTGGATAATGTGCACTCCCTCAGATAGGAATATGGGGTTGGCAATTTCCCCCACGGGCAGGGGCTCTTCGCCGCTCTCTTCATCTCCGAAAAGCATCCCGTCCATACTCGGGAAGGCACCCATAGGTATCCAGCCAACGTACCCACCTGGGCCGGCGAAGCCAGCGGGCATGCCCACCTCATCGGCTACCGCGGCGAAGCTCTCGGAATTCAGCCTTTCCCTGACCGCGGAGACATCTATCTCGCTGGTGAGTTCCGTACGAATCCACTCGACTTCCACCTGCTCAAGGGTATCCTCGATGCCCAACCCCAAGATAGCATAGAGGAACCTTAGCTGTAGCTGCTCTTCCAGCGTCTCCCGGTGTACCTTTCGTGACAGGCCGGTACGGGCCAAGTAGATTTCATAGTTGTTGTCAAACTCCCGGTCCAATTGGCCGGGGTCTGTCTCTTGCCCTTCGGGCACTTGGGGGTAGAAACGGCTGCGCAGGGCCCCGTCGATATCTTCATCGGTGATTGTGATGCCCAGGCCCGGAGCGGCCTGGCGAAGAATCTCGGCGTTGAGCAGCTCCTGGAGATACTCGAACGGAACCACGCTCAGGTCCACGCTGCCACTCAGGCCCTGAAGAACCCGGATGCGGTCCACCAGATCTCCCATGGTGAACTCCACGTCCCGCACTTCGCCGGCCCAAACCCGTGGTGGGTGGTAGAACTTCTGGTAGTAACCTGCGAGGAGAATCCCTGCGAGTACCAGTATCAGGGCGGTCCCAATCGCCCAGGCCAGCCGCTGGTGCGTGTACTCTTTCCCAGATCGGGCTTTTGCGCGCGGGTTCTCCTCCTGGCGGGCTCGGCGCCCTCGCGCTCGGCGCCGGCTCTCGGACGGAGGGATTTGCCCAGCATCACTGGGGTTCCTGGGGAAAGCCATGATCAAGCCTCAGGGTTTTCAGATACGAGCAGATCCAACCGCGAGGGACCGGCGTGGCTGGATCATGCCAGACAATATGATGATCACAGTGGGCCCGGAGGTGCAGGTATTAGCGGCGGAGTCCGCTGGCCCCGGAGTGGAACGCCACGAAGGGAACCAATGCTAGGTACCGTGCCCTGTGAATCGCGAGCCTCAGTGTCCGTTGGTGCTTGGCGCACACGCCGGTCTTGCGGCGCGGTTCTATCTTGGCCCGGTCCGAGAGGTACCGGCGCATTTGATCGACGTTCTTGTAATCAATCAGCTTCACGTGTTCGACACAAAAAGCGCAGACCCGCCGGCGAGGAGCGTACCGGCCTCTGGGACGCCCTCCCGGACGCCCACCTGGCCGGCCCCCTGGCCGGCCGCCTTGACCACCTGGTCCTCGCGATGCATATGATGTCATACTTGCTGCGGTCCTCCGACGGAACTTGAAGGTTGGAGTTGAAAGGTTAGGTTAGAACGGAAGGTCGTCAACGGCGTCACCTGCCGGACTTGCCTCCTCAATATCGTTATCTGCCCCGTATGCGGACGCCTCGTCGCCACCGCCCGCCCCGCGGCTCAAGAACTGTACATCGGTCAGGTTGATCTCGTTCACAAAACGCATCAGCCCGTCACGGCCTTCAAAGCTGCGGCTGTGCAGTCTCCCCTCCACGTACACCTGACGTCCCTTGGTCAGCCATTGATTACACAACTCGGCCAGCTTGCCCCAGGCGCTGACGTTGAACCACTCGGTTTCGTCTCGCCGCTCCCCTGAGGAGGTGGTATAGCGCCGCGTGGAGGCCACGCTAAACGACGTAACTGCCTGGCCCGACGGAGTGTACCGCATCTCCGGGTCTCTGCCTAGGTTGCCGATGACGATTATCTTGTTCAAGCGCCCCCCTTAGCCCAGGCTGCCATCCGGTTTGGTCTCGTCAGCCGGTTCCTCGGCCGCCGCATCCGCTTCCGCCGGGGCTTCTTCTTCAACAACCGCAGCTTCCGCCACCGGCTCCTCTACTTCGGCCGGGGCCTCTTCAGCGACAGCTTCCGCCGGAGCTTCTTCTTCGACAACCGCCACTTCCGCCACCGGCTCCTCTACTTCGGCCGGGGCCTCTTCAGCGACAGCTTCCGC
>JASMCQ010000013.1 GCA_030753265.1 Dehalococcoidia bacterium
TCCGATGTAGACAATCAGCGAATGGGACACAATCGGGGGCAAAATAACTTGAAAGGGTGGAGGTCTCGGGAGCCCCAAACTTCTCCATCATCCGAGTCCGGAGCATCGAGGCGGCAGCTCTGATATTTCGTGTCACCCTGAGCTTGTCGAAGGGCGTGAGGCCGGTGGTTCGACAAGCTCACCACGAACGGTAAGTGTGATGCCGATCATCTAAAGGTATTTGTAACGCCGAACATCGACTAAGGAAGTACTAACGCACTGTCTCGTGATCAACCTTACCTCGGAGAAATTGTAAGAATTCCCAATGCGCATTCGTTCCCGACAGCATCGGTGCCGGAACCCAGGGAAGCGCTGGCTGGATCCCGGCCTTCGCCGGGATGACGGGCCGGCTACCATGCCATTTACGAGACGCTAGACTAGCCAGAAGGCTATCTCCTTGTTGCCAGGGCCTTCTCCAGCGAGGCAACGCGGTTTTGATGGCTTCCTGACCCGCCCATTGGTTGACGGCTTCCAAGCCTCACTGGCTGCCGAAGCCCCTGACCTCCACCTCAAAGGTGTGCGTCTCGCCGTCCACAGTGGCGCGGACAATCCGGCGAGGTGGCGCGGCGTCGGTATCCGGGCATGGTGGGCGAGGGATGGCCTCTTCCAATGCGGTGACAACGTCGTGGGTATCACCGTTCACCGTCGCCCGAAACCGCCGGCGGGCAAACACGGTGGCCGGCGTGTTTATGAGCTGCTGGATCGCATCTTCCTGCTGCCTCAGAGCCTGGTGCGCGACCTCCACGGTCACCGGCCGGAAGGACATGGTATCGCCGGGACTGGCCTGGGCCACGGTGCCGAGGTCAACGCTGATGACGGTGGCGATCTTGGTGTAGCCCCCTGTTGTCCCACGATCCGCCAGGAGCAAGATAGGCATCCCGTCTCCCGTCACCTGCACCGCGCCAAAGGGAATCCCATCGGAGACGATGTCAGCGCCTTCCTTGTGCTGGATCGGGGGCCCCTCGTGCCGGTACCCGATGCGATCGGACTGGGGCGTGACCGTGTAGGCGGCTGAGAGAAAGGTCCGGAGGCCTTCCTGGCTGAAGGCGTCGTCCTGGGGACCCAGCACCACCCGCAGCACGTGACTTTGCCCGTAGGCGGGAATCTGCTCCCGGGGCAGCTTCCGGCCTTCCACTCGAGCGGCGGGCTCCTCACCGAGGGCGGCCAGCCGGTCTCCCGGCGCCAGGGCCCGTCCTTCTAGGCCGCCGAGGCGGGAACGGGTGTAAGTGGAGCGGCTGCCCAACACCTGGGGAACGTCGATGCCGCCGGCGACGGCCAGGTAGGCTCGCATACCGTCCTGGGCGCTGCCGAAGGAGAGGGTGCCACCCTGGGGCATGGTAATGGCCTGCCACATGGCTACCGGAGCATCATCGAGCCGGGGGTCCAGGCCGGCGCCGGTGATGGCGATGACCGTGTCGGCCAGGAACCGGAGGCGAGGCCCCACCAGCGTGATCTCCAGGCCGGCGTCTCCTTCCTGGTTACTCACCAGCACATTGGCGACCCGTAGCGCGAACTGGTCGAGGGCGCCGGCGACGGGCACTCCGTACCGCTGGTAGCCGTACCGCCCAAGATCCTGCACGGTGGTAAAGAAACCCCCGTCTAGAACTTCGACGACGTCCATGGCTCAACTACCGCCTGTCTCGGGTCGTGAGCTGGTAACTCCCCGTCCGGACCTGCCGCTGGATGTCATGGTAGGCCTCCTCCGTGATAGGAGCGAACCGGATGTAGTCCCCGACTGTCACCGCTACCGGCGGTTCCCGCTGGGGATCGAAGAGTTGCACCGGCGTCCGGCCGATGAGCTGCCATCCGCCGGGGCTTTCGATGGGGTAAACGCCCGTCTGTTGTTCCGCAATGCCCACAGAACCGGCCGGGATGGCGGTCCGGGGCGTCTGGAGCCGGGGAGTGGCGATCCTCTCCGACATGCCGCCCATATATGGGAAGCCGGGAGTGAAGCCCATCATGTACACCAGGTATTCAGCGCCTGAGTGAATCCGGATGACCTCTTCCAGCGCCAGCCCATTGTGTTTCGCCACCTGGCCAATATCGGGGCCGTACTCACCGCCGTACAGGGTCGGAATCTCCACCACCCTTGGCGCCTTCAGATCGGCCTGGTCCAGGTTCTGCTCCAGGGCACTCAGCAGCTCCTCCAGCTCCGGGAGGCTCAAACACAGGGGATCGTAGTAGACCAGCAGCGAGCGATAGGAAGGTACCAGGTCCACGAGCCCCGGTATCCCCTGGTTTTCGATGGCTGCCAGCAGGTCGCGGACCTTCCGGTTGATCTCGGGGGTGATGGAATCCCCCAGTTCAACCACAAGGGCCTTGTCGCCGGCGGGGAGGAATCTGGCGCGCTGGTACATCGGGGTGTGAGAACCAGACCTCGCTATACCAACTGACTCAATGGGGTGATCTCGACGCCCGCGGCCACCAGCTTGGACCTGAGGTCGGCGGCCAGTTGCACGGCGCCGGGAGTGTCGCCGTGAAGGCAGAGGGTGTCGGCCCGGACGGAGATTTCCTCGCCGCTGATGGCGGTGGCTTTCCCTTCGGTGATCATCTTGATGCTCCGGGCCACCAACTCCTCCGGGTCGTGGATAACAGAGCCCGGTAATGAACGGGGGACCAGGGTCCCGTCGGGGTTCAGTGCCCGGTCGGCGAAGGCCTCCAGCGCCACCCGCAGGCCCATCTCCTCGGCCAGGTCAGCCCAGGGCGTACCGGTCAGGACCACCAGGATCATCTCCGGGTCCACCTCCAGCACGGCCTCGCAGATCGCCCTGGCCAGGTCTCCGCCACCGGCAGCCATGTTGTACATGGCGCCGTGGGGTTTGACGTGCTGGAGTTTCTTGGTCTTGGTGAATGCGGCCAGGGCGCCGATCTGGTAGATCACGTCGTTCTTGGCTTCTTCGGGGGAAACCACCATGTTGCGCCGGCCAAAGCCTTGTAGGTCGGGGAAGCCGGGGTGCGCCCCAATTGCTACCCCGTGCTCCTCCGCCAGCTGGACCGTCCAGCGCATCCAGGTGGGGTCACTGGCGTGGAAGCCGCAGGCGACGTTGGCCGAGGTGATGTACTTGATCACCTCTTCATCGTGGCCCAGTTTATAAGCGCCGAAACTCTCGCCCATGTCGCAGTTCAAGTCAATCGTTCCAGGCATGATAGGAACCCTCCGAGGAATGCTAGCGGTGACTTTTCCCTGAAGTATGGGTATTGTAGCATCACCTCCGGGAGCATACTATACAATCGACCGTTTGGCGCCCGGTTTGGCGTCCGAGCTTCCGGCCTTGTGTGAAAAGAAGAGGTGAATCGTCTGTGAGCAGCGCCGAATTGGAAGAGGCCCTGGAACTCACCGTGGCAGGGGTAGGGACCACCTTCCTGATCCTGGTCCTTTTGATGATGCTGATCCTGGCGATGAAGTGGGTCTCCGGGATACCCTTCGTTCAGAGAAGGACCGGGGCCCTGGCCGCCGCGGAAGCGGCCGGCGCCCGGCGCAACAGGGCGCTGGCCGCGGCAATAGCCGTGAGCGCGGCCCTGGCCGAGGACGAGGCCACGAGCCATCTGCCTGCACCTCAAGATACCTCCGCGTAGTCGAGAGAGGAGAGCTTGCCAGATCTCAACCAATACCTGACTGAGACCGGCCTCTACCATTTGGAATGGGGCAACCTCCTGCTGATTGCCCTGGGCTTGGGTTTCATCTACATTGCAGTGGCCAGGAAAACGGAGCCCTACGTCCTGTTCCCCATCGGATTGGGGATCATATTGAGCAATCTGCCCCTCAACGCGCTCACCCAGTTGGCGGCCGGCGATCCCCTGGCTCCGGGGGCGCTCCAGGAGTCGGGTATCCTCGGTCTGACCTTCCACTTCGCCCTGTCCTTCTGGAACATCCTGCCGCCCCTGATCTTCCTGGGCCTGGGCGCCATGACCGACTTTGGCCCTTTCCTCGCCAACCCCAAGACGTTGCTTCTGGGTGCGGCGGCGCAGGTGGGCATCTTTGTAGCCTTTTGGGGTGCACTGGCAATTGAACTGGCGCCGGGGCTGGGCCTCGAATTCTCCATCAAGGAGGCCGGCGCAATCGGGATCATCGGCGGGGCCGACGGTCCGACCACCATCTTCGCCTCGGCGATCCTGGCGCCTCACCTGCTGGGCCGCACCGCCATAGTCGCCTACTCCTACATGGCCAGTGTGGCGTTCATCCAGCCGCCCTTGATGCGTCTGCTGACCACCAAGCGGGAGCGCCAGATAGTAATGAGGCCCTTGCGCGAGGTTTCC
>JASMCQ010000014.1 GCA_030753265.1 Dehalococcoidia bacterium
CTGGGAGGCTGAGGAATAATGCCAGAAGGCTTGCTGGCGGGCTTACGAGTTCTGGACCTGGGCAGTCACGTCGCCGGCCCCTTCTGCGCCAAGCTCCTGGCCGACTATGGGGCCGATGTCATCAAGGTAGAGCCACCGGCCGCCGGCGACGTGGCCCGCCGGGCCGGGCCATTCGTGGGCGATGACCCTCACCCGGAGAAGAGCGTCCCGTTTCTCTACAATAACACCAACAAGCGTGGCGTTACCCTGGACTTCGGCTCCGCGACGGGCCGGGGCATCCTCAACTCGCTGCTACAGAGCGCGGACGTCCTGGTGGAGAGTTTCTCCCCGGCGGAGGCCGAGGCCCTGAGCTTGGGCTACCCGGATCTGGAAAGGGTCAACCCTGCCCTGGTGGCTACCTCCATAACGCCTTTTGGACAGACCGGGCCGTACCGGGACCTGGCGTCGACGGACATCGTGACCTGCGCCCTCAGCGGCCTCATGTACCACTCGGGAGATTCGGACCGGGAGCCGCTCCACAACGCCCTCGACCAGTCCCTCTACGTGGCCGGGGCCAACGCGGCTGCGGCCACGCTGGTGGCCCTCTTCCAACGCCTTACCACTGGCAGCGGCCAGCAGGTTGACGTATCGGTGGCGGAGTGCCTGGCTGCTCATCTGGTGCAGGCGGTGCCCTACTACACCTATCTGGGCGCCATCAAGGGCCGCCGCCAGGTCAGGGGATCCGGTTTCGAGGAGTTGGTGCCGGCCCGCGACGGGTATGCGGTGCCCTCGGTCCAGGGCTCCCAACCGTGGTCCGTGGTGGCCGATCTGATCGGCCTGGAGGAGCTGCACGACGAGCGGTTCGCCACCGGGGCGGGCCGCATCGAACATGGCGAAGAGCTGAAGCAGTTGCTGATCAAGGGCCTGGCCAATTGGGACCGCAAGCCGCTCTTCCAGGCTTCCGGGGAGCGGCGTCTGGTCTTCGGCATGGCCCAGGACGCCGGAGACCTGTTCCATTGCCCCCACCTACGGGAACGGGGCTTCTTCGTGGAGTCCGAACACCCGGTAGCGGGCCGCGCCGAGTATCCGGGCATGGCCCCAAAACTTTCGGAAGGGGACTTTCAGATTCGGATGCCGGCCCCCCTCCTGGGGCAGCATAACGCCGAAGTATATTGCGAAGAGCTGGGCTACACACCCGGGGACCTGGTGAGTCTTCGGGCCCTGGGGGTGATCTAGCCGTATGCCTGCTCTACCCCTACACGGAATCCGCGTGCTGGACTTGAGCCGGGTCTTCGCCATGCCCTACGCCGGCGCCTACCTGGCCGACCTGGGCGCCGAGGTCATCAAGGTGGACACCCACCACTCTCAGTTCATGGAATCGACGCGGCAAGCCACCGGCCCCTTTCCCGGCAATGACCCCGGCGAACTGTATTTCGAGCGGGGCGGCACCTTTCAGACCCTCAACCGCGGCAAGCGCAGCCTGACGCTTGACCTGCGTTCCGAGTCGGCGAGGGCCGTCGTAAAGGAGCTGGTTGCCGTTTGCGACGTGGTGTTGGAGAACTTTACCCCCCGGGTGATGGCCCGGTTTGAGCTTGACTATCCCAACCTCAGGGCCCACAAACCGGACCTGATAATGGTCTCCAACACGGGGTACGGCCACAGCGGGCCCTGGACCAACTACGGGGCCATGGCCTCGGCGCTGGAGCCAACCCACGGCACCGGCGCCTTCATGGGGTATCTGGAAGCCGATGCCGAAGGGCGCCGGGTCGCCGGGCATCTGCCGAACAAGATGGGCAACTCATACACCGATTTCCTGGCGACCTGGACGGCGCTGGGCGCGGTGATGGCCTGCCTCCTGCACCGGGCCCGCACCGGCCGGGGGATGTGGGTCGATCTGGCCATGTACCAGGTGGGGGTATCCTTCGTGGGCGAAGGACTGCTGGATTTCGCTTTCAACGGACGGCGGACCCGGCGGTTGGGGAACCGCCACCAGACCATGTGCCCCCACGGTTGCTACCCCTGCGAGGGCGCCGACAGTTGGGTAACGCTGGCGGTGCGGGATGACGCGGACTGGAGCGCACTCTGCCGGGTTTTGGACCAGAGCGGGATTCATCTGGCCGATGACCCGCGCTTCTCCGATCCGTTGACTCGCCGCCGGCACCAGGACGAGTTGGACGACATCATCGCCGGGTGGACATCCACTCAGGGACAGTACCCCTTGATGGACCGGCTTCAGGCCGTGGGCGTGCCGGCCGGTCCGGTCCTTAACGCTCGTCAACTGCTGGCCGACCCCCAGTTCCACGAAAGAGGCTTTTTCGAGAGCGTTCAGCATTCCCGGGAAACCGGGCTGGGCCGGCGGGAATACATCGGCCGGGGCTGGAAATTGTCGGAGAACAACCTGTGCATTCGAGGGCCGGCTCCCCGCATGGGAGAGGCCAACAGCTACGTTCTACACGAGGTTTTGGGCCGCACCGAGAGTGACATCTCGGAGCTGCACCGGGAAGGGGTTACGGGAGAAAGTCCGGTGGGCGGCGGGCCACCGTCGGCCGTACCGCTGGAGCGCCAGGTCGAACTCGGCTGGATCGTGGAGCGTGATGAGGGTTTCCTGCCGCGGTGAGCTGATAGCCCCGGCGGCTTTTGGGTGCGTGGAATGATGGAGATTTTCGACGGATAGCGGCGGTAGACTGGGTGGAACCGGCCTCGCAATTGCTTGACACTAATGCGAGACGTTATCTATAATAGGGTTTGGTGTACCTACAAGTGTCCACGTCTTTTTTGGTGCGCCTCCCTTCTCGACCAACCAACTCTTCGCCGTAATCATTTGTGTTGGGCTTGCAGAGGCGCCTCCCCGATATGTTGCTCTAGCGTAGGAGCATGCCCACTAAGTTTATTTTCGTCACCGGGGGAGTGGTCAGTTCAATCGGCAAGGGGATATGCGTCGCCTCCATCGGACGCATCCTGAAAAGCCGCGGGTTATCCGTCTCCGTAATGAAGCTGGACCCGTACTTGAATGTTGACCCTGGCACCATGTCCCCGTACCAGCATGGTGAGGTCTTCGTCACTCATGACGGCGGAGAGACTGACCTTGACCTGGGCCACTACGAGCGGTTCATCGACATAGAACTCACCCGTTCCTCCAACCTTACCGCTGGGCAAGTGTATCTGAGTCTCATCGCCAAGGAGCGGAAGGGCGATTATCTGGGCGGCACCATACAGACGGTCCCGCACGTCACCAGTGAAATCAAGGTAAAGATCATCGCTCTGGCCGAAGAGACCCAGGTCGACGTGGTCGTGGTGGAAGTAGGGGGAACCGTAGGCGACATTGAAGGGTTGCCCTTCTTGGAAGCTATACGGCAGATACGGAATGATGTGGGTAGGAACAACGTATTCTACGTTCACGTCACCTTGCTTCCTTACCTGGCGGCGGCCAAGGAACTAAAGACCAAGCCCACCCAGCACAGCGTGAAAGAGTTGAGGAGTATCGGCATTCAGCCCGACGCCATCATCTGCCGGAGCGACTATCCGGTGCCGGATTCGATTCGGGACAAGATCTCGTCCTTTTGTGATGTACCCGGCAACGCGGTGATACCTTTGACCACCGTGGACAACGTTTACGAGGTCCCCCTGATTCTCGAAGAAGCAGGCCTTGGCGAAATCCTCCTGAGGGAGTTGGAGATCTCGGCACTTCCCCGGGACATGGCAGACTGGGCGGCCATGGTAGACCGGATGAAGGGTTTGACTGAAACGGTGACCATCGCCCTGGTCGGCAAGTACGTGGAGTATCCCGACTCTTACATCTCCGTCAAGGAGGCCCTCCGGCACGCCGGACTGGCCCACGGACGAGAGGTGGAGATTCAATGGGTCCATTCCGAGGACATAGAACGGTTGGGGCCGGAGAGTCTGCTGTCGTCCGCTTGCGGCATCGTCGTACCCGGCGGCTTCGGCCCTCGTGGAGTGGAGGGCATGGTGGAGACGGTCCGGTACGCTCGGGAGCATCAGGTGCCCTATTTGGGCCTTTGCCTGGGTCTTCAGGTAATGGTCATTGAGTGGGCCCGCAATGTTCTGGGCTTGGCTGGCGCCAACTCCTCTGAGTTGGACCCCGACACTCCCCACCCGGTGATCCACATCATGGAGTCGCAGCGAGCGGTGACCTCAATGGGCGGCACCATGCGGCTTGGCGCCTATCCGTGCCTTCCTCAAGAGGACACTTGGACCATGGCCGCCTATAAGACCCATCAGGTCACCGAGCGCCACCGGCATCGTTTCGAGTTGAACAACACCTACCGGGAGGTGTTGCAGAACTCTGGATTGGTAGTCGGCGGCATCTCCCCCGATGGCAATTTGGTTGAGACCGGGGAGGTCAGCGGCCACCCGTTCATGGTTGGCGTCCAGTTTCATCCGGAGTTCCTCTCCCGGCCCACTCGGCCGCATCCGCTGTTTGCCGAATTCGTGGGCGCTGCCGGAAAGACCATCCGGGAAGGGGGGCAACGGCCGTTACCCCTGGACAGCGGGAACTGAGCGGAGGGCGGGGTCAAAGGAATCATCGATGAATTCGGGGCTCTTGGATTCTGCGCGTAGGTTAACCACGAGGTACGGCCCGGTAACCACCGGATGGGAGTACCGGGGTAGCCCCGGTAACTCCGGCTCCCGGTCGCAGGCCCGCCGCGGTTTTAGGCGAAACTTTCTGGCGGCATGGTAACGACGTGAGACTATTTCTGGATACAGCAAACATTCAGGAGATCCGGGATGGCGCCCGGCTCGGGGTGATCAGCGGCGTGACCACTAACCCTTCTCTGGCGGCTAGTGAGGGCATAGGAGACCGGGAAAGCTACAAAGACGCCGTCCGGGTAATCGCCGGCATCGTGGATGGCCCCATCTCAGTGGAGGTGGTCAGCCAGGACGCTGCGGGAATGGTGGCCGAGGGGAGGGAGATCGCCGGATGGATACGCCAGGCGTGGGTGAAGATACCAAGCACGGCTGCCGGGTTCGAGGCCATATCCATTTTGGCCCGTGAGGACATCAAGATCAACCAGACCCTGTGCTTTTCGATCAACCAGGCCTTGCTGGGCGCCCAAGCGGGATCGACGGCGGTCAGCCCCTTCGTGGGACGGCTGGATGACATAGGTCACCGGGGGATGGACCTGGTGGAAGAGATAGTCCGCATCTACCAGAAATACGGCATAAAGACCCAGGTGTTGGCGGCCTCGATCCGGCACGCCCTTCACTGCCACCTGGCGGCCCAGGCCGGAGCGCACATCGCGACCATCCCCTACAAGATCCTTCTGCAAATGGTCCAGCATCCTCTCACGGATGCAGGCCTGGCCCGATTCCAGGCTGACTGGGAAAAGGCCGGTAGTTCCTGAGTTGGATAAAGGTGACCGACCCCCTCTGGTAATGAAATACACGATTTCTCTTCATAGTTTCCACATTAAATAGCATCGGACTACACCGGCGGCCTGAACCTTCTGTCGCTATTCCACCGCGAGAGGAGGTAACCCAGCCTCCTTCAGGCGCGACGCCAGGTGATTGATTTCCGAGATCACGACGAGGTGAGCATGGCGACGACACAACGAGTTTTGGAAGTGGCAGAGTTGGGGGCCAAGAGCAAGGATGAACTCCTCGCCCTGGCCGAGGACATGGGGCTGGCCGAGGCCGCGGCCCTGGTGAACTCACGCCGCGAAGAAGTGCTCATCCGGCTGTTCCAGTTTGCCTCCGCCCAACAGGCCCTGATCGCCTCTGGCATCTTGGAGATCATGGACGAAGGCTACGGCTTTCTCCGTCAGATCGCCACACCGGGCACCGCCGGCGACGTGTACATCTCTCAGTCTCAGATCCGCCGTTTTGGCTTGCGGACCGGCGACACTGTCACGGGTCAGGTGCGCCCCCCCAAGGAAGGAGAACGGTATTTCGGCCTGGTTCGAGTGGAAAAGATCAACAGTGTGGACCCCGAACAGGTCAATAGCCGGTACCGGGCCCAGTTCGAACTGATGACCCCGATCTTCCCGGAAACGCAGGTGATTCTGGAGACCGATTCCAGCAACCTGTCCACCCGGATGATCGACCTGTTCGCTCCCATCGGCATGGGACAGCGCGGCCTCATCGTCTCTCCCCCCAAAGCCGGCAAGACCACCATACTCAAACAGATCGCCCATGGCGTCACGGTTAACGCCCCGGAACTGCTGCTCATGGTCGCTCTGATCGGCGAACGGCCGGAAGAGGTTACCGACATGCGCCGGGCGGTGACTGGAGAGGTATTCGCCTCCACCTTCGACGACTCGGTGGAAGAGCAATGCCGTGTGGCGGAACTGGCCCTGGAACGGGCCAAGCGTCAGGTTGAGTTCGGACGGGATGTGGTGATATTGCTGGACAGCATCACCCGGCTCACCCGGGCCTACAACCTGGCAGTTCCTTCCAGCGGCCGCACCCTCTCCGGGGGCATCGATCCGGTGGCCCTCTATCCGCCCAAGAAGTTCTTCGGCGCCGCCCGCAATATCGAAGAAGGTGGGAGTTTGACCATCATCGCCACCTGTCTGGTGGACACCGGCAGCCGGATGGACGAGGTTATCTACGAGGAGTTCAAGGGCACCGGAAACATGGAGCTTCACCTGGACCGCCGGCTGGCGGAGCGGCGCTACTTCCCCGCCATCGATATAGTTCGCAGTGGCACGCGCCGGGAGGAGTTGCTGTTCAGCGAGGAGACCTTGAAGCAGATCTGGCTGCTGCGCCGGATGATCAGCCTCATCTCAAACGATGGGTCGGCCACCGCCACCGAGCGGGTCTTGGAGCGCCTGTCTAAATCGGGTAACAACCAAGAGTTCCTTTCCAACTTGAACAAAGAATCCTGAGGATGCCTCGGTGTGAATTTAGACGGGAGCAAGGGGAACGATCGTTTAGATAAACCCCCGCCGGAATCTGGGGCCGGTGCCGGCCGCCGGCGGCCCTCACTCAGGTAGCCGATCCGGGTGAGCCTGGCCGATGAGACCTGGTACGCCGGTCCGGAAATCCCGCTGCCGGTTTCCGGAACTGCCGCCACGTCCCGCCCGGGAGTGAGTCACGACTCCGGCCCCACTCTCCTGCTGGTGAGATAGTTCCGGCATCCAGACGCACTATCCCAACTTCTGGTGGCTTGAATGAAACTACGGAAAACTCTTGCGGGCCTCTGCGTGCTCACGGTCTTGATACTGGCTTGCGGTGGGGGGGCGACCGCGACCCCTAGTCCGACTGCTATTCCCGATCCTTTATCCAGTCCTACTCCGGAGCCAACGTCGAAGCCTTTACCTCCTACTCCTACCCCCACCCCCTCTCCGCCCGCCGAGGCTCAAGCGCATTCGGACGCGGGGATGGAACTTCGGGAGGAGGGGAAACTCGGGGAGGCCATCGCCGAATACGACCAGGCGATCGCACTGTTTCCCGAATATACCGAAGCTTACAACAATCGGGGCGCGGCCTATTTCTACATGGGTGATCTCGACCGGGCGGTGCTGGATTATAACCAGGCCATCGTTCTCGATGATGAATATGTCGAAGCCTACAACAACAGGGGCACGGCTTATCTGCAGCTAGGTGAGACCGACCGGGCCATCGAAGATTATAATCAAGCCGTTCTTTTCGACGTGGATTATGGCGACGCCTACAACAACCGCGGCGCGGCGTATTATCGGATTGGGCAGTTTGAGCGTGCCATCAGAGATTTCGGTGATGCGATCTTCTTGGACTCCGAAGATGCCGGCGCCCACTTCAACCGTGGCTCGGCTCAGGTAGAGTTGGGCGAGATTGATCTCGGTCTGGCAGATTTCACCGAAGCCATTAGCCTGGAAGAGGAATACGCCGATGCCTACGCCAGCAGAGGCCTGGCCTTTACCAGGCTGGGTAGAGACGCCGAAGCCGGGCAGGACCTGACCCGGGCGGCCGAGCTGGGTTTGGACCGGGAACTGCTGGAACGCCTGGCCGAAGAGCTGAGGCAACAACGGTAACCCGGGCCGCCTTTTCTGCTTCCTAACCAGGGAAGACCGAAGGGGGCGCGGCGTTCGCCGGGGGTGGACGCCGACGGACGCCGCGAATAATGAGCGCTCATTAGGTGAGGGGCTTGGCCCCTCACATTGCTTTTAGGCCGGTAGGTGGACGGAGGGTCAAGTTTTAAGGTCCAGGAACTCCCGCACCCGCTGTACGCACCATTCCGGGTGGATGGCGTTGATACCGTGGCCGAACCCTGGGTAGACTTCCAGGCGGCAGTTGGGTAGCTGTTCCGCCATAAAACGCTGTTGCTCCAAGGTGGAAGTGGGGGACTCCTCCCCTACCAGCAGTAGGACCGGGGCGGCGACCTCTTTCAGGTGCGGGCTGAAGTCGAGGGTGTCCAGATGGGCCTGGAGCTTCAAGCCGATGACCGGAGAGGTTCGATCCATCTCGGCGATGTACCAGTCCACCAGGCCCTGGGGCGCAACCCTCGTGTCCAGCCGCATGTCGATGGTCGAGGTGGACCAAGCTCCGATGCCCCGGCGCATCGTCTCGTCCCAGTCGCCGCCCGCCGAGAAGCGGCGGCGCAGGTAGGCGTGGGGCAGGCGGCAGGGCGTGTTGCACAGGACCAGCGCCCGGACCCGGTCCGGGTAAGCGTGGGCGAATTTCAAACCGATGATGCCGCCGAACGACTCCCCCACGAACACCACCCTTTCGATCCCGGCCTGGTCCAGGATACGCCGGACGTCATCGGCAAAGGTGTCCAGCGACGGCTCGTACTTGGCATCGTCCATGGCGGACCGGCCCATGCCCCGCATATCCGGGCGGAGAAGCTTAAACTCCCGGGCCAGCAACGGCACCCAGTTGTACCAGAAACGCCCGTTCCGGGAGAAGCCGTGTTGAAGCAGCATGGCGGGAGCGGAGCGCCACGGGTCGGTGAAGTCGTCCTCGTAGTAATGTAGTTCCACGTCGGGGCCAGCGGGAACAGTTAGCATGGGATCCACCCTCCCGTTGAGATCGAAGGCTTGAGCACCAGCGTACTGAGGAGCCGGGTTTTCCAGGCACCGGCACGCCTATGCCGCCGGTGCCGTCCTCTCATGCCATGGGGTTGCCTGTTCGTAGGCTCGGGCGGCCCGGAGTAGGGTCTCTTCGGCGAAGGGACGGGCCCCCAACTGGAGCCCAATGGGCAGGTTGTCCGAGGTGAAGCCGCCGGGAATAGAGATGGCGGGCATCGCCGTGAGGGCGTAACACCCGGTGTAGGAGCGCCGGAAGAAGAACCGGGCCCGGACGTCCTCGGCATCTTGGAACGGGGCGCTGAGGACGGTATGCTTGGGCGCCGGGTACGGTGAGGTGGGGCACACCAGCACATCCACCTGCTCCAGGGCCTCCATGAACTGGCGTCGCAGCAGCACTCGGGCCCTGGCGGCCCGGTTGTACACCTTGGCGGGCATCAGAGCCGCCGCTTGCAGCCGGGTCCTGGTGGCCCGGTCCAGCTCGCCGGGCCGGTCTCTCAGTATGTCGTCGCGAGCCCCGGCGCCTTCGGTATCCGCGATGCCAACGAAGATGGACCCCGCCCATGGGACCATGGGAATCGACACCTCCCGTACCTGGGCTCCCAGGTCCCGGAAAACCTCCATCGACTTCTCAACGGCTTGCTTCACCTCGGGGTGCATGTCCTCGCTCTCGTGCAACTCGCGGATCAGGCCAATCCGCAGGTCCCGGACCCCGGCATCGAGGTTGGCGGTATAGTTGGGGACCGGCCTTCGGCTGGTGTAGGGGTCTTTGGGGTCAAACCCCGCGATCGCGCCGAGCACCAAGGCGCAGTCTTCAACTGTCTTGGCCATCGGAGCGGCGGAGTCCAAGAACCAGCACATTGGAGTCATACCGAAACGGCTCACCCGGGTGAAAGTGGGCCGCAGCCCCACGACGCCGCAATAGGCTGCCGGGCCCCGGCCGGAGCCGCCGGTGTCCTCGCCCACCGAGGCGGCGCACAGGTGGGCCGCCAGCGCCACCCCGGAACCGCTGCTGGACTCACCCGGCGTCCTCTCCAGGTCCCAGGGGTTTGCCGGGATGCCCCACGGTGGCCGTTCGGTGCCTCCCATGGCCAGTTCACTGAGGTTCAGCTTGCCCAACAGGATTGCACCGGCCTCTTTGATTTTGGCGATGACCGTGCCGTCGTGGTCGGGTACGAAGTCGCGATAGACCAGGGAGCCGTTGGTGGTGAGGATATCCTTGGTCCAGAACTGGTCCTTTACCGCCATGGGAACGCCGAACAGGGGCCCAAGGGCGTCGCCCCGCGCTTGAGCCCGTTCCGCCTGGCGGGCGGCCTCCAGGGCTTCCTCTCGGCATACCGTGATGTACGCGGCCAGCCTTGAATCCAACCGGTCGATGCGCTCCAGGTAGGCTTGAACTGCCTCGACGGGTGAGACCTGCTTGGACCGGATGGCCGAGGCAGTCTCGGCCGCCGAGAGCATGGCGATCTCCTGACCGGTCATCCTTTCTCCTCTTGGGGTGCGTTCTGCTCTCGAGTTGTCTGGGGCGGATGGTTAATCACGGTGATTAACCGATTCGGCTCTACCCGGCTTGCCCTACCCGGTTTTATGGAAACACCGGACCCGGCCGGCGTCATCTCGGAGGTTTCGGCGCCGGCGGTCCCGCACCTGCCTACGGCTCCTCGGGAAATATGGCCACCGGCTGAATGCCGGATAGATCCAGCTCTTTGAGCTGCTCCAGCTCCTGCATCAGGCTGCCGAACCGGCTGGCCACCTCCGACACCTCTTCTTCCGCGATGGTGATCCCGGCCAGCCGCGCCAACTCCCGGACCCGGTCCTCATCGGACAATGCCATGGCGTCCTCCCCTCGGTTTGCCCGGACCTCAATATACCCTTGGCCCAACCACGTGTCCAGCCGCATACCGGCCGCAACACCCGCGGGCGAATTCCGGTGGCGATGCTGTTCGTCTATCTGAGCCAGGCAAGCAGCAATCGATCCCCGCGAGCACCGCCGGCGGCCTCGGGCCGAACGCTTCACACACTTGGACGGGTGATGCTATACTCGCCCACATCAGTGCTCAGCCGGGTGCCCGGAAACCTTCGAGCCGCCTCGTGTGGCTCCCAGGCGCCGTTTGCGGTTGGTTGAAGCCGCGGAGAATCCAAACTCTTGGGGCATTGAAGGAAGAGGAAATCTCCGATGCTCTGCCCGTCCTGCGGCCAGGAAAACCCTGAAGACTCGAAGTTCTGCGGCCAATGCGGCAGTTCCCTTGCCGCGGAGCATCCGTGTCCCACCTGCGGCCACCTCAATCCCCCGGACCTGCGATTTTGCCGAGGCTGCGGCACCTCCTGGGGTGCGGCTGACAAACCGGTTTCTTTTCCCGGCACTGAGCGCAGTGGGAAGGGCGCCATCCATCCCACATCCTTCGCCAACGGGCGCTACCAGGTCCGAGATTTTCTCGGTGAGGGTGGCAAGAAGAAAGTGTACCGGGCCCACGACGGCATCCTGGACCGCGATGTGGCCCTGGCGGTCATCAAGGCCGAAGGTTTGGATGAGACATCCAGGGCCCGCGTTATCAGGGAAGCCCAGGCAATGGGCCGTTTGGGCGACCACCCGAACATCCTCCAGATCCACGACCTGGGTGAAGAACAGGGCCAACCCTACCTGATCTTGCCGTTGATGCCGGGTGGTGCTGTCGACGGGCTTATTGGGGACGCTCCCGATCACCGCATCGGCCTGGAGCGGGCGCTGTCCATCGCCAAAGGACTGTGCGGCGGCCTGGGGTTTGCCCATTCCCGGGGAGTCGTCCATCGGGACCTGAAGCCGGGGAACATTTGGCTGACGGCAGACGGTACCGCCAAGATCGGCGATTTCGGCCTGGCGGTGGTGCTGGACTACTCCCGCATCACCACTGAGGGCATGATGGTGGGCACGGTGGCGTACATGCCGCCGGAGCAGGCCATGGGCGGCGAAGTGACCCCGCAGTCCGACCTGTACTCGCTGGGGGCCATGCTGTACGAGATGATTACCGGGAGGCCGCCGTTCCTTGGAGATGATCCGGTGGCCATCATTGGCCAGCACATCAACACGCCCCCGGTGGCCCCCACTTGGCATAATGGACAATGCCCGCGTCCCTTTGAAGCGTTGATTCTCCGGCTCTTGGCCAAAGACCCATCGGACCGGCCGGGGTCGGCCGCTGACGTGCTCGCAGCCCTGGAGGGGATTGATCTGGGGGCAGATGTAGGGGCCACAGTATGCGGCGCCCCTACAAGATGACACCCACGCTCTGGACCGCCTGGCCGGGGGCGTTTTCGTGGGACGGCAGCAGGAGATGGGTGAGCTGAAGGCGGCCCTGGAAGACGCGTTGTCGGGCCGGGGGCGGCTGGTGATGCTGGTGGGGGAGCCGGGCATCGGCAAGACCGCACGGCCCAGGAGCTGGCCACCAATGCTGGACTGCGCGGCGCCCAGGTGCTGTGGGGCCGCTGCTACGAGGAGGCGGGAACGCCTCCCTACTGGCCCTGAGTGCAGGCGATTCGGTCCTACGTCCGGGACCGGGATCCGGAGCAGGTGCGGTCGGTGATGGGGTCTGGGGCAGCCAACATCGCCGAGATAGTTTCAGACGTAAGTGAGCGGCTGCCGGGCTTGGGGAGGCCACCAGCCCTGGAGCCGGACCAGGGACGGTTTCGCTTGTTCGACTCCATTGCGGCTTTCTTGAAGACCGCGAGCCAGCGGCAGCCATTGGTCCTGATGCTGGACGACCTGCATTGGGCCGACAAGCCCTCTTTGCTATTGCTGGAGTTCCTGGCTCGTGAATTGGCTGGAGCCCGGCTGCTGGTGATCGGCACCTACCGGGACATGGAGCTTAATCGCCAGCACCCGCTGGCTGAGACCCTGGGCGGGCTGAACCGGGAGCGGCTATTCCAACGAGTGCTGCTGCGGGGCTTGGCTCAGCAGGATGTGGGGCGCTTTATCGAGATAGCTGCCGGGATCACGCCTCCCGGAGGCTTGGTGGAGGCGGTGCACGCCCACACCGAGAGCAACCCCTTGTTCGTGACCGAGGTGGTCCGGCTGTTGGTCCAGGAAGGAGAGCTTACGCCGGAGCGGTTGGGCAAGAGGGGGTCGTGGCGCTTTCGGATACCCGAAGGGGTGCGGGAGGTGATCGGGCGGCGGCTCAACCGGCTATCCCAAAGGTGCAACGAGACTCTGACCATTGCCTCGGTTATCGGCCGGCAGTTCGAATTCAGGCAGCTGGCGCCCCTGGTCGAGGATATGTCTGACGACCGCCTTTTGGGAGTGCTGGAGGAGGCGCTGGGGGCGCGAGTGATTGAGGAGCCTCCCCAGACCGTCGGCCGCTACCAGTTCACCCACGCCCTGGTCCAGGATACTCTGGCCCAAGAGTTGTCCACCACCCGGCGGGTGCGGCTCCACGCCCGCATTGCCCAAGCCCTGGAGGAGCTGTACGGCGAGGATGCGGGGGTCCACGCTGGGGAGTTGGCCCGGCACTTTGCCGAGGCCCAGACGGTGCTGGGCACTGAAAAGCTGGTGCGATACTCCCTGCTGGCCGGGGAGCGCGCGTTGGCTGCCTTTGCCTACGAGAGGGCGCTGGGGCACTTCCAGCGGGCGCTGGCCGCCAAGGAAGGGCAGCCTGTTGACGCCGAGACGGCGGCACTGCTGGTTGGTCTCGGCCGTTCCCAGATGGCGCTTCTGGACGATGAAGCATACTCCACCCTCCGCCGGGCTTTGGACTACTATGCTGATTCCGGAGACTTGGAACAGGTAGTGGCCATCGCGGAGTTCCCGGACTATGGGGCAGCGAGGCGTATCGGACTGGGGCAACTCGTCGCTCGGGCTCTACCTCTCGTCCCGGCGGATTCGTTGCAGTCAGGCCGGCTGCTGTCACGCTATGGGCAATTCATCGGCTTGCAAGATGCCGCCTTCGACGAAGCCCTTGACGCACTGAACCAGGCCATCGTCATCTCACGACGTGAAGGAGATGAGGCCCTGGAGTTGCAAAGTTTGGTAGCGCTCGCTTCCGTGTACTCCAATCACATGCGATATGACGAAGCCCTGGATAGCGGCCTCCAGGCGATCGAGTTGACCAAGCGTGTACCCGATCCCCGTTCGGAGGTGTCTGCCCTTTACTTCGTGGTAACCTGCCTGATCGAAAAAGGTGAGTTGGAGGCGGCCAAGCGCCATGCGTCGGAGATGCTGCCGCCGGCAGAACAGTTGCGTGACCGGTTCTGGCTGGAGGGCGCTTTTGGGAAGAACGCGATGACGTTGCGTCTCGCCGGAGAGTGGGAGATGGCGCGGTCGTTTAGCCAACGCACTTTGGAGATAGGGTCACGTCCTTTCCATTCGTGGGTTGAACTAGCTCTGATTGAACACGAAACAGGGGACCATCATCAGGGCAACCTCCACTTGGATTTGCTGTCAAAGGCTTCTGATGAAGCGAGAGAATCCGCATTCATGAATACATCCGTTTCCGGCCGTATGGCGTTGATAGCGCCATTAGTCGGCAGGATTACCGGGGTAGTGGGTCATTTAGAGTCCGCCAAGAATGCTGCTGAGCGTGTTCTGGGATATGCCCAGGCCACTCCACTCGCAGCCGGGTACTCTAACGCTGGTCTGGCCATGATAGCGGTTCTATCGGGTGACGCCGATTTGGCCGGGAAGCAATACGCCGCGATCAAACCATGGCGGCACACATTCTCGCTTTTCGTGATTTCCGCTGACCGTCTCTTGGGCCTGTTGGCTCAGATCATGGGGAAGCTCGATCAGGCGATCATCCACTTCGACGACGCCTTGATCTTCTGCCGTAAAGGGGGTTACCGGCCCGAGCTGGCCTGGACCTGCTGTGACTATGCCGACGTGCTAAGAGTCCGCGATACGGAGGGTGACCGCGCCAAAGCCATCGCTCTGCTAGACGAGTCCCTGGCCATCTCCAGCAACCTGGGCATGCGGCCCTTGATGGAACGAGTCCTGGCTCGCAAGCTGGAGCTACAAGGTGTAGCATCGGTGGACATCAGGACTTCCATTGACGCGGTGGCCTTAGCAGTATCCATAGAACGACCCGACCTGCGCCACCATTCGGCCCCTGACGGCACCGTCACCATCCTGTTCAGCGATATTGAAGGCTTCACCCCCCATGACCGAGCGGCTGGGAGATCAGCGGGCGCAACAGGTGCTGCGGGAGCACAACGCCATCGTCCGGCACCAGGTGGCGGCCCACCGGGGGTTCGAGGCGAAGTCCCTGGGCGACGGCTTCATGCTGGCTTTCTCATCAGCCCGCCGTGCTTTGCAATGCTCAATCGCCATCCAGCAGGCCTTTGCCGCCCACAATCGAGAGCACCCGGATGGGCTCGTGATGGTCCGCATTGGAATGCACACCGGGGAGTTCGTCCGGGAAATGGAGGACTTCTTTGGCAAGAACGTAATCCTGGCGTCGCGCATCGCGGACCAGGCCCGAGGCGGGGAGATCCTGGTGTCGGCGCTGCTCAAAGAACTGACGGAGAGTGCCGGAGACATCCGGTTCGGGCAAGAACGGGAGGTCGAGCTGAAGGGACTGGCCGGGGTGAACCGGGTGCACGCGGTGGACTGGAACTAGTCCGGGCTCATCGAAATGCCCTTCAACCTGGATTGGCCAGGCGAGACAGTCTGTTTTCGTCCATCGCGGACAGGCGCAATGATCGCCCAATTTCGTACCAGTCTATAATGTATTGTGTAACGTTGAGTCGAAGCGGCCAGACTGCCGGTCCGCGCGGTACCGCGCCCTGGGGCCGGGGCCTGGGGCTGGCCCAACCCGGATTGTATCGCAATTGAAACTGTCGAAGTTCACTAACTGTCCTTGAAGAATCACCTTGCATCGGGAGTGGCAGTTGGCCGGCCGGCGGTCATCGCAGGTATTGTAGGATTCCTGGCCGCCGGGGTGCTGGCGTGCTCCGGCGGTGCAGTCCCGGCCACGCCCACTTCCGCCCCTGCTCCTACCTCTGTCTTCAACCCTACTCCAGCCCCCACTGTTATCCCCACGTCTACTCCCAAACCCACCGATGCGCCCACTCCCACCTTCACTTCGGTCCCCACGCCCGGCCGGCGAGTGGATTCGACTCCCCCCGTCCCCGGCCTTACCGATCTCGCCTTCGGTTACCTTACCGAGCTTGCAGAGGGCCTGGGACCGAGGGAGAGCGCCACCGGCCAGGAACGGGCGGCGGCGGAATACCTGGCGACTCAACTGGAGGGCTTTGGCTACGCCGTTGAGTTACAGCCCTTCGCCGTGAAGAGCCTGTCCGCGGAAGTGTCTGGCGTGGCTCTGGACGGGCCGGTTCTCGAACCGCTCAATTCCCTCCCGCTGGTGAAATCCGGCACGGCCGACGCTTCAGGGGTCCTGGTGCCCGTGGGCCGGGCTTTGGATGGGGATATTCCCGAGGGAGGACTGGAGGGCAAGATCGCCTTGGCCGAGCGGGGCCTCATATCCTTCGAGGCCAAGGTCAACCGGGCCGCGGCGGCCGGCGCCATCGCGGTTGTCATCTATAACGACCGGCCCGGAAATTTCCAGGGAGTCCTCGTCGGTCCGCACACCATTCCCGTTCTGTCGATCACTCGGATCGACGGGAGGCGGCTCGAAGAGCTGGCATCTGGCGGAACGGTGGAGTTGCGTGTGTCGGTCAAGCTGGACCAGCGGCTG
>JASMCQ010000015.1 GCA_030753265.1 Dehalococcoidia bacterium
TGATCCGGATAAACTTGGCCAAGGAGACGGCCCAGGTGGGCCTGGCCATGGGCCTGAAAGTGGTGGACGCCGGCGGCAAGGCGGCCACGATGTGGGCCGAGGCCGACAGAGGTGATGTGTTCGAGGAGCTTGACGGCCACATGACCGGCCGCGGAGGCCGGACCAATTGGCTGGCCTCCATGGCCCAGGATGTGAAGAAGGGACGCCGGTCCGAGATCGACCAGATGAACGGCCTGGTGACCCGAAAAGGCCGGGAGCTGTCGATACCCACGCCCTTCACCGACGCGGTGGTCGACGCCATGCACGGCATCGACGACGGGTCGCTCCCCCCCGGTCCGTCCAACGTGGACCGGATCCTCAAGGCCGCTGGCCGGTAGGGCCCGTTACGCCATCTCCGACGGGCCGGCGCGTCCCGCTGGCAGGGGGGTCTTGGAGTTGCTGTCGCGTCATCCCGGCCCGGCCTCCCTTGCCGCCTGGCTCGGGGTCCGCTTCGGTGACGAAGTCTGGAGTGGAGCGGGCGATGGGAATCGAACCCACGTGACCAGCTTGGAAGGCTGGAGTTCTACCATTGAGCTACGCCCGCCCAGGCGAGAGCTACCGCCCAATTATAAACGGTTGTGGAACCCCTTTCCAGCTAGACGCATTTCTCGACTCGGGGCCGGCATTACCGGAGCCTGGCTTTGCCTTGTTCGGGGGATGCCCCGGGGTACGTGAGCGCTGCCCACCGAAAGGAAGTGCAGATACAGACAGAGACGTACAGACAGACCTACAACCACACCAGACCACACAACTGCCTGGGCTACAGGCCGCCGGCGCCAGAAGCACTCTTGCCTGCCGACCCTGTCCCAGTCATTGTCGGACTAACATAGGAGGTAGGTCAATCCGAGCGAACCAACCCTGGGCCAGGCAGTCCGTCCCAGAGGCTATCCCACTGGCAAGGCCATGCGGAAGCTGTTCAAGTAACCCAGCACCCTCGCCATTCATATCTGGGCCAGCTGCGGCAAATTGCCGACATTATTGGCAGCACGGGCTGGCACGAGCCATCACTTCAGTCACAAATGTCCACGGGTGGATGGACCAAAGAGCACGTCGCCAGATATGGCGGCACGTCGTGGGACGCAGGTAAGCGAACTTGAAAACCGCAACGCGTCGACGGCTCGACCCGTGCGCAGGCCTTTGTTCCGGACATAGAGAAAGGCCCCTGGTGCTACTCAGGGGCCCTTCCGGTCCGGTCTTGTTAACTCACATTGCGAGAGTCTGGAAACGGCCTCTACTTGCGGTGCTCGATCCACTCGAAGCCGTTCATCTGCCTCAGGTCGCCGCGCTTGATGTGATCGGGCCACAGCTCAAGCTTGGGTCCCACGGCCCAGATGTTGTCGAACACGTACAGGCCAAATTGGCCGAACACCTCATCGAACATGAATTCGAGGGTTTCCAACTCGATGGCATGGCGTTCGTCCTCGGGTATCGTGCGCTTGGCCACGGCGGTCCGCTCTTCCAACCAGGGGTGGCTGGCCCCATAGTTGAAGGTGGAATTGTCAGTGTAGTTGGCCAGGCCATGGGTCGGCGCCAGCCGGATGGCCGAGGAGTGGCAGGTGGCCCCCTGGTAGGTCCGACCCACCAGCTGCGGCCGAAGGGCGCTGTAAGGGATCCGCTGGAACTCCACGGTGACGCCGATATCGTCCCACATCTGGGCGATGGCCTCGCAGGCTTCCACCTCGGCGGGCGCGTTGCGGATGGACGGCGTCAGCGTCATCGAGAAGCCGTCGGGGTAGCCTGCCTCGGCCAGTAGCTGCTGGGCCCGAGCCGGGTCGAAGTCCCAGACCATGTCGGCCGGTATGCGGGCCTCATCCGGCCCCGCCCATTCCTTGGCGACCAGGGGGTGGCCGAAACCCTTCAGCAGGGTGTCTACCAGTAGCTGGCGGTCGATGGCTATCGAGAGGGCCAGACGAACCTTGCGGGCCTTGGCCCATTCCTCGGAGTCGAGGTCCGCGTCGGGGGACACCCAGGGAAGGTCCGAGTGGTAGTTGGAGTCCGCTTTACCCTCCCCTGCGGGCACGTATTGCTGGCCGTATAGATGAAGGCCGGCCTGGCCCGCGCCGGGCACCTGCATGAACCTGGCCCCCTCTACTTGCTCTATCAGGGCCAGGGAGTCGAGGGCTATTACCGAGGTGTCCAGGCTCCCCGTCTGGAAGCCGGCCACTCTGGCGGACTCCTCAGGGACCTCCCAGAGCACCAGTTCGGCGAAGGCGGGCGTCCGGCGCCAGTGGTCCTCAACGGCCCTCAGCCGCCAAAACTCCGCGGAGCGGGACTCTTCGATCTCCCAGGGCCCGGTGGCGGCAGTATTGGTGTTGGTCTCGTCTTCGCCGAGTTCGTCGTTCTGTTTCTTGCTGACAACATAGGCCACGGAAGACCTGGGCGTCCCCATCAGCTCTTTTATGCCGATGTCGGAGAACGGTTCGCCGGTGTACAGCACCACGGTGTAATCGTCTGGGGTCGTGACGGAGCCGTTCTCGTTCATCCAGATGTCCCTGGCGTCGGAGGCCCTGGGGTGCCTTTCGCTGCTGGCGATCATCTCGTGGGACCAGGCCACGTCTTCGGAGGTCATCTCCCCATAGCCCTTCTGGAACTGGACTCCTTTCCGGAGCTTGAAGGTCCAGGTGACGAAGTCCTCGGAGACGCTCCAGCTAGTCGCGAGCATCGGGGACAGCACCCCGTCGGCGTCGTTCATTGCCATCGATTCCGTGACGCCGACGGCGGAGTTGACGAAGACCTGGGGATTGCCCGCCAGCTTGGGATGGGCCATGAACGGCGCGATCTCCTTCTGGCCCACGTTGATGGTGCCGCTGGGCTTCGCCGCTGGGGCGGCGGACGTGGCCCTGGGAGTAGCGGTGGGCAACGAGGTGGCTGAGGGCGCTCTGGTGGCCGGCAATTCCTTGGTGGCGGCCGGACCCGCGGTAGCCGCCGGTGCGGCGGTCGCCGCGGGCGCCGATGTGGCAGCCGGGGCGGTGGTGGGCCGAGGCGTCGCCGTGGCCGACGCTCCGCAGGCTACGATGAAAAGCAGGAGCAGAATCACGGAAGTGAACATCATTGCTTTGGACCTTTTCAGCCAGCGGATTCGCATCATTTAACCCCTCAGATCTAGGTTAGTGGAGAACCAAGTCCGGTGACCGTCGGAGGCTGCCGCCAGCCTCTCTTGCTGATCTCGTCACTAATACGCGACTTGCGCACCGAAACAGCCAGCATGCCGACAGAACCAGCCGCCATGCCGCGGCAGACGCCAACCTAACACCAGGTAGCCGCAAAATTACCCAGGGTAATATAAGCCATGGCGCCGAGCCTGTCAACTATTGTGATAGTTTAGGGGCTCTATTATCGGCATTTAGCCAACATGAGTTGATTAAATTCAGGTCTCGGTATCGCCGTGCCTGGGTTTGGTATCACCCTGGCTCGAACCGGGCCGGAGATGTCGAGGGGGCGCCATGGTACTGGCGTTCAATCGGGGGCCGAATTGTCCTGGCCGGCCGGGCTGAAAGCCTCGACCCGGCGTCTGAGGGCCTGTTATAGTGGCCCCTTGGACGTGAAAATGGCACACGCAGGCGCGGGCAATTCCCTCGCCCCGGGCACGGCCTTGCCCTCACCGGACCGGTTCGGCCCGCGGCGGGAAACCGAGGTCACGCTGTGGGGAGGCCGGGCAGGGGTGGCAAGGTGATGGAGTCGTCGCCCAGCCAAGGATTGACCGGTCGAGCCTTACCCCGCAACCCCTATCGCTTCGTGATTGCGGGGCTTCTCCTGGCGGCCCACCTGGCGGTGGGTATGAATGCCTTCGTCGTCGCCCCCCTCTTGCCTCTAATAATCGAGGAATACGAGATAAGCCGCGCTACGGCGAGTCTGCTGGTAGCTCTGCCGCTGCTCGTCACCGCCGGTTTTGGCCTGCCCGGGGGGGTGATAATCGCCCGGCTAGGGGTCCGGAAGAGCATCCTCGCCGGGTGGTGCTTGGTGGCGCCGCTGGCGCTGGCGGCGGTAGCTCCCAACTTCGCCACGCTGCTGGCGTCGCGGCTGGCCTTCGGGGCCGGCGTCGCGTTCCTTCTGACGGCCTCCGGGCCATTGCTGATGCGCTGGTTCAGCCCCAAGGAGCTTCTCGTCATAAACGGCCTGGACACGGCTGCCTTGAGCCTGGGTATTGCCCTGTCCGTGACCACGGCGGCGCCCCTGGCCGACGTGCTGGGGTGGCAGAACACCCTCGGCGTTTTCGGGACCGCCGGGGTGATGGGCGCCGTGGCCTGGGTTGTCTTGGGCCGGACTCCCAACGATGGCAGCCACCGGGCGCCCATGGTCAGCCGGAAAGAGCTGTGGGCGGTCCTGTCGAACCGGTGGGTAGTCCTGCTGGTAGCCGCCGACGCAGGCGTCTTGACTCAGTACACCGCCCTCAGCAGCTGGCTTCCCACCTTTTACAACGAGGTGCGGGGAATATCCCTGGCCCGGGCCGGCTTCCTCACGGGTCTTCTGCCCTTTGTGGGGGTTTTCGGGGTGCTGGCCGGTGGAATCCTGGCGACCCGAACCCGCTCCAAAAGGGTGTTCTTCACGGTGCCCGGAGTAATGGTGGTGGTGGGCGGGATCGGCACCTTCATTTCAGGGAACATGCCCGCAATTTATGCGTCGGTGATAATCCTCGGCATCGGGTCTTGGCTGTACGTTCCCACCCTGCTGTCGCTGCCCATGGAGATGCCTGGTATGACGCCGGAGCGGGTCGCGATAGTTTGGGGCTCCTATCTTACGGCGTCCGGCTTCGGCATGTTCCTGGCTCCGCTTGTGGTGGGCGGTCTGCGGGACGTTACCGGCAGCTTCCTGCCGGGCTTCATGATCTGCGCCGCGGCAGCCGGGTCTCTTTTGGTCGCCGGTATTCTCTTGCCCAGGAGTGACGCCGGGCCGGGATGAGCGCCGGCATCAGGATTGACAACAAATACGGCGGCGAGTACCTTTACATATCTACATATCGACGCCAGCGGGCCGAGGGAATCTGTTGCGCCGGCCGGCCGGCCACGGCCGCCGCCGGGTAGACCCCGCGGATTTGCCTCGATAATGTCCCCCGCGGAACCCGCCGCACTTCGGCCAGACTGATCTACATGAGTAAAAGGAGAAGACCTGCACCGCACCGGAGGTACTGTTGTGGGCGCCGCCAGCCGCCCGGCGGCTAGATTGGCTCCGGACGGGGGCACCAGAGGTGAGCTTCTCGGTTGGTTGTGGAGGAAGCTTATGCATCAAGAAATGAAAGTGGTGGCCGAGCCCAGGCGAGAGATACCGGTGGCGGCGGAGTGTGACGTGTTGGTCGCCGGGGGCGGCCCCGCCGGGTTTGGGGCCGCGCTGGCCGCCAGG
>JASMCQ010000016.1 GCA_030753265.1 Dehalococcoidia bacterium
CGCCTACCCCCATAAACCCCTGTAACACCCGATTCAAAACTCCTAACCTCGCTTGTTCTCTTTGGGTCAACGTCAGTCCTTCCATGACTGACATTTTCCCTCGACCGTTAGCTACTGACCTAATCGTATGTCATCGACAAGTGGGGCGGAGCAAAACTATACCACTGAACGCCGCCCTTGACACCCACGGCTTCAAGGATTTGCCGGCCTCGGGAATCAGATCGTTGTTCCCTATCGTGGCGGACCGAAGCAAGCCGGGCCGAGGCCGAGGGCATTCTGGGCTATCAGACGGTCCGGGTGGAGGGCCTGAAAGCCCTCTTGGATGACTCGGGTATAATGGAGCGCGATACCTTGCCGGGGTCCTCGGTCGATGGTATCGACGTCAAACCCCCTCGGAGGTCCGGCACTTGGGTAATTCCGGTGTAGACCTACAGAACGCCAACCGGCCTCGAATGTGGCCGGAGCGTAATTTTTAGCGGATCGACCACCACCGCTCTGGAAACCTTCCGGGCTAGCCATGTCGTCAACTGTCGGCGCTTGACCCCGGTGGCTCGCGCTGAAGGCTCTCCTCCATGGCGCCTCGGCGGACCCGGAGAGCTATCGCAAACCGTCTGATCCACGGCCTGGGCCGTCTCCTCCCAGGGAAATACGTTCGGCTGAGAGGTGACCTGTTATGGGGGCACTTTCCGGGGTACAAGTCCTGGAGATCGGCGAGGGCTGGACCGCGACCGCCCTGGCCGGGAAGCTTCTAGCCGAACTGGGGGCGGAGGTCGTGAAACTGGAGCCCGAGGCGGGTGATTCGCTGCGCCTCCGCGGCCCCTTCGACTCAGACGGATCGAGCTACTCTTTTCAGCTAGCCGCAGCCCTGAAGGACAGCATGGTCCTTCCTTCCGGAGGCGAGAAAGAGGCGCTGGAAGCCTTGGCTCGCCGGGCGGATGTGCTGCTGGTGGACGGAGAGGAGTGGTGGAAGCTCCACTCTCAAGGGATTACCGGGGAACGGCTGCTGGAGGACAATCCCCGTCTGGTGCTGTGCGTTCCCTCCCCCTTCGGGCTCTACGGCCCCCTGAGCCGGTGGACCGGGTGCGAGCTGATACTTCAAAGCATGGCCGGGCTAATGGCCACCACGGGGTTTCCGGGAGACCCGCCGACCCGCAGCGGAGTCCCCGTCATCACCGGCATGACCGCCTTCTACTCCGCGACGGCAATCCAGGCCGCCCTGTACGAGCGGCGGCGGTCCGGCCTGGGCCAGGTTATTGACGTGGCGGGGTACGACGTGGCCATCACCACGTTGGTAAACCACGTCGTACCCTACTTCCGGTACGGCCAGTCTGCTCATGGGGTTGGCAACCGCCACCCGCTGATCGTTCCGTGGAACGCTTTCCAGGCATGTGACGGATGGATACAGGTCTGCACTGCGGGGGAACGCCTCTGGCCAATCCTGATGGAGGTCATCGGCCGTCCCGAGCTGAAAGAGGAGCCGAGGTACCAGACCACTTCCCAGCGGCTCCAGTACGTTGATGAGATCGATGCGATTATTGCGGCGTGGGTCCGGCCGCGCACGGTTGCCGAGGTGACCGATACTCTGACGAAGAACAACCTTCCCAGCGGCCCGGTGGTTCCCGTGGCCCAGCTCTTCCAGCAGCCCTACTTCCGGGAGCGGAACATGCTGATGGAGGTGCCTAAGGCTGAAGGCGGCAACGCGCTAACCACCGGCACCATGTTGAACCTCAGCGCCACCCCCGGCAGGGTAGACCGGAGCGCCCCCGGGTTGGGACCGCGTGCCCGGGGTTCTTCCGCCCCCCGGGGCGAGGCGCCGGCGCCCCGGACCCGGAACGGGCCAATGCCCAGGCACAACGGCGACAAGCCCCTCTCGGGGGTGAGGGTGGTGGAAGTTGGGCAGTTCACCGCCGGCCCCTACGGGGTTCGGCTGCTGGGCTTGCTGGGCGCCGACGTGATCAAGGTCGAGCCCATTGGCGGAGAGCCCATGCGCCAGATGGCGGTCCCCCTTGCCGGGGAAAGCGGGGACTCCTACGTGTTCCACCTGGTCAACGCCGACAAGAAGAGTGTGACCCTTGACCTATCCAGCCCAAGGGGCAAAGAGCTATTCCTGGAGATTATCGAGCACGCCCATGTGTTCGCCGTGAACCTCTCCGCGGACTTCACCGCCCGGGTTGGCATCGACTATGCTTCATTGAAGAAGGTCAATCCCGGCCTCGTCTACTGCTCGGTCACCGGCTTCGGCTCCGAAGGGACCTGGCGCCAGCGCCGCGCCCTCGATACAGTTCTCCAGGCCTTGGGCGGGGTGATGGACCTGACAGGATTCCCGGAAAACCCTCCTTTGAAGGTGGGGGTCTCTCTGGTGGACCTGGCTGGGGGCCTCTTCGCCTCGGCGGCGGTCCTGGCGGCACTCCAGCACCAGGCCGACACCGGCGAGGGCCAACTGGTGGACGTAGCCATGTCCGACGTTGCTGCCTGGTTCTCTGCCGAGGTCTGGCCGTTGCCGCTGGCCGGCCAGGAGGTGTCCCGAGTGGGGAACCACCACTGGTTTCACGCCCCCCACAACCTGTACCAGGCTCAGGACCGGCCAGTGGTGGTGGGGGTGGAGAAGGACGGGCAATGGCAGGCATTGCTCGGGGCCATGGGCCGGCGGGACCTCTTGGGAGACAGCCGTTACGCCACCTCTGAGGATAGGGTCCGGCAGATCGAAGAGGTGGACCGGTTGGTAGAGGAGTGGGCGAATTCCCTGAAGGCCGCGGATGTCGTCAGCCGGTGCCAGGCAGCGGGGGTGCCCGCGGCGCTGGTTCAGGAAATGGATGAGGTAGTGGAGCACCCGAACACCAGGGAGCGGGAGACCATCATCGAGCGCTCCGGGTACCGGATATTTGGCGCTCCCATCAAATTCTCCCGCACCCCCCTCACTGTGGAGGACCTCGGACCGGCCCTCGGCCAGGATAACGATGAGGTCTTGGGCGGACTGCTGGGGCTCAGCCGGGACCAGCGGGAGCATCTCAAGGCCGAGGGTGTGATTTAAGGGGTCGCTGGCAGCGTGATTGGGTCACCGGACGCCGCACCCGGGAGGCGCCAATCGGAGGACCCAGTGACCGCACGAGAGTACCAAATTCTCCAGGGGTGTGCTATCCTTGTTGATTGAGGCCAGTTTTGCGGCTAATCTGGTCGTTGCAAGAGCATTTCCCGCCTTGCGGTCAATACCTAGCGGACATTATCTTAGGACAGGCAATGGTATATGGACGCCCCTAGTTTGATTTCAACGGATAAGAACCCGAAGATAGAGCCCTTCGGCCCCGGCGACACCGTCCGGGTTAACTTCCGAATTCGGGAAGGTGAGCGGGAGCGGGTCCAGGCCTTTCAGGGCGTGGTGATCCGGCTGCAAAACGGCAAAGGCCCCGCCGCTAACTTCACGGTTCGGCGAATTACCGCCGGCATTGGGATCGAGCGGATCTTCCCGATTCACTCACCTCTGATCGACTCCCTGGAGGTTACCCGCCGCGGCGCCGTCCGGCGAGCCAAATTGTACTACCTTCGTGGCCTGCAAGGCCGAGCGGCTCGTATCAAAGAGAAGTCTACGCCCCGCCGCCCAAAGGGCCAGTCCCGTAACCAGGCCTAGCCGGGCCTGCTAAGGGTTTCCCCCGGCGCCATTGCCCAGGGTCACGATCCGCAAAGGCCCGCGGGGTTCCCGATGACGGGGGTTGGCATGAGGTACGCGGAAGTGGCTGTGGACGCTCCGGTCGCCCACTCTCGCACCTTCTCCTATAGTGTTCCCAGACGGTTCTCGGTGGAGCCGGGACAGCTTGTCTGGGTACCCTTCGGCCGCCGGGTGGCCCAGGGCGTCGTCGTTGAGCTGGCGGCCTCCCCGCAGGTGGAGATCACCCGCGACATTCTTCAGCCGGTTGAGCCTGCTCCCCTCGTCAGTCCGGTTCATATCGACCTGGCCCGGTGGCTGAGCCGCTACTACCTTTGCTCCCTTTTCGCCGCGATGGGGCCGATGCTGCCGCCCGGCTTCGAGGCCCAAGTCCGCTCCCAGGTCATCTTTGTGCCCGCTCCGGAATTAGACCCAGCTTCCCTAGAACCCCAGACCCGTGACGCCTTGAAGGTCCTGGAGGGTAAGGCGGGACTTCGGGAGCGGGAGTTCGTCAAACTCCTGGGGAAGGGCGGAGATCGTGAGCTGAAACGGTTGCTCGAAAAGGGGCTAATCCGCCGCCGGGTAGACCTGCCCCGGGCTAGGATCGTTCCCCGTTACCAGAGCTATCTACGGCCCCCCGGCCACTGGGGACCGGGCCGGGTCTGGCCGGGGCCGTTGGACGGTCTTCCCCGCCGGCAGCGGGACCTGCTCGGCGCCATCCGGGACCGAACCGGGTCGTACTTGACCTCGGAGGCAAACAAGCAGTTTGGGCATGGCGTCGCCGATGCTCTGGTCGAAAGAGGCCTTCTGGGGCAGGAGTGGGTCCGGATGGAAGCAAGCCCGGCCGGTGCTCCGGGCCCGGGAGTTGCCGGACCCCCGGTAACCTTGACCGCGGCGCAAAGCGACGCCCTGGCCTGCATCGCCGAGACTCTGGCTGATCGGGCACGAACCCCCCGCAGCTTCCTGCTGCACGGGGTTACGGGCAGCGGCAAGACCGAAGTGTACATCCGGGCCATCCAGGAGGTGGTCCGGAGCGGGCAGCAAGCGGTCTTTCTGGTGCCGGAAATCGCCCTGACTCCTCAAACCCTGCAACGGGTCAACGCCCGCTTCCCCGGACGGGTAGCCGTCCTCCACAGCGGTCTGACGCCCCGGCAGCAGTTCGACCAGTGGTGGAAGATCCGGGACGGCGACTACGACGTGGTGGTGGGTCCGCGGAGCGCCCTCTTCGCGCCACTGTCCAGGCTGGGGCTGATCGTCGTCGACGAGGAGCACGAGTGGACCTACAAACAGGAAGAGGCTCAGCCCCTGTACCATGCCCGCACTGCCGCGTTGCAGATATCCCGGCTCATCGGCGCGGTGGTGGTCATGGGCAGCGCGACGCCGGACGTGGAAACCTACTATCGGGCCCAACGGGGCCGGCACCGGCTCCTGGAGATGCCCCACCGGATTCGGGGAATCGGCCCCGGCGCCGGAACGGGGTTGGCCCAGGTGGAAATCTGCGACATGAGGCGGGAACTGAGGGAGGGTAACCGGAGCATCTTCAGCCGCGGGCTGGCACAGGCGTTGAAAGAGTGCGTTCGTGACGGCCACCAGGCTATCTTGTTCCTCAACCGGCGGGGCAACTCTCCAATCGTCCAGTGCCGGGACTGTGGCTACGTCGCCGGCTGCTCGAGTTGCTCGGTATCGTTGACCTATCATTCCGTCGACGGGCGGCTCTGGTGCCATCGCTGCAACCGTCGCACTCGGCTGCCCAAGAGCTGCCGGAAGTGCGGCGGCGGACACATCCGCCAGCTTGGGATCGGCACCCAGCGGGTCGTGGAAGAGGTTTCCCAATTGCTGCCAGGGGTCCGCGTTGAGCGGTGGGACGCCGACACCACCCGGTTGGGGAGCGGCCCGGAGGAAACCATGCGGCGGCTGGCCGATGGCGAAACCCAGGTTCTGGTTGGCACCCAGATGGTGGCCAAGGGGTTGGACGTGCCCAACGTAACCCTGGTGGGGGTGGTGCTCGCCGACATCGGCATGTATCTGCCAGACTTCCGGTCCGGTGAGCGCGCTTTTAGCCTGCTATGCCAGGTGGCGGGCCGGGCCGGACGGGGCGCCGCATCCGGGAAGGTCTTCGTTCAGACCTACACTCCGGAACACTACGCCATTGCCGCCGCCGCCAGCCAAGACTATTCCGCCATGTTCCGGCGGGAGATACAGGCCCGCCGCCAAATGGGCAACCCGCCGTTCAACCAGATGGTCCACCTGGTATATCAGGACGCCGACGCCACCTTCTGCCAGAAGCAGGCCGACGCCACCGCCCGGCAGATGCGGCGGAGTTCCTATGCCCAGGGACTGACCGATATCGAGGTTATCGGCCCGGCTCCGGGCATTCCCGCCCGTTTGCGAGGCCGGTACCGGTGGCACCTGGTCCTGCGGGGGCGCAACCTCCAGCGGTTCCTGGAAAGCAGCGGCTTTCCCAAGGGTTGTACGGTGGATGTGGACCCGGCCCACCTGTTGTAGTCCGGCTTTACACCCTCGAAGCGTCTTGAATATAATAGTCCGCCTGAAGGTTCTCTCAGAGGTTTTTCCCGAAGGGTTTTGAAGAGGGTCCCGCCCGAGGTGCGGGGGAGGTACACCAGAGTGACGGTAATGCGCATGCGGATCTTGCCGGACCCGGTCCTGCGGCGGAAGGCCAAGAAGATTGGGAAGATTCCCGCAACCATGAAGAAGTTCACCGCGGACATGATCGAGACCATGCATGCCGAATTTGGCGTGGGGGTGGCTGCCAACCAGGTGGGGTCGTTACAGAAAGTAGCGGTCATACAGCTTCCGGATTGGGAAGAGGCCATCGTGTTGATCAACCCGGAGATCGTGAAGCGGGAGGGGGAACGGGAGGTGGAGGAGGGTTGTTTGAGCATTCCTGGGTATCGGGGCACGGTCACGCGTTCGGTGAAGGTGCAGGCTCGGGCCACCGGCCTGGATGGCAAAACCGTCCGGTTCAAAGCCGAGGACCTGTTTGCCCAGGCCCTGGAGCACGAGACCGATCACCTCAACGGTATTCTGTATATCGACCACCTGGTCTCTCCGGACAGCCTCTGGAAAATAGTCTATGCGGCTGATGATGAGGATGAAGAGGCCGGCGATGAAGAGGCCGGTCATACCACAGCCAGCCTTGAGCTGGGTAACGAGGCGGAGTAACCGGCGGACGGCTCTCTGATCGTGCTTGCAAAGCTGAAAGAGTTCTTTTCCTCCCGCCAATACTCAGCCTACCTGGTTGGCGGCTACCTCCGTGACTCCCTGCTATCTAGGCCCCACGAACGGGACCTGGACATTGCGGTATTGGGGGACTCCCAGCGCATTGGACAGGAGCTAGCTCGGGTGCTGGGCGGTGTTTTCGTCCCCCTCAGCCCGGCCCACGGTGTCGCCCGGGTGGTGGTGGCGGACCCGGAGGCCGGAGCCGCGCCGCCGGGCGGCCGGTGGGCCGTCGACCTGGCCGGCTTCTCCGGCAGCATCGAAGAGGACCTGGCGCGGCGGGATTTCACGATCAACGCCCTGGCCCTTCCACTTGAGGGTTGGACGTTGCCGGCGCCATCGGACCTGGTCATCGACCCGTCCAACGGCCGGCAGGACCTGGGCCGAAAAAGCATCCGGGCGGTCACTCCCCAGGTGTTTCGGGACGATCCGGGCCGGCTGATGCGGGCGGTCCGGCTGGCGGCGGGCCTGGGCTTCCGGTTGGAGCCGGAGACGGCCCGCCTGGTCCGGGCGGAAGCCGGCCGGGTGACCCAGGTTTCCGGAGAGAGGGTGCGGGACGAGCTGCTGGCCATTCTGGCCCTGGACGGCGCCCGAGGGCACCTGGAGGTGTTGGACCGGCTGGACCTTTTGTGCCGAATTATCCCGGAATTGGCCGAAACCAAGGGCGTGAGCCAGCCCAAGGAGCACTACTGGGACGTTTGGGGCCACCTGATCCATACGGTGGAAACGGCGGAGCGGATTACCAAGGGTCATCAGAATTCACCGGTTTACAGCCTGGTCCACTGGACGGCGGAAACGGACGCCTACTTCAGCCGGGAGATCAGCGACGGCCACAATCGCAAGACCTTCCTCAAGCTGACGGCCCTGTTTCATGACATCGCCAAGCCCCAGGCCAAGCAAACGGATGAGACCGGCCGCACCCGGTTTCCAGCCCATTCCGAACTGGGCGCGGCCGTGGCCGCCCAGCGGCTGAGCCAGCTTCGAATTGGGTCCCGGGGCATCGCGCTGGTAGGGAAGATTATCGAACATCACCTGCGCCCGGGCCACATGATGCAAGGGGTAGAACGGCCCACCGGCCGCGCCATCTACAGATTTTTCCGGGACCTGGATGAGGCGGCCGTCGACACCCTGTACCTGTCCCTGGCGGACTATTTGGGTGCAAAAGGCCCTGAACTTGATCTGGACGACTGGGGTAACCATGCTAGAATGGTGGCACACGTTTTACAGGTGGGCATGCAGCCGCCCACATCCAAGGAGGAAGGCTGCCCGGTCAACGGGCACGAACTTATGGAATACTTCAACCTGAATCCCGGACCGCTGATTGGTACGATTTTGGCAATCATCGACGAGGCGTGGGCCACGGGGGAGATCGCCACGCGCGAAGAAGCTCTGGCCTCGGCGGCCGAGGTGATAGAGCGTCACCGGGAGCGGGCCTAAGCGATGCGAGCTAGGAGCATCCGGCTATCCATACTGATCCTCCTTCTTCTTGGTCTTGCCCTCCTTTCCCTGGGTTTCAAGGACATAAACGTCGACCTCCCAGGGTTTCCCGAGTTGAAACGTGGCGGTACCGGCCCCTTGGGCCTCAAGCTGGGCCTGGACCTCCGCGGAGGGGCCCACCTGGTCTACCAGGCCGATACGGGGACTCGGTTCGACGTAACCTTTTTGGACCCGATTTTCACCCAGCAAGTAGAGAACGCCCTGGGTGAGTTGCGGTTCGGTGAACAGCAGTTGGCCTTCGAGAACTTTGCCGTCGACTCGCTGGGGGCCAGCAGAATCCGGATCAAGACCGGATTGCTGGACGGAAACGACCCCAGGCGAACCGAATTTCAGGAAACCATGGTGGAGGAGCTGGGGTCCATCGAAGCCGTTACCATCACTGATACCGATGCACCGACCGTTGAGGAGATGGAAGGCGCACTGGACACAATCAACCGCCGGGTTAACCTGTTCGGCACCGAAGAGCCGATCATTCAGCGCTTCGGCGACGACCGAATCGTGGTTCAGCTACCGGGGGCCAGCGGCTCGGTGACGGAGATCGGGTTCCTGGAGCCGGTACCTGACGTTGCCGATGAAGCAAACGCCGTGGAGATCGTGGGAAGCCTCCTGGAGGCCGTGGGCTTCGATGACGTTGAGGTTAAGCGCGAGTCCGACCGGACCTTCAGGGTAAATTCCGCCACCGTGGGCAACCTGAAACGTGAGGCGGCCAGACCGGCCCTTGAAGAGCGGCTGGGACCGGTCAGCCGGTTCCAGGTCTCCAGCGGCATCGATCAGGCCAAGGCCCTTATCGGGGGGACGGCCCAGTTGGAGTTCAAAGAGCGGACCTGCACCGACGTAACCTGCGTGCAGTTCACCGATGCCGATATTGGCCTGACCGGTGATGACCTGTCCCGGGCCTACGCCAGGACCGATCAGGTGGGGTTCGGCTGGGTGGTGATAATCAACTTCAACGATCGGGGTACCGAGATATTTTCCGATTTGACCCGCAAAATCGTCGGGCAGCCCGGCAAGCGAATCGCCTTCTTCATGGACGACGAGGAGCTTCTTGCCCCGGTGGCCCAGGCGTGGATACGGGACGGAGTCACCCGGATCACCGGCAATTTCACCCGGGAAGAAGCCCGGACCCTGGCGATTCAGCTGGAAGCGGGCCGCTTGCCCGTGCCCTTGAAGCTCATCCAGGAGAACGATGTTGACGCCCTGTTGGGCTCGGAGTCACTGCGCAACAGCCTCATCGCCGGTATCGTCGGGCTGGGGCTGGTCATCGTCTTCATGCTCGCCTACTACCGCATGGCCGGGGTGGTGGCGGCCGTGGCGCTGGTCTTTTACGCGATAGTCGTTCTGGCGATATTCAAGCTCATCCCGGTCACGCTCACCTTGTCCCATATCGGCGGGTTCATTCTGTCCATTGGTATGGCGGTGGACGCAAACATTCTGATATTCGAGCGAATGAAAGAAGAAATGCGCATTGGGCGGACCCTCGCCTCCTCGATGGAGGTCGGGTTCAACCGGGCCTGGCCGGCCATCAGGGACGGCAACGTTTCCACCCTGTTCACGTGTCTCGTCCTGCTCTGGTTCGGTGACCGGCTGGGAGGAGGGCTGGTTACCGGCTTCGCCATCAGCCTGGGCATCGGCGTACTGGCCAGCATGTTCACGGCGGTGGTGCTGAGCCGCAATCTGCTCCAATTACTGGCCTGGATCGGCCTGGGTAAGAACCTCGGCCTGTTCACACCGGAAGGGGTGCCGCGCACCGCCCAGATTAGCGGGGGGGGCAGGTAAACGTGCTCGATATTGTAGGCAAGCGGGGCTGGTACTTCCTGGTCTCGGCCCTCATCATTCTTCCCGGACTTATCTCGTTGATTTATCCGCCCGGCTGGCTATCGCTGGAATCGGGGCTCAACGCCGGAATTGACTTCACCAGCGGGTCGGTGTTGAACATGACCTTCGAGGATCGCATCGACGAGGCGGATATCCAGGCGCGAATGGATGAGCTGGGCTATCCGGAAGCGTTGATTCAGAAGATCGGCAGCCGGTCCGTGTTCATCCGCACCAAGTTGTTGGATGATGAGGATTCCAGTGACCGGGGTCCCTTCCGGCCCGAGTGCATCGAGGATGGCCGGTCCGAGCGCCAGTGCATTCAGGACGACCTGGACAAGTTTGTCGGTGCCGTTGAAAGCGTGGACTTCGCCTCGATCTCTCCGATCATCGCGAGGGAAACGGTCAAGAACGCGTTCTACGCGATGCTGGCGGCATCGGTGGTCATAATGCTCTACATCTGGTACGCCTTTCGCAAGGTCCCCAAGGCGTATCGCTACGGGTTCAGCGCGATCCTGGCCTTGGTCCACGATGTCCTGTTCGTCCTGGGGGTGTTCTCGATCCTGGGGAGGGTGGTCAACATGGAGGTCAACTCCATGTTCATCGTCGGCCTCCTGATCGTAGCCGGCTACAGCGTCAACGATACAATCGTGGTGTTCGATAGGATTCGGGAAAATGTGATGCGGCATCCGGATCGCCCCCTGGCCGGGCTGGTGAATCTGAGCATCCTGGATACCATGGGGCGGTCTCTGAACACCAGCTTCACCACCCTGTTCGTGCTCCTGGCCATGCTGCTGATCGGCGGCCCCAGCATTCAGGGCATGCTGCTGGTGGTGGCCCTGGGCGCGGTGGTGGGGACCTACAGCTCCGTTTTCATTGCCAGCCAGTTCCTGATCATCTGGGACCGCGGCGAGATCGGAAAGCTGCTGCGCCGGGGCCGGCGCGGGCCGGCCGCCGCTGCCGCGGGTCTACTTCACCTCATCGGCCGCTAGCGTGCTGATAGGTAATTAGCGCTACATCACCGGAATCGCGCGACGTTCTCTCTCCGCCTTCGTCTTTCCGGCGAAGGCCGGAACCCAGCTAACCAAGCTCCTCATACAAGTCGCGCCATCGGGGATTCGATTCCTCAATTAGTGCGATCTTCCAGGACCGCTTCCAATCCTTGATTCTCTTCTCTCGCCCAATGGCACTTTCCATCGTAACGTGCGCTTCGTACCACACTAGCGCGTGCACGCCGTATCGCTGAGTGAACCCTTGGGCCAGGTCCCCTTTTTGTTGCCAGGCACGTTGGACGAGATTGGAGGTGACTCCCACGTACAGCGTGCCGTTTCGCCTGCTGGCCAGGAGGTAGACGCAAGGTTTTGCCGCCCTGGGTTCCGGCTTCCGCCGGAACGACGATGGTGATGCATAAGGGTGTTCCTCCTCGTTTCGGCGATGCTCCCCTCAACAATCCAGCACCCCTCCACGGCAGCTGCGACATTCCCCTTGTAACGGCGGCGCTCCTCTCGTCAATCCGGCACCCTTCCTCGGCAACGGCGACACTCCCCTCGCTAGGGCGACATTTTCTCGTCTTTCCGGCGAAGGCCGGAACCCAGGGAAGTTTCAACTGGATCCCGGCCTTCGCCGGGATGACGGACCGGGCATCAAGCCGTTTCCGAGATGCCAGTGCCTGGTTTCGGGAATTGCGGTTAGGCTGACTCGTCCGCCCGAGGCTTGTCGAAGCGCCTAGTGTCGGTGGTTCGACAAGCTCACCACGAACGGTGGAGGTGGATTCCTACCTGGTGCCGGTGGTTCGACAAGCTTGCCATGAACGGTGGAGGTGGATCCCACCTGGTGCCGGCGGTTCGACAAGCTTGCCACGAACGGTGTTGATAACGCCCATTATCGAAAAGGAAGTACTGGACCGGTCGAGGCCCGGCACAGCACCCGCCGCGCCGCTTCGTTAGCCCGGTAACAGGACCAGGCGGCCCAAGACGCTACGGCTGGAGAGGAGATCGAAGGCGGTTGCGGCCTGGTCCAAGGGAAGGCTCTGGCTCACCACCGGTCTGAGGGCGCCCCGGACGACCATGTCGGCGACCCGCCGGACCAGGGCGCGGGAGACCCCCGAGGAGCCCAGGATTCGAGCATCGCGGAAGATTACCTCCGCCAAGTCCAGACTCACCGGAACTCCGCTGATCTCCCCCAGCAGGACCAGGCGTCCGTACTGGCCCAGGCTGCGCCACGTGGCCGGAAACAGGGCTGAACCGACGGTGTCGATGACCACGCCGGCGCCCTCGTCCTCGGTCAAGGCCAGTACCATCTCGTCGAAGTCCAGAGGCGCGGTTTCCAGCACCTGCGACGCCCCCAGCAGCGTCAGGTCCGCCTCCTTTTCCGGTGAGGAGGTAACCGCCATCACCTGGCCCTCCATCGCCGCGCCGATCTGCACGGCATGGACTCCCAGGCCGCCCCCGGCGCCGGTAACCACCACGGTCTCACCGGGTTGGACCTTCGCCACTTGCTGGACCGCCTGTAGGGATACTCCCATGGGGCAGGCGAAGAGGGCGGCGCCGGTCAAGTCTACACTCTCGGGGATGGGGACCAGGCTGTGCTCGGAGACGGCCAGGAATTCAGCAAACCCACCGTCCCGGCCGTGGCCGATGCCCGTGCCCCGCCGGCAACGGTGCTCACGGCCTTGTTTGCAGCGGTCGCAACGGCCGCACGCGTCGGTCAGAATGTTTACCACCCGGTCTCCGGCCCGGAGCGTGCTGACACCTTCGCCCACTTGGACCACCGTACCGGCCACCTCGTGTCCCAGAATCGATCCGGGCTTGACGCCCCGCCGGAGCACCCCTTTCATGACCAGCAGGTCGTGATGACAGAACCCGCAGGCGGCCACCCGCACTAGGGCTTCACCGGGGCCCGGAACCGGATCGGGCACCTGGGTAACGGATAGAACCGGGGGGTTGCCGGGTTTTTCCACAATCAACGCGCGCATAGTTGCTGGTATTATAGTCCGGCGTCGATGGTTGTCTAGCCGCCATTTGGCTTATAATTTGATAGAGGGTACAACTAATTGGGAAAGGTCTCAGGGCGCTCTTCCCAGAGAACCATCTCCCAGGTGCTAATCGATCCTGGAGGGAGAACCCATGAAAATAGGCGCCCATGTGTCTACCGCGGGGGGAATCAGCAAGTCGGTGGGCCGCGCTGTGGAAATCGGAGCCGAGACCATTCAGATCTTCGGGTCGTCGCCCCAAGCCTGGGCCTTCAAGCCTATTTCCGGGGAGGAAGTGAAAGCTTTCCGGCAGAGTGCGGCCGAGGCGGGAATAGGGCCGGTGTTCCTCCACGCGATCTACCTGGTCAACCTGGGGACGCCCAAGCCGGAGTTGCTGGAAAAGGGAATCGAGTCGCTGGTGAACTATATGAATCTGGCCGCGGATATCGGCGCGGCGGGGGTCATCTTTCATCCGGGCAGCCACGGGGGCGCCGGCTACGAGGCCGTCTACCCGCAAACCGTGTCGTCCATCCAGCGGGTGCTGGAGGGCTCTCCGGAGAACTCCACGCTGGTGCTGGAGAACATGGCGGGCATGGGCCAGCATATCGGCGCCAAGTTTGAGGAGTTGGGGCGCATTTTGGAAGGCGTGGGCAGCTCCAGGCTCCGGGTGTGCCTGGATACCCAACACTGCTTCGCGGCCGGTTACGACCTGACCAACCGTGATGGGATCGAATCGATGATAGCCGAGTTCGACAGGGACGTTGGCGTGGCCAACCTGGTAGCCGTTCACGCCAACGACTCCAAGCGCGTCTGCGGTTCAGGCGTCGACCGCCACGACAACATCGGTGAAGGTTTCATTGGAGAAGACGGCTTCGCGGCGATCATGGAAAACCCGGCGTTCCGGGACGTGCCGTTCCTGCTGGAGGTGCCCGGTTTCGAGGGCAAGGGACCGGACCGGCAAAACATCGACCTGTTAAAAAGCCTACGCCAAAGGTTAGAGATCGCCAGTTGATTCACCTGTCCCGCCGAGAGTTCATCCGCCTGGTGCGCCAGGCGTACCGCCGGGTGCCGCCTGCCATGCGGGAGGCGATGCACAACGTGGATATCGTGGTGGAGGAGAGGCCCCGCCCGGAGGATCTGGACCTGGCCGACGCGGGGGCCACGCTGTTCGGGATGTACACTGGGGTGCCGCTGCCCGAGCGGGAAGGCGGTGAGCCGCTGCTGCCCGACCGGATCGTCCTCTATCGCCGGCCAATTCTGGAAAGCTGCTCCACCCGCGCCGAGGCGGTGCGGGAGATTCGCGTTACACTTTTGCATGAGGTGGGCCACTACTTGGGCATGAACGAGGAAGATTTGGATCGGCTGGGTTATGGTTAGCCAGTTGCGGTCTACCATGACGAGCCGCCTGGCCGCCATCATGGGCCCGCTGGGTTGGCTGGTGGGCACCGGGCTGGGAGCAGGTCTGGCCCCGGTCGCGCCGGCCACGGCGGGCAGCTTCGTGGCCCTGGTCATATACTACTATCTCCCCATCGACGGATACTCGGTAGCCCTGTACCTGATGATCGGGGTTGGCTTTTCCGCCGGGATTTGGGCAACGGGCAGCCTGAGCCGCCCCACCGACCCCGACCCCCGGCGGGCCGTCTGGGACGAGTTCGTGGGAGTATGGGCCACCTGCTTGTTTCTTCCCAAAACCCTCCCCTGGTTGGCCGCGGCCTTCATCTGCTTCCGCATTCTGGATATAGTGAAACCGTGGCCAATCCGCCGGCTGGAGCGTCTCCCCGGAGGGTGGGGAATAATGGCGGACGACCTGCTGGCGGGGGTATACGGCTTGACCCTGCTCAACGGCGTGAGGCTGATATTCTTCGACTGAGCCGTCATTGCCGGGGCGGTAAATCTAGGCGGCGCGGACCGGTTTGGACCAGGCCTTCCGCGTTGCCCAGCTTCGGCGGCTGTGATATACTCCACCTGATAATGCCTGCCTTATCGGGAACCGCTGGCCGGGAGAGAAGCAGAGGAGGCGGTTCTCAGCAGATGAGGGGGGTTTTTGTCGCTTGGGCCAAAGGCGCAGGGGCCCGAGGTTTAGCATGAGGTCCGGGTCTACCGGCATGTTTGAACGAAAACGGTATTAGAGCGAGGTAGGTAAGTTTGGAAAGGCAGGTCTTATGGTGCAGTCCCTAGAGCGGCCGGTGGAGCCTCGACCTGCTCCAATCAGGGAACCCCTAACCATGAAGTCGCTTCTGGAAGCAGGAGTCCACTTCGGGCACCAGACCCGGCGGTGGAACCCTCAGATGAAGCGCTATATTTTCACCCAGCGTAACGGCATCCACATCATTGACCTGCAGCAGACGCTGGGCATGATTAACGATGCCTATCGGGCCATGGTGCAGTTGGTGGCCGATGGCGGAAAGGTCCTTTTCGTCGGCACCAAGCGGCAAGCCCAAGACGTGGTGCTGGCCGAGGCCGAGCGTTGCGGCATGTGGTACGTCAACCAACGCTGGCTTGGGGGCACCCTCACCAATTACCAGACGATCCGCACGCGGATCAACTACATGCTCGAGTTGCAGCAAAAACGGGATCAAGGGTATTTCCGGGTCTTGCCCAAGAAGGAAGGGGTGAAGCTCAGGGACACCTTGGCCCGGCTTGAGAAGTACTTCCTGGGTATGCGGGAAATGAACCAAATACCCGCCGCCTTGTTCGTCATCGACATCGGCAAGGAAGATATCTGCATCGCCGAAGCCCAGCGCATGGGCGTGAAGATATTCGCCATCGTGGACACCGATTGCGACCCCGCGAAGGTCAGCCATCCGATGCCGGGCAATGACGACGCCGTTCGTTCCATCCGGCTTATTACCGGCAGAATGGCCACCGCGGTGTTGGAAGGCCTGGCCCAACGGGAAGCGTTGCTCGAAGCCGAGCGGGAAGAACTGGCCCTCGTGGAGGCGGCGCAAGCCGAGGAAGCCGAGGCGTTGGCTCTGTCGGAACGGGAAGAGCTAGCACTGTCCGAACAGGTGGGACAGGAAGGCCTGGACCAACTGGAGGATGAGTTGCTATCGGCGGGGCAATTCGAGGCGGCCGAATTCGACCAGGGGCCACCGCAAACGGATACTGGTGTGTCGGAACTGCCGGGATCCAGCGCTTCGCTATCGAATGGTCAAGCCAATGGGGCGGATGACCGCGAGCCAGGCCCAACCCAGGCCGGCGCCGAGTAATTCAGGAGGGCAATACTGGTGGTCACCGTCGATCTGATCCGGACCCTGCGGGAACAAACGGGCGCCGGAATTATGGAGTGCAAACAGGCCCTGCAGGCGAGTGAAGGCGACCTGGCCAAGGCGGCCGAGGCCCTGCGGCAGAAGGGGTTCTCCCAAGTGGAGAAGCGGTCCGGCCGGGCCACCAACCAAGGATTGGTAGATGCCTATATCCACACCGGAGGCCGTGTGGGCGCCATGGTGGAGATAGGTTGCGAGACGGACTTCGTGGCTCGCACCGATGAGTTCAAAGACCTGGCTCATAACATTGCCATGCAGGTTGTGGCCATGGCCCCCGTCTACCTGGATGAAAGCGAGATCACGGCGGAAGACAGTCGTCCCGTGGCCCAGGTGAGCCTGCTTCAGCAGCCCTATATCAAGGACAACTCCTCCTCGGTGGGAGAAGTGGTCAAAGAACTGGCGGCTAAGATGGGCGAGAACGTTCGAGTGCTCCGGTTCACCCGGCTGGCCCTCGGGGAGTAATCGGCGTCGAACCGATGGGTCAGACTAGTTATCGCCGGGTTCTGCTCAAGATCAGCGGCGAGTCCCTTAAAGGCTCCGCTGCGTATGGCATTGAGTCTGATGCGGTAAGATACCTGGCCGAGGAGGTTGGCGAGGCCAGCGCCTTGGGCGTTGAGATCGCGGTGGTCATCGGTGGTGGGAACATCTGGCGGGGTGAATCCGCGGAGTCCCAGGGAATGGACCGGGCGACTGCCGACTACGCGGGAATGCTGGCCACCGTGATAAACGCCCTGGCCCTCCAGGACGGGTTGGAAAAGCGGGGGATCACCACCCGTACCCAGAGCGCAATTCAAGTACAGGCGGTGGCCGAGTCGTACATCCGGCGCCGCGCCATGCGTCATCTGGAAAAAGGCCGGGTGGTTCTCTTCGCCGCCGGCACCGGGAACCCTTTCATGACCACGGACACCGCGTCGGCTTTACGGGCCCTGGAGATAGGTGCGGACGTCCTGCTGATGGCCAAGCATAACGTCGACGGCGTGTACGACTCGGACCCTCACGAGAACCCGGAGGCCACCCTTTTTAAGTCCCTGGACTACATGGAAGCCCTGAACCTGCGGCTGGGAGTGATGGATGCCACCGCGGTCTCCCTGTGTATGGACAACCAGCTGCCAATCATCGTCTTCGACATCTTCAAAAAGGGAAGCATGAGCCGCATTCTGCGCGGCGAGCCCTTAGGGACAATCATCAGCGGGAGGGAGCAAGAATGCCTGCCGACAAGGAAGGTGAAACCGCTTTAACCTCTCAAGCGGTCTTGGAAGGAGTTGACCGCAAGATGGACCGGGCCATTGAGGCATTAAAACGGGACCTCAATTCGTTACGGACCGGGAGGGCCACTCCCTCTTTGATCGAGAACGTTTCTGTCGACTACTACGGGGTCCCGACGCCTTTGAAGCAGATTGCCTCCATTACCGTGCCTGATGCCAGAGCTATCATGGTGCAACCGTGGGACAAACAGTCGCTGCGCGAGATCGAGAAGAGCCTTATGAAGTCGGAGATGGGCTTTAATCCCTCCAATGACGGTAATATGATAACGGTCCCCATTCCTCCCCTGAATCAGGAGCGCCGCCAGGACATGGTGCGCCTGCTGAAGCGGAAATTGGAGGACGGGAAAGTTTCCGTGCGAAACGTGCGCCGGGAAGGCCTGGAAAACCTCAGGAAGCTGGAGCGCGACAAGGTTGTTTCCCAGGACGAGAACCGGCGGGCCCAAGATCAGTTGCAAAAGATGACCGACGGACACACCAAGGCGATTGATCAAGTCGGAGCAGCCAAAGAAACGGAGATCCTACAGGTCTAGCCATGCAGGTTCGGACTGCCTCTTCTCAACCACCGTCGTCAGGACCCTCGAAGGTCCCCGTCCATGTGGCCATCATCATGGACGGCAACGGTCGCTGGGCTCAAAAGCGGGGCCTGCCTCGTCTGGACGGGCACCGGGCCGGAGTTGCCTGTATTCAAGAAGTGGTGAAGACCCTCTCGGCCAAAGGCGTAAAGTTCCTCACCCTGTACGCCTTTTCCACGGAGAACTGGAACCGCCCCACGCCAGAGGTGGAGGGCATTCTGGAAATTCTCTATGAAGCTCTGGCGGAGCGGACCCAAGCCCTGCACGAGAACAACGTCCACATCGTCCACGTTGGGAAGGCGGACCGGCTCAGCCGGGCACTGCAAGACGCGGTGTCCAGCGCCCAGGATCTGACCCGGCAAAACACCGGCATCACCCTGAACGTGGCCTTCGATTACGGCGGGCGAGACGAAATCCTGGCCGCGGTAAAGAAGATCATCAGGGACGGGGTGCCGGCGGAAGAGGTGGATGAGGGGCTCTTTAGCAGCTATCTCTTTACGTCTCACTCCCCAGATCCAGACTTGATAATCCGCACCGGCGGCGAGTTGCGGATCAGCAACTTCTTGCTGTGGCAATCCGCCTATAGCGAGTACTACCATACCCCCACCCTCTGGCCTGACCTGGACACGGCTGAACTGGAACGGGTCTTAGAGGCATTCAGTAACCGCCAGCGCCGTTTCGGCAGGTTAAGTCCCGAGGGCTGATTGTTGCTCCACCGGATGATCTCGGCCCTGGTGGGGATTCCGGTCGTGGTGGGGGCTATCTGGTTGGGGGCGCCGTGGCTCACCGTCCTGGTGGCCGCGGCCGCGGTCTTGGGGGTTCGCGAAGCCTATCGAATGTTACCCCCCGGTATCGGTCCTTTCCCCGTCGCTCTGGGAATACTGTGGGCCATCGCCCTGGTGGTGGGCGCCCAAGCCGGGTCCGGTCTCAGCAGCTTCCTGCTCATCTCCGCCGGCATACTAGCTGCCGGCGCCTTCGTTGCGATCCTCTGGTTCATCGCCTTCTACTCCGGGGGCAGATATCTGGTTGCCGGGATCTTCCTGGTGGGCGGGCCGGTGTACGTCGCCTTTCTGCTGAGCCACAGCCTGCCCCTGCGGGAAATAGGGGGCGCCGGCGACCTGGGCCGGAACTGGCTCCTGTTTGCCCTTCTGGTGACCTTCGCCACCGACACCGGCGCTTTCCTTTCGGGCCGTTTGCTGGGCCGGCACTCCCTGGCGCCCAGCATCAGCCCCAACAAGACCTGGGAAGGAGCGGCCGGCGGTTTGATCTGGGCGGTGTTTGCCACAGTGGCTCTGGGCCTGATATTCGATCTGGCGATACCTCGCTGGCAGCAGGGAACCATCGGAGCCACGATTGGGGCGGTCTCCCAATGGGGCGATTTGTTCGAGTCCAAGATCAAGCGCCTATCCCTGGTCAAGGACGCGGGCGGCATCGTCCCGGGACACGGCGGTATCCTGGACCGGCTGGACAGCGTTGTGGTCTCAGTTCCCGTGGTGTACTATCTTCTTGCCACGGTATTTAAGCCATGAAGAAGATAGTTATTCTCGGCTCGACCGGTTCCATTGGCCGGCAGACGCTGGATGTCGTAAGGGTTTTCCCGGGCGAGTTTGAGGTGGTTGGCCTGGCCGCTGGTTCGAACTCAAACCTGCTTGTCCAGCAAATGGCGGAATTCCACCCCAAACACGTGTTCTGCCTGGATCCCCCCAAAAAGATACCGAAAGGCGTGACCTTTACCGAAATGGCCGAAATGGTGTGCCTGGAAGAGGTGGACCTGGTCATGGTGGCCACCACGGGCAGCGTCGGCCTGATCCCCACGCTCAACGCCCTGAAGCAAGGAAAATCGGTGGCTCTGTCGAACAAAGAGCCCATCGTGATGGCCGGTGGGTTGATCAAAGAGTACGAGGCGCTCTACGGCGGCGCGGTGCTGCCGGTGGATAGCGAGCCCAGCGCCATCTGGCAGTGCTTGCAAGGGGAAGACAGCACCATCCGCCGGCTGATGATCACCGCGTCCGGAGGGCCGTTTCGGACCACCCCCCTGGAAGAGCTGGCCCAAGTCACGGCGGTTCGCGCCCTGCACCATCCAACATGGAGCATGGGCCGCAAGATCACCATCGACTCGGCGACCATGATGAACAAAGCCTTCGAGGTCATCGAAGCGCACTGGTTATTCAATGTTCCCTGGGATAATATAGAAGTGGTGATTCATCCCCAGAGCACGATTCATTCGATGGTGGAGTTCGCGGACGGTTCGGTGAAGGCCCAACTGGGCCCACCCGATATGAGGCTGCCGATCCAGTACGCTCTCTTCTACCCGAAACGGGTTTCCAACGATATGATCCCAAAGCTAGATACAGGCATCTCTCACTCTCTGACCTTCGGGCCGATGGATCCGGAGCGCTACCCGTGCTTCGATTTGGCCTTGGCCGCCGCACGGAAAGAAGGCACTCTGCCCACGGTGTTGAGCGCCGCCGATGAGGTAGCGGTCGAGGCCTTTTTGCAAGAGAAGATCGGGTTTACCGAGATCTACCGGGTGGTTGAAACGGTCCTCTCCGAACATCGGCTGCTGCCGGGCCGGGACGCCGAGGAGTTGATGGAAGCGGACCGGTGGGCAACCGTGCGAGCCCGCGAGATCATCCGGCATTAGCGGAATGGAATCTGCTCTCATTGCCATCGGGACTTTGGTCCCAATGCTGTTGTTCCTGGTGGTCGTGCATGAGGCCGGCCACTTTTTCACGGCCCGCGCCTTGGGGGTAAAGGTCCTGGAGTTCGGTGTAGGCTTTCCACCCCGGGCCTTCGGCCTTTACACCGGCCGGACCAGGGTGCTCATCGACCCCGACACCTCTTTCGTCAACCTGGAAAGCCTGGCGGACCTGCGGCCGGGACAGATCGTGAAGGTCAGCTCCACCGAAGACACCCACGGCAACCTGGTGGCCCGGATCATCGAGGTGCCGGAATCCCGGCGAGGCCCGGTGAGCCGGGGCGCCGGCACGGAAGTCTTCCAAGAGAGCCTGGAACCCGAAGGGCTGCTCAAGCACGAGGGCAAGGTGCGGGCAGTGGAGGCCGGCTCCTTCATCCTGGCGGACATGCTCTACTCCGTGAACTGGACTCCGCTGGGAGGGTTCGTTCGAATGGCGGGAGAGAGCAACCCGGACGTGCCCCGCAGTCTGTCCGGCAAGGGAGTCGGGACCCGTTTCGTGGTGCTGGTGGCGGGACCGTTGATGAATGCCATCCTTCCCCTGGCCATCTTCACGGCGCTCTTCATGATCCCCCAGGACGTGACTGTTGGCCGGGTGCTGATTTCCGAGATTGTGGCGGAGTCTGCCGCTGAAGAGGCGAATGTTCAGCCCGGTGACCTGGTGGTGCTGGCCGGTGGACACGAGATCGAGACCCGGTTGGACCTGACCCGGGCCATCGCCCTCAACGGGGGCGCCGAGATGGAGTGGCTGATCATCCGCGATGGAGTGGAGCAGGTCACCTATGTGAAACCCAGGTTCAATTCATCCGAGGGGCGGTGGCTGGTCGGCGTCTTGCCCACGCTGATCGACACGCGGATGGTGAGCCGCTCCCAGCCGATATGGGAGGCGGTCCCGGAAAGTTTCGTCAGCACCTGGGAACTCATGGTGCTGGTGAAACAGACGATCTTCGGTGCGATTTCCGAGGGTGGCACCCCGGAGCTGTCCGGTCCTATTGGTATCGCCCAACTCACCGGGGAGGTTACCCGGGAGGGAGGGCTGACCGGTTGGCTGGCCGTTACCATCCTATTGAGCATCAACCTAGCCATCCTGAACATCTTGCCCATCCCGATGCTGGATGGGGGACGGCTGGTGTTCGTGGTGATCGAGTGGCTGCGCCGGGGCAAGCGGGTGCCGCCGGAGAAGGAAGGGATGGTCCACCTGATCGGCTTCGCCCTGTTGGTCGCGGCCATCCTGGTAATCAGCGCCAACGACATCAACCGGCTGATCCAGGGAGAAAGCCTGCTGGGCGGGTGACCGGCCCTGCCTCTTCTCGCGGCCCCTTCGGCGCCTTGGCTAACCCCATTGCCATAACCCTTTCAGGGTCCACCTTTGCTTTCGCTTGCCGAGCTTTGATTCCTACGGGTACGGTGGCGCGACCCTTTCGCTTTCGTGTACCATTACCCTGGTGTCCGGCGTCTGGCGGCACGTGTGACTTGGGGCGCCGGTGATATTGCGGCGAGATTACCTGGAAGGCTGGGTTTCGCCCTTGGATTGTTGGATTGTGTTGAGAGCGAGTAATGAATAAGCGCCGTCCCACCCGGCCGGTCTACGTGGGCGGCGTCAAGGTCGGCGGAGGGGCCGACATCACCGTCCAGTCGATGACCAAGACCGATACTCGGGACGTGGATGCCACCGTCCGCCAGATCCACGAGCTGGAGGAGGCGGGCTGCGAGATCATCCGGAGCGCCGTGCCCGATATGGAGGCGGCTCAGGCCATCGGCGAGATCAAGAAGCGGATTCACATCCCGCTGATCGCCGACATCCATTTCCACTACAAGTTGGCCCTGGAGTGCGTGAAGGGTGGCGTCGACTGCCTGCGCCTCAACCCCGGCAACCTGAGGGACGAAGGGCACGTGCGGGAGGTGGTTCGGGCCGCCAAGGAGCGGGGCATTCCCATCCGCATCGGCGTGAACTTCGGCAGTCTGCCCCCCGTGGGCGGCATCGGACGCACCAAAGGGTTTTCCCGGCACCTGGACCTGGTGAACAAGCTCCCCAAGGCCGGGGAAGGCCGGAAAGGTGAATACAGCGCCGTCGATCACATGCTGGCGACCGCATTGTGGGAGATCAGCCTGCTGGAGCAGCAGGACTTCGACCACATCAAGATCTCGATGAAGGCCTTCGACGTGCCGACCACCGTGGAGGCCTACCGGCGCCTGGCCGGGATGGTCCCCTATCCGCTGCACCTGGGCATTACCGAGGCCGGCACGGCCCAGGCGGGGTCCATTCGCACCGCGGTCGGTCTGGGCGTGCTTCTCTACGAGGGTATCGGCGACACCATTCGCGTGTCCCTGAGCAGTGACGCCAGGGACGAAGTCGAAGCCGGATACGATATCCTCAAATCCCTCAACTTGAGGCGGAAAGGCGCCGTCCTGGTGGCCTGCCCCAGTTGCGGCCGGGCCGACGTTGACGTGGTCAAGCTGGCCAACGAGGTGGATGCCCTGCTCAAGCGCAGCAAGAAGAGCGTCAAGGTGGCCGTCATGGGCTGCGAGGTCAACGGCCCCGGAGAAGCCAAGGATGCCGACGTGGGCATCGCCGCCGGGGCGGGCCGGGCCGTCATCTTCCGCAAGGGCGAGAAGGTGCGGGTGGTGCCCGGCGAGGAGATGCTTTCGGCGCTGATGGAAGAAGTGAATAATACCCCGGAGGCGCCATGAGATTTACCCGTCTGGTATCCAAAACCCTCCGGGACGATCCCCCCGAGGCCGAGACAGCCAGCCATCGGCTGATGCTGAGGGCGGGCATGATCCACCAGGTGGCCGCGGGGGTCTACTCCTACCTGCCCCTGGCCTGGAGGTCCCTTCGCAAGATAGAAAACATCATCCGGGAGGAGATGGACGCCGCCGGGGGCCAGGAGTTGATGATGCCCAGCCTGCAGCCCGTGGAGCTGTGGGAGCACACCGGCCGGAAGGCCGCCTTCGGTGATAGCTTGTTCTCCCTTGAGGACCGGCGGGGACGCCCCATGGTCCTGGCCCCGACTCATGAAGAAGTGGTGACCGGCATCGTCAAAGCCCACGTCCAGAGCTACCGCGATCTGCCGCTGATCCTGTACCAGATACAGACCAAGTTCCGCGACGAACCCCGGCCCCGCGCCGGGCTGGTGCGAGTGCGGGAATTCGATATGAAGGATGCCTACAGTTTCAACGCCGACGACGATAGCCTGGATGACAGCTACCAGGCGATGGCCCAGGCCTACCGCAACATCTACCGCCGGTCCGGATTGCCGGTCCTGATGGTCGAGGCGGACAGCGGGGCCATCGGCGGCAAGAACTCCCACGAGTTCATCCTGCCCGCTACGTCCGGCGAGGACACGGTCATCATCTGTTCCGGTTGCAGCTATGCCGCCAACGCCGAAAAAGCCGCGGCGAGCTATGTGGAGCTTCCTGCGGAGCCCGAGCAACCACTGGAGGAGGTCAGCACACCCGGGGTCAAGACCATCGCCGGTTTAGCCCAGTTTCTGGGCGTTCCGGAGGAGAAGACCTTCAAGGCGGTCTTCTACATGGCAGACGATGAACTGGCGTTCGTGACCATCAGGGGAGACCTGGAGGTCAATGAGATCAAGCTCAAGAACGTCCTGCATTGCAGCCAGTTGCGGCTGGCGGGCGACGAAGAGGTGAAAGCCGCCGGGCTGGTGGCCGGCTCCGCGTCAGCCATCGGGCTCAACGGGGTCCGGCGGGTCGCCGACCCGTCCATAACTCAGGGCAGCAACTTCGTGGTGGGCGCCAACAAGCCCGATACCCACCTGCGCGGCGCCAACTACCCCAGGGACTTCCAGGTGGATATCCTGGCCGACATCGCCCTGGCCCAGCCCGGCCAGCTCTGTCTCGAATGCGGCCGGAAGCTGGAATCCACCCGGGGCATCGAAGTCGGGCACATCTTCAAGCTGGGCACATTTTTCAGCGATTCCATGGGCGCGCAATACCTCGACCGGGATGGCCGTCAGCAGCCGATGACCATGGGGTGCTATGGCATCGGGGTCGGCCGGCTGCTTGCCGCGGCCATCGAGCAGAACCACGATGAGCGGGGCATCGTCTTTCCAGCTCCCCTCGCTCCCTACCAGGTGCACCTGGTGGGACTGAATCTGGCCCAAGAAGACGTCGCCGGCGCCGCCGACAGCCTGTACCAGGAGCTTTGGGAGCAGGGCTTCGAAACGCTCTACGACGACCGGCCCGACCAGGCCGCCGGGGTGAAGCTGAACGACGCCGACCTCATGGGTCTGCCGGTGCGTCTGGTGGTCAGCCCGCGCAACCTGAAGAATGGGGTGGTGGAGCTAAAAGGGCGCCAGGAGACCGAGGCCGTGACTGTCGCCGCGGACCAGGTGGTGGCCACCCTTCGGCAGTGGCTGAATTCTCACTGACCTTTTCACCCATCTCGCTGGATAGGCTCCTGGTAAGTATTCCAATACCCTGAGTGCCGGCTCCAGCGGTCCTTCGACGGGCTCAGGACGAACGGATAGGGCGCTCCTGCTCCGTTCGTAGTGAGCTTGTCGAACCACCTTTCGAGATAGGCTCTTAGTTCTGGTCAGCCTGGTTCCCGGCTAAGCCTCGGCCGTCGCTTCGATCTCCACCAATAGCTCGGGGAATGCCAACCGGGTCACGCCCAGAAGAGTGCTGGCCGCGCGGCAGTCGGCCTTGCCGAGGCGGCGTCCCAGAACCTCGGCAGCTTCCATGAGCCCGTCCACGTCGGTAGTGTAATAGTTCAGGCGCATCACGTCCGACAGTTTGAAGCCTGCCCCGCTCAACACCGTTTCGAGATTGTCCAGCGCTTGATTGATCTGGCCGGCCATGTCGCCCGCCCGTACCGGGCTTCCGTCGGCGTCGACAGACGTTTGCCCGGAACAAATTAGCCTGCGCTGGACGCCACTCACCTCGTTGGCCTGGACGAATCCGAGTTGGTCCTGCCAGGTCCATGGATTGATGATCCTCCGCTCCATGCGCGCCTCCTTCAAGGGGTCTGTTTCCCAACCATCATGAAATTCCGGCCGCCCCGTGGGTCTTGGGAAATAGGCCCGCATTCCTGGCCCTGCGGCGTGGGCTGATCGGCGGAACACGAAAACGCTTTGGCCAACCGGGAACTTGCGTTGGGTTTCTACAGTATCCCATTCGGGCGACGAATAAGGCAAGGCAGGGGTGCCTAGCGCAACGATTTCCGGGAGAGGTAGGAGTGCTCCCCCTTGGGCTGGATCCCGGTTACGCCTCGGCCGTCGCTTCGAGTTCTATCATGAACTCGGCGGACGCCAGCCGGACTACGCCCAGGAGGGTGCTGGCGGGCCGGCAGTTGGCGGCGGCCAGGCGGCGGCCCGACGCCCGTGCGGAGGCGAAAAAGAGATCCACGTCGGTCGTGTAGTAGTTCAGGCGCACCACGTCCGATAGGCTGAATCCAGCCTCACGGAGCACCGTTTCCAGGTTGTCGATCGCCTTATCGATCTGGCCGGCCATGTCTCCGACACATACCGGCTTGCCGTCGGCGTCGGTGGCGGTCTGTCCGGCGCAGATTAGGCGGCGCTGAACTCCGCTGACCTCATTGGCTTGGACGTAGCCGAACCGGTCCTGCCACGTCCACGGGTTGATAATCCTCCGCTCCATGTTCGCCTCCTTCAGGGGGTCTGTTTTCCAACCAGCCAATCGGTGTTCCCACAGGTCTTGTGCTTGCTTTCTGTGATAGACCCTCATTCCCTTACCGATGGCGTGGATCAGGATTCCCCCAAGTATCCCATGCCGGCGGCGGCCGGGGCCAGGCTGATGGCGTCGAGCGGAAGCTACTTCCGGGACAGGTGGTAGTGGCCGACGGCGATGGCCTCCCACTCGTGGACCGTCTTGGCCTGGCCGATCAACCCCAAGCTCACCATGACCTCGTAGGCCAGTTCGTCTTTGGAGGTGTTGGGGCGCCCGGTGATGGCCACGCGCACCTCTTGAGTGGTGTAGGAGTAGAGGCGAAGCAGGTGACTCTTGGACCATTGGATCAGCGCGCCGTCCAGCAATTTCAGGGCGGGGACCGGCCAGTGGATACCCGAGGGCTGGCTGTGGGCCACCGCACCGGGGCGGCATTGCTCCACCAGACGGTCCAGGGCCTCGACCAGCCGGGAAACGCGGGTTGACGCGTCCAGGCCGCGCCGGCCCGCCGAGCCAATAGTCCCGGTGGTCACCGGCACGCCGTCGCGGAAAATGGCCCACCCGGTCTCTCGCACTCCAGCCTCCAAAGCTAGCAGCGTGGCTGGTTGGTCCGAGGCGGTCACGTTTGAAGCGCCAGGGAAATAGACCCAGCGATCTGCCGGATGCCTGCCCCCGGATCGGGCCGGAGCAAGTCAGGAATCGGTGAGGAATCCTCGCTCCCAGCCCACGGCCCTCCGGAGACGCGGATTGCGGTTTTGATCTCTTCGTCTTGACGGTCCGGATGCTCGCCCGGCCAACACGGTGAGGCGGCCGGTCGGTACAGTCCCGTATAGTAATAAGTACCACATTGCAGGCAGAGCCAGTCGCCTTCGTCCAGCAACAGGTCTCCCCGGCATTTCGTGCAGGCTTTGAGACGAAACAAGTTCATGCTCACCTCTTGGCGGAAGGTTGGTCCGGCTGGTCTGTCCGCCAGACATCCGAGACAGTGCAGTTGCCAGATGCCAAGCGCGGGGACCGTAGAGGGGAGCAAGGCGGGAACATTTCTTCGGCGCGGCCACGCTCCGCGCCGATCCGCGCCGTTGCCTTGCCCGTGGCAGACCTGGGAGGTGGCGCTGGAACAGTCGCGGCCCGCCTGGGTGGTTGAGTATCACGTTAACAGAACAAACGTTCTAATTCAAGCTCTGGCTGTCAGTCTTGGGCTCGAAAGTGACGGGTCCGGGAGGTCTCGATTCTCCGGGACGGTGGGTCCCGGGGTTACCGGCGGGCAAGCGCCTTGACCCGCCTAGCTACGATTCCTATAATGGCGTGGCGGAACACAACTATGTTTTGTCACGGGAGTGACCAGAGAAGAGGGTGAACCACGGTGACCGACGGCACAACCCAATCATTTGAGGAGCTAACCCGGGCTGCGGTCTCCGAACTGGAGAGCATTGACAGCCCGGACTCGCTGGAGACGTGGCGGGTGGCCTACCTGGGCCGCCGGGGCCGGTTGACTCTAATGCTGCGAAGCCTGGCCCAAATGGACCTGGACCAGCGGCGGACCGCCGGCGCTCTGGGCAACCAGGCGAAACGAACCCTCGAGGAACGGCTGGAGCTGCGGTCCCAGGAAATCAGTGAGGCCCGGCTGGCCCGCTCCGCGTCGGAAGATAGGCTCGACGTCACCCTGCCCGGCCGGCCGGTTACGATTGGGCGGCTGCATCCCACGACGCAGATCATCCGGGAAATCTGCGGCGCCTTCACGGCCATGGGGTTCTCGGTGGTCGAAGGCCCGGAGGTGGAGTGGGACCACTACAACTTCGAGATGCTCAACATCCCCCTGGGCCACCCGGCGCGAGACATGTGGAGCACGATGTGGATCGACTACAGCAACGCCGCCGGGGAGCACCCCATGCTGCTCCGCACCCATACCTCGCCCGTACAGGCCCGTGTGATGGAAAGCAGCCGGCCACCCATCCGGGTGGTGGTGCCGGGGAAATGCTACCGGTACGAGGCCACCGACGCCACCCACGAATGGCATTTCTACCAGGTGGAAGGTCTGGCCGTGGATGAGGGCATCACTTTCGCCGACCTGAAGGGCACCCTGTACGAGTTCGCCCGCCGCCTTTTCGGCGAGGAGCGCAAGGTGCGTTTCCGGTGCGACTATTTCCCCTTCGTCGAGCCTGGGGTGGACATGTCCATCGACTGCTTCGCCTGCCGTGGCGAGGGGAACGGCTGCCGCATCTGCCGGGATAGCGGATGGATCGAGATCATGGGGGCTGGAATGGTGCACCCCAAGGTATTGGCCGGAGTGGGTTACGACCCGGACAAGTACACCGGGTTCGCCTTTGGCCTGGGCCCGGAGCGTATCGCAATGCTGAAGTACGGCATCGATGACATCCGCCTGTTCTACTCCAACGACCTCCGGTTTTTGCGGCAATTCTGATACAATCATTTTGAGCCTTCAGCTTTCAGCCCTCAGCATTCAGCCCATACAGGGTGGAACCCGCTACCGGTCCTCCGATTTTGCCGGGGAAAGCACGTTAGATTTCGCTGCTTGTCTCTGGACTGCCGGTGCGGCAGTGAGACTGGTTGCTGACTGCGGACCGCGGACTACCGACCACTTGACACTGGCGAAAGGCCTATGAAAATACCTTTGTCCTGGCTGCGAGATTACGTTGACCTGGAGCTGCCCACCCAGGAATTGACGCATCGGCTGACCATGGCCGGCGTTGAAGTTGGGGATATAGTCGAGATCGGAGACTGGGGCGAGGCCTTCGTGGGTCTGGTGCAGGAAGTTCGGCCCCACCCTCAGGCGGACCGCCTCAGGTTGTGCCAGGTGAGCACCGGAAGCGAGGAGCTTGAGGTGGTGTGCGGCGCTCCCAATGTCGCGGCCGGCCAGAAAATCTGCTTCGCCAAGGTGGGCGCCCGGCTGTTCAACACCCATAACGGGAAGCATGAGCCACTGAAAGAGGCCCGCATCCGGGGCGTGGTTTCCCAGGGAATGATCTGCTCCGAGTTGGAGTTGGGGCTTGGGGATAACCAGGACGGTATCATAGTGCTCCCCGGGGACGCCCCGGTGGGGACACCCCTCGACCGGTACCTGGGCGACACCATCCTGAACCTGGAGCTTACCCCCAACCGGCTGGACTGCCTATCCATCCTGGGGATCGCCCACGAAGTCGCGGCCCTCACGGGCGCCGGCGTTCGAGAGCCGGATATCAGCTACCCCGAGGAGGGTCCGCCGGTGTCCGAGCAGATATCCGTCTCCGTCCCGGACCCGGACCTGTGTCAACGGTATACCGCCAGCCTGATCCAGGGGGTGAAGATCGGTCCTTCCCCCCACTGGTTGCAGGAGCGGCTGATGCGGGCGGGGCAGCGGCCCATCAACAATGTGGTGGACGTGACCAACTACGTCATGCTGGAGTACAATCAGCCCCTCCACGCCTTCGATTACGACCTGCTTGATGACCGGACCATCATCGTGCGGCGGGCCGGGCCCGGCGAGACCTTGGTCACCCTCGATGGCGTGGAGCGCCGGCTCAACGACCAGGTCCTGGTGATAGCCGACAGCCACCAGCCCATCGGTATCGGCGGTGTCATCGGCGGCGCGAACAGCGAGATCGGGCCGGGCACCACCAGCGTGCTTCTGGAGGCGGCCACCTTCAACGGATTCAACAACCGCCAGACGGCCATCGCTTTCAGGCTGCGCACCGAGGCGACCCTGCGGTTCGAAAAGGGCCTGCAGCCGGAGTTGGCGCCCATCGCCCTGCGGCGGGCGACCCAACTCATCCATGCGGTGGCGGGCGGCCGGGTGGCCAAGGATATCATCGATGTCTATCCTGGCCGGAACCAGCCCAGCCCACCGGTGGTCCTCACGGCCAGCCGGCTAAAAAAGGTCCTGGGCATGGATGTCGAGATGGAGACGGTGGCGCGGGTGCTGGGGTGTCTGGGTTTCCAGACCAAACGCAAGACACCAGACACGCTTGAGGTGACCGTCCCCTACTGGCGGAACGACATCAGCATCGAAGAAGATCTGGTGGAAGAGGTGGTGAGGATTATCGGCTATGACACCGTCCCCACCACCATGCTCTCCACGCCGATACCGAGCCATCGGCCCGACCTGAGGCGGCTACTGCGGGAGCAGGTGAAGGATGCCCTGGCCGGCACGGGGATGCAGGAGGTCATCAGCTACCCGCTCATCAGTCTGGGCGACCTGGAGAAGGTGAACCGGCTAGATGACGAAAAGCTTCCCTTGCGGGTAGCCAACCCGCTCAACGCGGAACAGGAACGGCTGCGTCCGACGCTGAGGCCGAGCCTGCTGGGAACCCTGACCGCCAATCAAGGCCATGGCGAGGGCCCTTTTCTGATGTTCGAGGTCGGGAGCGTGTTCGAGGCACGGGCCGATGAACTACCCGACGAGTTGGATATGGTGGCCGGTGTTCTGGCGGGACGGCGCTGGGAGCTTTCCTGGCTGATTCAGCCGGCCGGCACTCCTTCGGAGGCCCTTCTGGATTTCTATGACGCCAAGGGCATCGTGGAGGGCTTGCTGGGCAGTCTGGGATTGGCCGCGGACTACGAGCCCGGGGATGATCCGTCTTTTCACCCCGGCCGGTGTGCCCAAATAGTGTTGGGTGGAGTCAAACTGGGCGTTGTCGGCGAATTGCACCCGGTAGTCAGAGAGAGGTTCGGCCTTCAAGAGCAATCGGTTGGCTACTTCGAGTTGCGCCTGGATGCCTTGTTGCAGGCGCTGCCCAAGGGCGAGCAGGTTTTCACGCCGGTTTCACGCTACCCCGAGGCCACCCGGGACCTGGCCCTGGTCATCCCGGCCGACGTTCCGGCAGGCAAAGTCCGGAGCATTATCTCTCGACACCGTGGGGTGACCGGAGTAGACTTGTTCGATATCTACACCGGCAAGAACATCGACCCGGGCACCAAGTCGCTGGCTTTTCATGTGCGATTCCAGGCTCGCGACCGTACATTGACTACCGAAGAGGTCAACCGTTCCCTTCAGGGTCTGCTGCGCACCCTGGAGCGGCAGGTCCAGGCCTCCCTGCGGAGTTGAGGGGAGTCGATGCGGAGTCACAGCCACGGCCATGGCCACGCGGAGCAAGGCATGCTGAGCGTGGAAGAGGCCTACGATCGGGTGATGGCCAGTTTCGGCCCGCTGGAGCCGGTGGCGACGCCCCTCATGGACGCCCTTGGCCTGGTCCTTGCCGTCGATGTGGACTCACCATTGGACCTCCCTCCGCTGGCCAACTCCGGCATGGACGGCTATGCGGTGCGCTCGGAGGATATCCCCGATGCGTCCCCGGACTCGCCGAGGCAACTGAGGGTGATCGGCCTGGTGGCCGCGGGCCAGCGTCCTTCACAGGATGTAGGACCCGGCACCGCCATCCGCATCATGACGGGCGCCACGGTGCCCGGCGGGGCCGACACGGTGGTCCCCTTCGAGGAAACGGACGAGGTACAACGCCGGCAGGCAGGCCTTTCCCTGGATGAGATCGCCATCCTCTCCGGCCTTCCGGTGGGGCGCAACGTCCGGCCCGCCGGAGAAGATGTGGGCCGGGGACAGCGGGTGCTCGACGCGGGCACCGTGGTCAGGCCGGCGGAAATTGGGGTGATGGCCTCCCTGGGGCTGGAGAGGGTGAAGGTCATTCGCCGCCCCGTGGTGGCCATACTGGCCACCGGGGACGAGTTGGTGGCCGCGGGCGGGGAACTGGATGGAGGCCAGATTTACGATAGCAACAGCTTTAGTGTTGCCGCCTCCGTAGTGGCCTGCGGCGGTGTCCCCAAGCATCTAGGTATTGCCCGGGACAATATGGAGGACCTAGAGAATAAGCTACGGGCGGTGGCCGGGTCCGACCTGGCCATCACCTCGGCGGGCGTCTCCCGGGGCGATTACGATATGGTGAAGGACGTCTTGACCAGCCAGGGGGACATGAATTTCTGGTCGGTGCGCATGAGGCCGGCCAAGCCCCTGGCCTTCGGCCACCTGCGGACCGGCGGCGACGAGAAAGTGCCCCTGTTGGGGCTGCCGGGGAACCCGGTTAGCGCCATGGTGGCCTTCGAGATGTTCGCCCGACCGGCGATCCGCACCATGCTGGGCCGGCGGCCGTCGCCCCGGCCGACCGTGGAAGGCGTACTCACCGGCCCGATCTACAATGAGGATGGACGCCGGGTGTACGCTAGAGTGCAAGTGGAAACCCGAAACGGGACCTACTACGCAACACCGACGGGGCCCCAGGGCTCCAATATCTTGACTTCTATGTCTCGGGCTAACGGACTGGCCATCTGCCCCGAGGATTTGCCCCATAAACAGGCCGGCGACAAAGTCCGGATTATTATGTTGGACTGGAACGAAGAGGTTTTTGTATGACCACTCCTGACCCAGAGGCGCCCGAACAGCAGGAGGAGCCTGCCATCTACAACGTAAGCTTCGATCGACTGGCGAAGCTCAAACGCTCCGCTGTTATGCTGGTTGCTGAACGCCGCGTTCCCTCCTGTCCGTCTCACGTGAAGGCGGATCATGAGCTGACCGACCCTCAGCAATTGGTGAACGAGATCGCCAAACACTGCGTCAATGAAGAGAGCTTCATCCGCACGGAAATGCCCATTCAAGAAATAGTGTTCCGCATCTTGCTGAGCCGCCGCAACGCGCCGACCCCTCTACACGATCTGCACTACGAGCTGACTGAGCGGTGGGCGACTCCGATGCGGCCCATAAACATCTCCGAGGAAGGGCTCCGTAAGATACTCGATGCTGACACCTACTACGGGTTCCTCCAGCAAGTCCCCAAATAGGGGAGCCGGGTTGGTTCGCCTAATAGCCTCGGCGGACTTGCCCGCGGATAGCGATCAGCGCGGAAGTCGCCGGGCTCTAGGTTGCTCCCGCTGACTAGTGGTCGCAGGCAGATGTCACCACGATTCTGACAAGATGCTGAGGCGCGGCAACAGGGATCCGAGGGCCGCACCGCGCCGGCTTCATCTTGTTCCATGGTGAAAGGCCCGGACTGGGTTGGAACGTGGGGCCAGGCAGCCGTGGCGTGGCGGAACGCAAAAAAAACGGGTGGGGTCATACCCCACTCGTTTCTACTTGCGGCCTGGTGAAAGGTTCAGGCTTCCGCTTTCTGGTTGGCAATGCCGACCAGCTTCTCGAAAGCAGCTTGATCGCGAACCGCCAGGTCTGCGAGGATCTTGCGATCCAACTCCAGACCCGCCAGCTTCAACCCATGGATGAACTGGCTGTAGGTGGTTCCCGCTTGGCGGCACGCCGCACCGATGCGGATGATCCACAGTCGGCGGAAATCCCCTTTGCGCTCCCGCCGGTTGCGATAGGCGTGGTCCCAGGCGTGTATGAGGGCCTCTTTGGCCCATTTGTAGTTGCGATGGCTGGACCCGTGAAAGCCTCGGGCCGCTAGCAGCACTTTCTTGTGGCGGCGGTGCTTGGTCACCCCGCGTTTTACTCTAGACAAGGTGAGTCTCCAAATAACCAGAAGGTGTTGGGTTAGCCGTAAGGAAGCAGCCGTCTAAGCCGGGGGACATCTGCCCAGTCGACAGAAAGCTTCTGTGCGTACTTACGAGTAACCTTGTTGGGCTTCTTGCGCCGTAGGTGACTGTTCATCCGTTTGCGGCGCATCAATTTGCCCGTTCCAGTGATGTGAATGCGGGCTTTGGCGCCTTTGTGAGTCTTAAGTTTTGGCATCAGCTAGATCTTCTTCTTTCACTTCGGCCTTTTCGGGACGCTGCACGGTGGGAATCAGAATCATCGACAGCGCTCTACCTTCCAATGACGGGGGCTTTTCCAGCCGTACATCATCCTTCAAGTCGTCGGCCACCCGTTTGAGCACCAGCAGCCCCAACTGCTGGTGGGCGGCTTCCCGACCGCGGAAACGCACGGTCAGCTTAACCTTCGAACCTTCTAGGATCAACTCGCGGACCTTGCGAGTCTTAGCTTGCAGGTCGTGGGTCCCGATGTTGGGACGGAACCGTACTTCCCGGAGTTCCGTGCTTTTCTGACCCTTTCTGGACTCCCTCTCTTTTTTCGACGAGAGGTACCGCAGCTTGCCGTAGTCCAGTATCCGGCACACCGGCGGATCAGAGTTGGGCGCCACTTCTACCAGGTCGAGGTCGGACTCGCGCGCCAATTGCAACGCTTGCTGGAGGTCCATAACTCCGAGCTGCGACCCGTCCTCACCAATCAACCGGACCTTCGGAGTTGAAATCCGCTCGTTTACCCGATATTTCCTAGCTATGCCCTTCTACCTCCGGGTGATTCCACACACTTCTGAGAGTAATTGTTCGATTTACTCTAGCACAAGCCCAACCGAACGTCAATCTGGACGTGAATTCCCAGGCTTGGCGCCGGAAAGCGGCCCATCGACCGCAACTATGCGCCGGGACTGTGGGCCTGGCCCGGCCTGTCCTTCGCCAAATCGTCGTAGAAGCTTGTATATTCCGTCGCTACCGAAGGTAAGGGCTGCGATCGGGATCCTTTCATCTGGACCGTGGATGGTCTTGGCGAACTCGAAGTCCGGTGGCAGAGCCATGGGTAGGAACCCATAGGTCTGGATGCCCAACCTGGAGAAAAAGCGGCCGTCGGTGGAGGCCGGCAGCAGCATGGGGACAGGCACCGCCTTCGGGTCGGCCTGGCGCAATACATCGGCCAACGTGTCAAACAGCCCCAGGTCGGGCTCTTCGGGGCTGGGATCGTGGTAAACGACCTCCAGTTCCACCGCCCCGCCCAAGATGGGGCGCAGTTCGGATATCAGGTCGTCGGGCCCGTATCCAGGGAGCAGTCGGCAGTCCAGCCCGAGGCTGATCTCGCCGGGGACGACGTTGAACCCTTCGCCTCCCCGGACAACGGTGGCGGTGGCCGTGTTACGGAGTAGGGGCTCGAATATCCGGCGCCGGCCGCCCAGCAGCTTGAGCGTTAGGCCGGTCAGCGGTGGGTTCAGGAGCAGCCGGAGCAGGGCGCCCTGAGGAAAGGCTAGGTTCGAGACGATGGCGCGAAGCATCCGCCGGGTTGCCGGGGTGACGTGTACCGGCATCCGGCGGTTTTCCAGCCGAAGCAGCGCCCGGGCCAGTTGGGCCATCGCGCCGCCCTTGCTGGCGAGGGCGCCATGCCCCCCGGGCGCCCGGACGGATGCCCGCAGCACGCATATCTGTTTCTCGGTGACCATGATGGGGTAGAACCGGCGGTTGCCCAGGGGGAAGCTGAACCCGCCAAACTCTCCGATGGCGTAGCGAATGCCCTGAAACAGGTGCCCCTGGCTCTCCACCAGGTACCTGGCGCCGTATTCGCCGCCCCTCTCTTCGTCGCTAACCAGCGCCAGGACGACGTCCCCCGGCAGGGGAAGGGCTTCCGCTTTCGCCCGCAGAAAGGCGGTCAGCATCATCGCGATGCCGCCTTTCATGTCCAGGGCGCCCCGGCCCCAGACGTAGCCATCCACTATCCTTCCCTCAAAAGGCGGGTGCCGCCATTCTCGCGGGTCTGCCGGCACCACGTCCACATGTCCCTGGAGCAGCAGGGGCGGCGCATCGCCCCGGCCCGAAAGCTTGGCGATCAAGTTGGGCCGGTCCGGAGAGCGACCGACGAGTTGGGCGTCGCAACCGGCGTCCGTCAGCAGCCGGTGAATGTAGGCGAGGCACTCCCTCTCGTTCCCGGGTGGGTTGGTGGTGTCGAAACGAATGAGGGTTTGCAGCAGTTCTGCTATCCGGTTGGGCCCGCCGGTGAGAGCGATCGGCGACGGGGTTGGCACTCCTGACTCTCCGCTACTGAGCATTGCTTGTAAAAAGCATATCAGCCCGGCGAGCCGGCCGCCATGTCGAGCGCCATTGTAGGCAGGGATCACCCTTACTCCGGATGGGCATTACCATGAAAGCGCTCGGCCAAGGGGTGTCCGGGGGGTGCGAGAGACGGTCAGGCGGGACCCGCGCCGGAGGATAAGCCGGCCAGAGATGAGGGAAGACGGGGTAGTGACTACTCGGGAGAGCCGAGGTCCCCGCCCAGTTCCCTCAGGAAATCCTCGACCTTGGAAGACAAGGGTGGCGGCGGCGGTTGATCTTGCTGCTGCTCCTTGTCGTAACGTTCCTCCAGTCGCTTGAGCAAGGACGAAACCTCTGAGGCGTCGGCGACGATGTTCTCGAGGGCGGCGTACTGCTGCTCGCCCCGCTGCCGGTCCACCAGACGGGTCGGCAGGTTGTAGAGGCCGCACAGGACCTCCATGAGCCTGGCCGTTCCGGTGAAGTCTTCGTCCACCTGGAAATACTGGGGTAGGTGGACTACGAAGGTCCGGGTCTCGATCCCAAGTTCCCTGGCTTGAAGCGTGGCCAGGTAGGTAATGGTAGTCGGTCCTTCGTAGGTGCTGGGGCGAACCTGGACCGCGGGGGACCCTTCCGGCGTCTCGGGCCCGCCGCCGCTGCCGGAAACCAGCAGTGGCCTGGTGTGGGGGACCATGTCGTACATGGCGCCGATCAGGGAATACCGTTTGACCTGGAAGAACTTGAGCAACTCCAGGATCGACTCGGTGTAATCTTCGCCATACATGTGGGGTTCCAGCAGGTGGACGAAGATGAGGTCCGGAGCCTCTTCCCGTTTGGCGAAGCGGATTACAGTGTTGGGGATGGAGTACTCGCGTTGGCCCTTGTTGATGTAGGAACGGGGACGGTACCGCGTGAAGTCAAAGAAGCGGCCGGGGCGGGCCAGTTGGCCCATCTTTTCGGCGTGCAGGTGCCGCTCCAACCGGCTTAGACTCAGGGTGCCGACGCTTCCCACGTCGGTCCACGGCCTCAGGACGGCCAAGACATGGGGGTCTTTCAGCTCCGGGATCGGCTCGATAATTTCAAATTCACCCAATCGCATGCCACTAGTTTGACAGCCCCTTGCGCCACTTACAAGCCTAGCCGCATACGGGCAAATGGGAATTTAACAGCTCGGTCCCGGTCTTCGGCCCGGCCCGGCATATCTTCTTCGGGCGCTCCCGTGTGTCGGGCCTGGGCTTTCTGGTATGATACCGTTTTAGACGCCTGGCCGACTGGGCAGCGTGGTTTTTTCATGTCCGGCCCGGCCAAAGGGTGAGGAACCTGTCGATGCCTCGCTGGGCGGCAGCGGATGGACCGGGGCTCGAAGGTGCGGCGTCTCCACCTAGCTTTCTGGGGCGGGCCGGTTGGGTGATCTAGAGAGAGTAGTGGACGAAGGAATGAGCAGGCCCTCGATAAACCGGGACCGGCATTGCCGGTCCGCCGGCGGGCTGCTCTGCTCCAGGGAAGCGGTCTCCAGGCTAGCTGGGCGGCGCGCCCGGCTGCTCGTAGCCTCTCTGGCAGCCCTCTTGCTTGCGGCGTGTGGCGGCGGGGCCACGGCGACCGCGCTACCTACTCCCACGCCCTCACCGGCGCCCACGGCCACACCTCGAATGACCCCGGCGATCACCCCTACCGGGCCTCCGGTCACCGCCGTGCCGGAAACCAGGGCTCCGGCGCTCCCCGCCTGGCGGTACGTCAACAGCGGCTGGGGGTTGCCCTCCGGTGATGCACCGGGCGGCGTCTTCGCCGAGCAACTGCGGGGCTTCGTCATCACCAGCCAGGAAGCCTTGGACGCCTTTCAACTGGCTTTCTTGTTGAGGCGTTCCCTGGGATCAGCCACCAGCCTGGGGCGGGTGGATTTCCCCAACTCCATCCTGCTGGCCGCCTACTACCTCTGGCGGCCCCTCCGGGGCGATCCCCTCTCGGTCGTGGGTTTCTCCCTGGACGGGCGCCGGGCCGAGGTGCTCCTGGAGTTGGATGACTCGGCCCAGGGTAAAGAGTACCCCTTGCTGCTGGCGCCCATGGCGATGGTGGCCTTGGACCGGTCGCTGTTTCCGCAAGGAGAGCGCATCGAGTTTGTGTTTCGATTGACCGGGGGGTCGCAGGACGGGGAGCCGCCGGTGACGGTTTCAACTATCGTAACCCGATAGTTGACCGGCGGCGGAGCGCCCGGAGTCCCGTTGGGGTTGGCGCCGGCCGTTCGGGATGGCTCCTCAGCACTCGCCCGTTTCGGTCAAGTGCCCTTCCCGCCACGCCACCGCGCCCTCGCGCACGGTGAGGTAGGGGTCCAAACGCATCTCGCCCTTCACGGTGTGCCCCGCCATGTCGTGCCAGGTGAAGTGGCCTTCCAGCGTGTCGAATACCGCGGCGTCGCCGGCCATCCCCTCGGCCAGTGAACCCAGGGAGTCCTGCAAGCCCAGCACCTGGGCGGGCCGGCTGGTGGCGGCAAATATCGCGTCCTTCAGAGGCAGGCCCAGGGCGTGGAACTGGCTCACCAGGTCATTCATCCGGTAGACGGTGCGCTCCGGCGGTGGAACGTGAATGTCGGTGCTGATGGTGTCTGGTAAGAATCCCTGGCTCAGGGCCGCTCTTACCACTTCGATGTCGCAGTGTACCCCGGCGTGGGCCACGTCCATGATCACCCCACGGTCGGCGGCGGCCCGCACCTCGGGGCGGATCTTCCCGCGTCCGTCGAGGATCGACTCGGGGTTCCCGTTGAAGGCGTGGGTGCAGATGTCCCCGGGACCCAGGTAATCCAGCACCTGGGGCAACGGAATCGGCGTGCCGCTCACGTGGACCATGAGGCGGCTCCCCGACTGGTCGACGGCGGCCCGGGCTGCCTGCATGGCCGCGGGGGCGTTCCAATAGGCCACGGCGTTGATGTGCATCCGGACCTTGACCCCGAAGCAGAACCCCGGGTTGCTCTTGACGGCGTCGGCGGTCTGGTCCACATCGATGATCCTCATGTCGTGCAACCCGCCGCCCAGGAGCCGGTTGGCGGCCAAGCCTATCCCCGAGATGTGGAGAAAGGCCAGGAGCCGGGTGCGTTGGGTGGGGAACACGTAGTCCCGCATCGCCACGTAGTTCTGAAACCCGGCGCTGCCGGCGTCGACACCGGTAGTGGTCCCCGACGCCAGGCATATGTTGTCGGGATGAACCCCGGAGGCGTTGCCTCCGTGGTAGAAATGACCGTGGAGGTCGATGAGGCCGGGGGTAATCAGCTTGCCCGGCACATCGATGGCCGTGGCCGCCGATGCCGGGTCGATGCGGTCCGCCACCCGGGCCACCAGTCCGTTTTTGAAAGCTACATCACGGCGGTCATTGATACCTTGGGCTGGGTCCAGCAGCGTGCCCCCGGTCAACAAGAGATCATACACTGACGGTGCAGTCGTCATGGCGCCCCCCCCTTTTGCAGTCTGGTTGTCCGTCAAAAGAACTCACCTGATGCCGTCTTTCACCCGGCAGAAGGGTCCCTGACGGGCGTGAGGTCCAGCTCCAGGCACTTGCCGAGGTTCCCCGCGGGCGGAAAGGGACCGGAGCCGGGTGGTGGCGTTGCTAAGAGGGCGGCAGGCCGAATCGGCGGGTGGCTACGAGGCCTCTTCGTCCGGCTCCGAGTACTCGAGACGGCGCAGCCGCGGATAGACCAGCTCTTTGGGGCGCTCCAGGTCTTCGTCCGAGATGTCGGCGGACTCCTGTACCGGCCGGCAGCCCCATTTCTCGATTGCCTTCTGGACCAGTAACCGGACCACCTGAGGTGACCGGCCTTCAAGCCGGCCCAACTGGTAAGCAAGGGTGACCGCCAGTTGGCTCCGGGCGATCTGGTCGAAGGCCGCAGGGTCGGTCAGGTCTTCGGGCATGTCCCCGCACTGCTCCAGAAAGTCGTCGAGCACCTGGCCGATGACGTCCGGCAGGTTGGCCAGTTCAATCTCCACCATGTACCCGGTGAGGGTGTCGGCCAGTTCTATTATGCCCTCGTCCGGCAAAACCTGGCCGTGGAGGTTTACGTGCCTGGCGTCAGTCTGGTCATCGGCCATTTACCGTTGTCTCCCTGTCCAGCAAACTGAAGCTGACTCGAATCCGAAATACAAGCCAGCGATTATTTTAGCACGGCTGCTCAAGGGTGGAAGGCCGGCGGTGGGATGGAATAAAGGGATGCGAAACCAGGCTATTTCTTTAACCTTCGCGCCTGAGGCTCGATCAGCTACCGATGGCGACGGTGGTCAGCCCCTGGACGACTGGCCCGATGATGCCCCAGAGGACTCCCACGCCGAAAGCGTAGTCGAGCATGACCAGCATTACCAGGAGCGCCGGGCCCTGTCGCTGAAACCGGGCGTAGGCCACCGCCCGGTCGGCGGGTATCAGGCCGGCCAGCACCTTGGAGCCGTCTAGAGGGGCCAGCGGTATCACGTTGAATACGGCCAGGAGCAAATTGAAGAAAATAACCAGCCCCAGGATATCCGCCAGGCCCTCCCGGAAGCCGCCGGTCATCACGTGGGTGATCCGGTGCAGGGCGGGATGAGTCGAGCCGAGCAGGCCGAGTTTGATGGGCAGAGCCAGCATAAACGCGAGCACCAGGTTGGACAACGGCCCCGCGGCGGCCACGAGGGCGTTCCCCGTCTTACCGTGGGCCAGACGGCCCGGATCGACTGGAACCGGCTTGCCCCAGCCGAACCCCGCCACCAGCAGCATCATCGTGCCGCCCGGGTCCAGGTGCCGGAGGGGGTTGAGACTGACGCGCCCCAGCCGCTTCGCTGTGCTGTCGCCCAGGCCGTTGGCCACCATGGCGTGGCTGAATTCGTGGACGGTGATGGCCACGATCAGGGAGAAGCTGACCAACACCGCCAGGCGCACGAAGCCGGCGGGGTCGTCGACGATCAGCCGGTAAGAGCCGAGCAGCATTGGCGCTAGGGGCCGGCTGCCCGAGGCTCAGGGCCCCGGCGCCATCGCCGGGTCACGGCCGGTTGCCTTCCGGGCCTCATTCGTCCTCTTCGGGCGGTTCTTCCTCGTGCCCGGCCGCCGGTTCGGGGAAGAAGACGGAGCTGGGCAGAAGCGCGGCGGCCCGCCCCTTGGCCGGGGGACGCTGTTTGGGCATGTCCAGCAGCGCCGCCTTCAATTTGGCCAGGCTTTCGACGGCCACCGCACCCACATCGGCCACTAGGGCTTGGACCCCGACTTCGCGGATCGCCTCCAGGTCTTTGGCCCCCGGAAGCTGGGACACCCCCAGCAGCAGGTACTTGTCCACCCGCTGGCTAATCCCCGCGATGGTGGCCAGGTCCGCCAGGGTCCACGGCGCCGAAACCCCGGTCATGGACAGGAGCACCGCGTCGATGGGCAGGGCGTCTATGGCCCGTAATTGCTCGATTTCGATGCTGGGCTCGATGCAGAGGATCCGCGCCATGCCCTCGGACGCCAAGGCGGATATAGGCGTCCCCCCCAAGTTGAAGGCGAGCAGGTCGCTGCCCCCATCTTCATAGGTCCGGGCATCATCGTCGGTCAAAGAAGAAACACAGAGACCCCAGGGAATTGCCTCACCGAGCGACGAGCCTATTTCACTAAGTGGCGGCGACCCGCTGGCTAACGAGATCAGGGCGGCGTCTGGGGCCAGTCCGGCGAGGGCTCCCAGGCCGGCCGCGTAGTCGCCGGAAATCAGACCCACCAGGGCCATACCGGGTGTCTTTTGGGCGCGCGGCGCCCCAAATCCCATCGGAGCCGGCGCGCCAAGGCTGATCCGCTCTAAACGGTCTAGAAACTTGCTCATCCATTCCTTCCACGTATCAGATGTTGTATCTATTCGCGGCGTTCCATCCGTTCCCACCGCCGGTCTCCCGGAATTCTCCGGGCACCCCTCAAGGCCCCTGGCCGGCAGGTTGCTGGTAACGGGATGTCGTCACGGCTGATTATAAACCATGGAGACCGGTTTGTCGGCCCAGGCGGCCCGTGAGCCCGAGCCCTCACCCTCGGTCCCTCTCCCATTGGGAGAGGGATGCCCTGGCGCAGGCTGGGCTGGGTGAGGGCGTCCCGCGGCGGGTTTCGGGCGTCGCTGGCCCATCATTCTAAGGAAACCGGTCAGGCCCAGGCGAAAACCAGCAGTACCCTCGGGTTACCTTCGTCAGATGGCCGTAGTACAATACGCTGGCCGGCAGGTCCGGCGACTTTAGCAGGCTGACTGGAGTGAATATGACGGTCGAAGTCCGCAACCTATTGGCCAATCCGGAGACCATCCCCTTCTCCCGTTTGAAGTACCTGGCCCGAAATCCTGACGAGGACGTGGTCAAGTTCTTCAACGAGCTTTTCAACCTGGCGGCAGTGGCCAAGGATGAAGACGACTGGTCCCCCGTGGAGCAGTTCCTGGACCGGTGGGAAGACCTCCTGGTTTTGCGTCTCGAGCCACCGATGCGTTACGACAAAGCGCCCTGGGCCCCCTTCACCAAGCCGCTTTCCGAGGCCCGGATCGCCGTCCTGACCACCGGCGGCATATACGTAGAGGGCCAAACCCCTTTCGACGTCAACGGTGACTGGAGCTTTCGGGAGATCCCCCTGGACTCCCCCGCCGGGGATTTCCGGGTGGCCCACACCCACTACGACACCACCGGCGTCGCCGAGGACGTTGACGCCGTGCTGGCGATGCATCGCCTGGTGGAGCTGGAAGCCGAGGGGTTGATCGGCGAGGCCGTGAGCCCTGCCTACAGTTTCATGGGGTACATCCCCGATCCTTCCGGCCTCATCGAGGCTACGGCCCCGGAAGTGGGCGAGCGGTTGAAGGAGGCCAAGGTCGACGGGGCCGTGATCGGCACCACTTGACCCCGGTGCCATCAGTCCGGCGGACTGATCGCCCGGGCCATCGAGGCAGCCGGCGTGCCCACCGTGGTGGTGATGCTGGACCGGCGCAAGGCGGCAACCATGTCGGTCCCCCGAGGGTTGGTGCTCCGCTTCCCCTTCGGACGGCCCTTCGGCGCGCCGGGAAATCCGGACCAGCAGCGGGTGGTGCTGGAGGACGCCCTGGCGTTGCTCAGCTCGGCCCAGTTGCCGGGGGAGATACAGACCAAGCCCTATCGCTGGCGGCGTGAGGATTTCGGGCGGATCCTGGCGGAGCGGCGGGCGGCCCGGTCCGCGGGGAGCTAGTAGTCCGGTGGTGCGGCCGCCCCGCGTCTTACCCTTCACCCGAACAAAGTGAAGCGGAGGAAGGCCAATGATTGACCTGCTGATCAAGAACGGGCTGATCGTCGACGGCACGGGCAGCCCCGGCTTCTACGGCGCGGCCGCCATAACCGGAGACACGGTTCACATCCTGCGGGGAGACGTATCCGGCCTGGAGTCTGCCCGTACCATCGACGCCACCGGCAAGGTGGTCAGCCCCGGCTTTATCGATTTCCACGCCCACTCCGCGCTGATGCCTCTGTGGGAACCACGGCACGAGCCGAAGGTGCGGCAGGGAATCACGACCGAGCTTATCGGGGTCGACGGAAACTCCTATGCCCCATTCAGCAGCGAGGAAGACCTCATCCAGTTCGCGGACCTGAACTCGGGGCTGGAGGGCAGCCTCCCTCTGCCCGGCCGGTGGTCCAGCGTCGCCGAGTACCTCGACCTGTTCGACGGGAAGGTTGCGGTCAACATCGCCTACATCATCGGTAACTCCGCCATCCGCATCGGCGCCATGGGCTGGAAGGATCGGCCGGCCTCTCCGGCCGATATACGGAGCATGCGGGCGATATTGCGAGAAGGAATGGAGGACGGGGCCTTCGGCATCTCCACCGGGCTGGACTACCCTCCCGGCTGCTACGCCGATACCGGGGAGCTGATCGAGATCAGCGAAGAGGCGGCCCGGCTGGGCGGAATCTACCACACCCACGTTCGGAACACCCTGGGAGACCGGTTCCTCGACCCGCTGAAGGAAGCGGTCGAGATC
>JASMCQ010000017.1 GCA_030753265.1 Dehalococcoidia bacterium
GAAAGCGGCTTGATCAACCGTGTCTTCCCCGACTACGAAACCCTGGAGAGGGAGACGCTGGCCTATGCGGAAAGAGTTGCCAGCGAGGTCCCAACCCACCTGCAGCGGGTCAAGCAGGCCTATCTGCAGACGCTGGACTGCCAGGGTTACACGGCGGCTTATGAGGCGAACCGTACCCCGTATGCCCAGTACTGGCGAGACCTTGCGGTGGACGGGCACGCGATGAGATACCAAGGAAGGGGCATGGCTCGAACCCCCGTGGCTTTGTTCGCCCTGGCGACGAAGCTGGTGTCGGAGGGGGCGGAGGTGCCCACGATCCTCCTTGAAGCGCTCGCCAGAGCCGCTGCCAGGGATGATAAGGCAGCGTGGCAGAGAGCGCTCCATCAAGAGTGGAGGGAGCCGGAGCGATTGGCGCGTGCCGATGCTGACGCGAAGGCCTGGGAGGAGCAGAGGGCGAAAGAGGGTGGTAAAGATATCAAGGAGAAGATCGTAGATCTGCTGGAAAGCCTGAAAAAATGAACGCTTGAACTCAGAAAACCCAGCAGCCCAAGAAGAGGGTGGGGTTGAGGGTAACCCCGAGGGTATCGGGCAGAACGCCTCGGAGCTAGATACTTGGGAGGTTTGGCACAGGGGATGGGTGGCGGCCTAGCCGCCCCACTGCACCAACCTCTCGTCTAGCTGCGCTTTGGTGCTGACATACTCCTCGCCAATACGGGCAATCGCCTCCAGGTCGCGTTGCTCCGAGGCTTCCTCCAGCTCCAGTTGGATCTCTATCAGGCGGTTTTCGAGGCCGTCGATGATCCGAATCAAGTGCTCGTCGAGCGCTGGAGATGGCGGTTTATTGGCGTGGGCCGGCCGCCTGGTGATCTTGAGCTTCCCCTTGAGCTTCTGTGGAGTCACCGGCTCCTCCGGGGTTTCCCTGGTGCTTTGCAACCACGACTCAAGGGTGCCGGCGAACCGATGGACCGCTCCCTGGTCGACCACCCACAGCTCCTGAGCCAGCAGCGAGGCGAATTGCCGGTCATGGGAGACAAACAGCAGCGTGCCTTGGAAGGCTAAAAGCACCTGTTCTAGCGCCTCACGGCTGGGGATATCGAGGTGGGTGGTAGGTTCGTCCAGGATGAGTAGATTGGGCTCTGTGACCAAGAGCCGGGCGAGGGCCAGCCTGCTGCGCTCGCCACCGCTACAGGCGCCGACCAGCCGGAATACGTCTTCGCCCATAAACAGGAAGCGGGCTAGATAAGACCGCGTCTCTCCGGGGGGCATCTCTTTGGCTTCCAGGAGGGATTCAAGGACCGTGGAGTCCGCGTCGAGGTCATCCAGCCCCTGCCGATGGTATCCCACCGCCAGCTTGCCGCTCAAGGCTACCTGGCCCCGGACCGGCGGCGTCAGACCGAGGAGGGTCCTGAGGAGGGTTGTCTTACCGGTTCCGTTGGCTCCGATGACGGCAGTGCGAGAGCCGCGCTCCAGTTTCATATCCGGAACCGAAAGCAGCTCAGTGGGTGCTCGATCCCCGGGGAATCCCACCGTCAGCCCACGGGTGCTCAAGACCATTTGGTCCGATCGCTTGGCGGTCAAACTGGATAGGGCAATCGCCCGGTCTGTCTCCGGCCTCTCCACTTTGCTCAGCCGGCGCAGCCGGGTCTCCCGGCCCCGGGCCTGCCGGGCTTTTTGGCCCGCACGGTAGCGCTGGATAAACGCCTCTTCCTTGGCTATGTATTCCTGCTGTTTTACGTACTCCCGCTGTTGAGTCAGCAGCAGCTCCGCCTTCAGTGCCCGGTATTTGGAATAGTCGCCGGTGAAGGATTGAATCCTTCCAAAGTCCAACTCCCACACCTGGCTGACCGTCCGGTCTAGGAAATACCGGTCGTGGGAGACCACCACGAAGGCGTACTGAAAGTGTGCTAGATAGCGCTCGAGCCAGATCAGTCCTTTCAGGTCCAGGTGGTTGGTCGGCTCATCCAATACCAGCAGGTTGGGTTCACCAAGCAGGGCTTGGGCCAAAGCGGCCCGGGCTCGCTCCCCTCCGCTGGCCCGCGCCGCCGGTGTCTGCAAGGCCCGCCTGGAGAGGCCCAGGCCCTCCACCATCCGGTCCATCCTGTTCTCGTAGGTGTAACCGCCCAGCGACTCAAATTCATCCAGCAGCGCGGTATAATGTCTCCCCGCTTGGTCCTCCTGGCCCGTATCCGTCCGGCCAAGCTGCCGTCCCCCGGCTTCCAGCTCGTGTTCCAACTGGCGCACCCGGTCGAATGCGGTCATGATCTCGTCTTTCAGGGAGCCGCTGGTGGTGGTCTCCGGGGACTGGGGAACATAGCCGACCCGGATTCCCCGGGCCAACTGCACCGTGCCGGCGCTGGGCTCGAGTTCCCCGACTAGAATCTTGAGTAGAGAGGTTTTGCCGCCGCCATTGGGGCCGACGATACCGATGCGCGCCCGTTCGTGGATTTCCAGGTTCAAGTTCCCGAATATCACGTCAACGCCAAAGGTGATCCCCACATCTGAGGTCGAAACGAGAGGCATGTGCCGGTCAGTTCTCCTTGGGCCGGTGTTAATCAACTGGGTACTGTCGACTGACTCTCCGCGGATTGTCGACAGCGAAAGCTCCTACCCATGTTAATTCAGATACCGGCTTAGTGGTAGCCTTGATTGATCCGGTCTTTGCCGATCTCCCCGGCGGAATGGGTCAGCTCCCCGGGGCCGGCATGAGGGAATCAGGGAACGGTGCCCCCGTGGCATCCCCGGGCGACACGCCCGAAAACGCCTATCAAGCCGAGTCGAAGGTACCGACGACGATGCCGCCTCGGAGATGCGCGACCGTTGGATTGTGAGAAAACGCAGGGATGGGGGTCTACCGGGGCAAGGTTGAGGCAGTGGCGGCGGCAGACGCAGCAGGGTTGAGATTCGCGGCGGATGTAAGAATCGGGGTCTAAGTGCGCGGGAGGGTAGCGACGGGTCTCAGAATTGTGGCGGAAATGGTGGTGGTGGGGTCTTTAGACAGGCGGAAGAACCCGCGCCTGCCGTCCGGCGTCACCACACGCGGGACGGCAGGCCGCGACGCCACGATCGGAGGGCTCGATCTAGCTTCCGTATCGAACCCTCCGCGCGAGGGCCGAGCCCGCTTGGCCGCTACTCTTCGGGTGAAGAATCCAAGTTGTTCTGGTCGCGGCGGGGATCAATGAAGGCCCAGTCGTCCGTGGAGTTCTTGAACTCTCTCGACTCACTGCAGTTTCGGCATACTCCCATGCTGACCGGGCCGTTGGCCGTCTGAATGTCCCAATGGTGGCAGCACGTGTTCAAGAGGGGTTGCTGGATTAGCATCGTCTGTCTCCAAGGTGATTCATACGTTCTTCATGGGCATTACTTAAACGTTACTCCGGAAGACCGTTCGCTTGCAGGGCGGATACCCCCTGATTACGCTGGGTGAAATACCCCTATCCGAGGGCGAGGATCGGCAGGGTCCGGGCCCTTGGCGGCTGGCCGGCGCCGGAACTGTCTGAGATTACCGCAGGGATGGTGGCGGACCAGGCCAGCAGGCAGGGCGTATCCAACGCCGAGGTGGAGCGTCGAATGGCGGCAGGCAACTCGGTGCGCCGGGTTATCGATGCCCGTGATATTGCCTACATTGTCGCCTTCTTGACCTCACCCAAGTCTAGGGCGATCAACGGAGACGCAATCGCCGCCGGAGGTGGGGTGGGCCGGGCGATACACTACTAGGGCTCAGTCAGCATGGTTGTGGAAAGATGTCATTCCGAGTTGCCAGGCCCGGTGGGGCGCCACCGGCAGGTGAAAAAATCGCGTCGCCCGCGGGGTTCGCTGAGTCCGTCCCGTAGAGTGGTGAGCGCCATTTCTCGGGGTGATGGCCCTCGCCGAATCTTATTCTTGCCGATGTACTAGCCGGCGTTCTCTGCCACCTTGGCCGGGTCCCAGGTGAGCTGGGGTGGTTTCTGAATCATCAGGAAGCACACACTGGCCGCGGCGGCGATGACTATCGCAGCTATCAGGGCCGGACTGTGGGTACCGTACCGGTCCTTCACCCAGCCGGTGAACAGGGGCGATCCCACCTGGGCCCAGCTATGGGAAAAGGTAATGATGCCGCGCAGGCTGGCGAACCGGTCCCGGCCGTAGAACTCGCCCAGGGCCGCCCAGATGATGACCCCGGCGCCGTCCCCCAATCCTTCCAGCAGAATAAACAGCATCACCAGGGAAATCCCCGGACCATCCCAGGAGCCCATCAAGAGGCACAGGAACGCCACGCTCTCCAGGGCCAGCGTCGCGGCCAGAATCCGGGCCTTGGACCACCGGTCCCCCAGGTACCCCATCACGAGACGCGCGACAAAGTTGATGCCGAACATCAGGCCGAGGAGATTGGCGGCGGTCTGATCGCCGACTCCCTTGCTCTCCACCAGGATGGGGACGATGTTTACCTGGATACCCATGGTGGCAACCTGTTTCAGCCCGGCGCCCAGGAGCAGCATCCAGAAAGCCTGGGTGCGGACGGCTTCGGGTACCGTGTAGTCCCGGATTTCGGCGTAACGTCCCGGCCGGCCCGGTCCGCTGACGGCCACCATCGGAGGCGTGGCGTCACCGTCGGGGAGCAACCCCATGTCCTCCGGCCGGTTGCGAAAGATCAACGTTAGAGGCAGGATGCCAAACAGATACGCCAAGCCGGCGGCGAGGACCGCCCACTGCCAGCCGATATTCAAGATGATCAGGGAGACCAGGGGCACCAGCACCAGCCCACCCAGGGATGAGACAGCCGCCATCGTCGAAATTGCCAGGGAGCGCCGGCGGCGGAACCAGTTATTCATCCCCGCGAACATGGCGTGTTGGAAGGCGAAGGTGTTGCCCAGGGAGATCATGCCCAGGTAGACGAGCCCAAAGCTCCAGAAGCTGTTGACGAACCGGGAGAAAATAAGGTAGCCGGCGGCGGCGAGGATGACGCCGGCCACCAGCAGTTTTCGGTTGCCGAAGCGGTCGATGGCCCAACCCGCCGCCGGCCCTTCCAGGCCTCCCTCGGCCCTGGCGACGGAGAACACCAGGGCGGTCTGGGCGTCGCTCAGGTCCAGGTGATCCCGGACCGGCCTGAAAAAGACGGCGAAGCCCCGGAAGAAAATCCCGCTGGCGAAAAAGACCATGGCGGAGGAGGCCGCCACCACCCACCAGCCATAGAATATTCCAGAACTCCGGCCCTTGCCGGTGTCAGACTCTACGTGAGCCAATCTCCTCTCCGAAAAAAGGCCCGCTCCGGTGCGGGCTGGGCATCAAGCGCGACTGCTGGCCGATAGAGGTGAGGCCGGCCGGGCCATCGCCGGATCAAGCTTACCTTGATGGGAGGGGTCGCGCAACGTTTGCCAACATTCCGGTGACAGGTTTCGTAGACCCAAGCGATGGAGGGGGTTCGGCTAGGCTACCGGTCCTGTTCTTGCTTGGCCCCGAACTGCTCCAGCAGATCGATAATGGGCTTTGGAACCTGCTGGGTTAGGTCTCCCGAGGAGCGCTCTTCAGGGGTGCAGATGTCGGGAACAGTCTTGATGCACACAAATATCGGCCCGTCCTGGTTCAGAATCTCGTCGATCCGGACGGCGAACTCCTCCAGGTCGTCAAACTCGTAGGTCTGGGCGTAGCCGGCGACTCTCGCCAGGGCCCTATAGGAACTGGCGTCGCGCCCCGGAATCTCCTGGCCTCCCGTGGTGGCGTAAACGCCGTTGTCCATGACGAAATGGCAGAGGTTCTTGGGCCCTTGGTTGGCGATGGTGACCAGGCTGCCCAAACTCATCAGCAAGCCGCCGTCGCCGTCGAACAGTATTACTTTGACCGACGGTTGGGCCAGGGCAAAATCCCAGGGCAAACGACGATGCTTTGCTCATGGCGAAGGGAAATTCGTTGGTCCCCATGGGCACATCCCGCTTCGGATTCCGGGTTATCCGGGACCAAGGGGCCGCGGTGCGGAATACCGGCATCACCACGGCATCCCTGCGACGCTTCTCCAGAAGCCGCAACATCTCCGTCTGCTCTATCAACTCGCACCTCCATCAGACACGGCGAGAGCGGCATCGTGCCAGCCGCACTCCAATTAGTATCGTCCCTATCCACGGTGGCAGGCCTTTTCTCGGCTCCGCGGAGCTTGGTTGGCCCCGTATTGAGTGGTAAATTCAGGGTAAGCTCGTTCGATCCATTGTGCAAATATACCCAATTTAAGCCTGGGACGTATTCCCAATTTAACGCTGCGGAGGTCGAGCTGGATGTGGACCGGCCAGGCGTCATTGAATGGGCGGGCCTAACAATCGACACCACCGGCCCAACAAGGTATCATAATCTCTGGCGTTTCGAGTAAACCGCCGGTTCTCATCCACCACGAGTTTACGAAGGAGTAAGTCATGCGAGAAGTTGCCATAGTTTCACCCGTGCGTACCCCCGTGGGCAGCTTCGGCGGCAGCCTGAAAGGCCTTACCGCCGTCGACCTGGCCAGCCTGGTGATAAAAGCCGCGCTGGACCGGAGCGGGTTGGACCCGGCCAAGGTTGACGATGTGATTCTGGGCCACGGCTACCCCAGCGGCGAGAATCCGGCCATGGGCCGGCTTGCCTCCCTCAAGGCGGGACTGCCCATCGAGGTCCCCGGCTATCAACTGGACCGCCGTTGTTCCTCGGGCTTGCAGTCTATCCTCAACGCCGCGATGCTGATCCAGACGGACAACGCCGATGTCGTCATCGCCGGCGGCGTTGAGAGCATGAGTAACGTGGAGTTTTATGTAAACGAGGCCCGGTGGGGAGCGCGGTTCGGGTCGCTCAACTTCCACGACAGGCTCGTCCGGGCTCGGGCAACCATCCAGCCCGAGGAGCGTTTCGGCTTCATCGACGGGATGATCGAGACGGCGGAGAATCTGGCGAAACAGTACGAGATCCCCCGTCAGGAGCAGGACGAGTTTGCCCTCCAGAGCCACCAGCGGGCGGTTGCCGCCGTCAGCGAAGGCAAGTTCAGCGATGAAATCGTGGGCGTGCCCATTCCCCAGCGCCGGGGCGACCCCGTCATCTTCGACAAGGATGAAGGCCCTCGGGCTGACACCTCAATGGAAGTCATGACCAAGTTGCGCCCGGTTATGAAGGATGGCACCGTGACGGCCGGCAACGCCAGCAGCCAGAACGACGCCGCGTCGGTGTGCCTCGTGGTGGCCGGCGACAAGCTGGATGAGCTTGGCCTGAAGCCCATGGCCTTCCTGAGGGGCTGGGCCGCGACCGGCTGCCACCCGGCATACATGGGCATCGGCCCGGTCGCCGCGGTGGCCAAGGTGATGGATAAGGTGGGTGTGTCCCTGGAGGATATGGACCTCATCGAGCTGAACGAGGCCTTCGCCGCCCAAGTGCTGGCGGTGCTGCGGGAATGGAAGCTGCCCAACCAGGACAATCTGAACGTGAACGGTTCCGGTATCTCCCTGGGCCACCCCATCGCCGCCACCGGGGCTCGCATATTGACCACTATGCTGCACGAAATGGAGCGCCGGGAAGCCCAGTTTGGGTTGGAGACCATGTGCGTCGGTGGTGGACAGGGAGTCGCCGCAGTGTTCGAGCGCCGCTAGGCTCTCCCGTTGGCCACAGAGACACGGAGAAGGGGGCGAGAAACTCGGCGGCCGGTTTCGTGGAGCGGCACTAGTTGAGGTGCGGTCCCCCTCCTGTAACTCCCCCCTTTCGCAAAGGGGGGAGTACTGGTTCCTTCCAACTCGCTGGAGAAGGTAGGGGTTCATTCGTTTTCAGCAAGGTTACGCTACATGGGGTACTAGACGGTTGATGAGGATGGGTTATGCCCAGGGTAGTGCATTTCGAGATACATGCCGACGACGTGCAAAGGGCAGTCAAATTCTACGGCGACCTGTTCGGATGGAAGATCAAAGGCTGGGACGGCCCCGTGGAGTACTGGCTCGTAAACACCGGCGAGGACCAGGAGCCGGGAATTGACGGCGCGATAATGAAGCGCCCCGACCCGGCTGCCACCGGCATCAACTACGTGGACGTGCCGTCGGTGGACGAGTTCGCCCAGAAGGCGGTGGAGGGCGGCGGAAGCTTGTGGATGCCCAAGATGGCGATTCCGGGTATGGGCTACGTCGCCGTCTGCCGGGACACCGAGGGTAATGCCTTCGGCCTGTATCAGGATGACCCATCGGCCGCATAGAGCCGGGGCACTCCGACGGGCCACCCTCCCTAGGTCCCATTGACACTTCATTTGAGACACTCTAGGATAATCTTCACCTGCCATGAAGGTTATCCTCAGTTAGCTTCGGCCCGCGATCTCCGCGCATTTCCACTCTGACGCCGAGCGACTGGGGACGCGGCGAAAACGGATTATTAGGGGGAGTAATGGCTAATACCTACGGCGGCGGCGACTTTCAATACAAGTTTGTTGATGACTGGGCCAAATTGCCCGCGGGCACTACCTTCCACGAGTGCCCCGGCGTGGCGGTCGACTCCAAGGACAACGTGTACGTCCTCACCCGGGGAGAGCATCCCATTATTGTCCTGGACCGGGAAGGGAACTTCGTCCGGACCTTCGGTGAGGGCTACTTCAGCAATCGGACCCACGGGCTGTACATCGCCCACGACGACTCGTTGCTGATAGCCGACGACGGGATCCACACCATCCAGAAGTTCAGCCCCGATGGGGAAAAATTGATGGAGATCGGGGAGCGCAACAACCCAGCCCCCAGGTGGAGCGGCCAGCCCTTCAACCGCCCGACCTCCGCGGCGATCATGCCCAGCAACGGCGATATCTACGTCTCCGACGGCTACGGCAACTCCCGAATCCACGTGTACACGTCGTCCGGGGAATACAAGCTCTCCTGGGGCAGCCCCGGAATCGACGCCGGCCAGTTCATTCGGCCCCACAACATCGCCGTGGACAGCAACGACCGGGTCTACGTGGTGGACCGGGAGTGCCACCGGATTCAGATATTCGACCCCAAGGGCAACTTCATCACCATGTGGAACAATATCCACCGGCCGGATGCCATGGTGCTGTGGCAGGACCATATCTACGTGGGAGAACTCAACGGAATGGGCGGAGTCGACGACGCCCCCGGCCTGGGCCACCGCGTCACCGTCTACGACCTGAACGGCAAGAGGGTGTGTATCTTCGGCGCCCAAGAGGAGGGCGAAGGAGCGGGCCAGTTCATCGCGCCCCACAGCGTCGCGGTGGACTCCAAGGGCGCCATCTACGTGGGCGAGGTGTCTTTCACCATCCGCGGCTCCAAGATGGACCCGCCCAAGGAGCTGCGCAGCCTGTCCAAGTACGACCGCAACTGGTAGGGTAGCGGCCGGCCATCGGCTAACAGCTATCAGCGAACAGCAGTGAGCCATCGGCGTCGATCCGCGAGCCGATGGCTCATCCTCAAGGGGGGCACGAGTTTGAGCGATCTTGGGGAAACCACCACCGTCCGTTGGGATAGCGCCCTGGAGGCCATCGAGCGCTGCCACGAGTTGGGCTGGACCGATGGCCTTCCCGTGGCGCCTCCCACCGAACACCGGGTCGGCCAGTTCGTGGAATCCGTGGGACGCCCCGCCTCAGAGGTGGTGGGGGAGCTTCCGGAGCGCCGCCGCGAGATAACCATCGGTAAGGTCGCCGCCAACGCGGTGATGGCCGGGTGTCTCCCGGAACATCTGCCGGTGCTCATTGCCACCACCGAGGCGATGCTGGACCCCGTGTTTAACCTGGTAGGGCCTTCATCCAGTATGGGCGGGTCGGCGATCCTGGTCATCGTCAACGGCCCGGTGGTTCAAGAGCTGAACATCAACACCAGGAACAACCTCTTCGGTCCCGGCAACCGGGCCAACATGACCATCGGCCGGGCGGTTCGTCTGATCCTGATGAACGCCTGCGCCGCCATCCCCGGCCTGTTCGACCGCTCGGTGCTCGGCCATCCGGGCAAGCTCTCCTATTGCATCGCCGAGGCGGAAACCGAGACCCATTGGACCCCATTGCACGTGGAGCGTGGCTTTGCTCCCGGCCAGAGCGCGGTGACCGTGTTCGCCTCCGAGGCCCCCCGGCAGGTCCGGGCCCGTGGGGAGCCAGAGGCCATCCTGCACTCTGTCGCCGACGTGGCCTCCAGCCTGGGTACCAGCATGTCCACCTCCGGCTCCGTGGGCGATCCCAGCGTCCGGATACGCCAGGGAGAGATCGTGGTGACCATCGCCGGCAACTCTACCCTCTGGCGCGACTGGACCAAAAAGCAGGTCCGCAACTATCTTCACACCCGAATCCGCCGGTCGGTGGCCGATTTGAAAAACGCGTGGGTGTTGCCTGAGCCGGTTGAGCCGGGAGACGACGGGAGGTTCCTGTCTCTGGTGCCGGAGCCGGAGGACATCCTCCTGGTGTTCGCCGGAGGCGTGGAGGCCAACATGTCCTCGGTCATCCCCAGTTGGGGACCGAAGGTCGGTTCCACCGCGGTGACCAAGGCGGTCGCAAATTGAGGGCATCCGGGCGGGCGCCCCACACTGAAGCGAGGCACGCTTGGCTGAGAAAAAGACGTACCTGCTGAAGGGGACCCTGTTGGGGGCCTGTAACTGCGGCTGGGGTTGCCCCTGCAACTTCGAGGAGCCGCCCACGCCGGGATACTGCGAGGGCAACTATGTATGGCACGTGGAGCATGGCCACTACGCCGGGACCGCGTTGGACGGGAGCACTTTTGCCATATACAACAAATTCCCCGGCGCCGTCCACGAGGGAAATGCCACAACGGTGGTCATGATCGACGACCAGGTACCTCTGAAGCAGCGGACCACCGTAGAAGCCTTGATCCAAGAAGTCCCGCCTTTCAGCGTCTTCATGGACCTCACTTCCGACTTTCGAGGTTTTCGCTACCTGCCCATTAACCTTCGATTGGACGGAATCCGCAGCAGAGTAACTATCCCCGGCGTCCTGGAATTGCAGTTCGGGCCGATGAAGAATCCCGTGACCGGCGAAGACGAGCTGGCAACCTTGAACAAGCCGACGGGGTTCACGTCGAATGTCCAAGAGCTATGCTCCGCCGATACCCACCGGTTCAACGTCGAGGGCATGACCTTCGACTACAGCGGAAAATACGGGGAGTTCTCTCCCTTCGTCTATTCTCCCGCGTAGCGCCGAATCGATCATCTGCCGGCGAACCGGAGTTTGAAGCAGTTGTCCCACGGCCGAAGGAGGAAATCATGCCTGAAGGAACCGAACACATATTGGTCAACCCGACCACCGAAGCCATCATCGCGCCTTTCGACGGCGCGCCCCGGCTGCCCACCCTGGCGGGGACCCGGCTGGGTGTCATTGACGATAGCAAACGGAACGCCGACGTGCTGCTGGAGGAGCTGGTGGACCTTCTCCGGACCCGGTACGAGATCTCCGACGTCAAGTGGCACCGGAAGCCCAGCGCTTCCAAACCGGCGGACCCGGAGGTGATCCGGGAGCTGGCGGAGAGCTGCGACTCGGTGATCGTCGCCGTCGGCGATTGAGGCTCCTGCAGCGCGTGCAGTGTGCACGACGGCATCCACGTGGAGAACGCCGGCATACCCTCGGCCACCATCTGTACCGATCGCTTCCATCCAACCGCGGCGGGCATGGCCAAGATGTGGGGCGCGCCCGACTACCCCACCCTGTTCACCGAGCATCCCATCGAGAACCTCACCCGGGAGCAGCTGCGCCTCCGGGCCGAGGAATTGGCGCCACAGGTGGTCCGGGTCCTGGTCGGCGACGGGCGTTAGGGTCCCGCCAAGGCACGTGCCCTTAAGGCGACTCACGGGAAGATGGCCACAGAGGCACAGAGACACAGAGTTATTACGTCTTATTTATGTCTCTGTGCCTCTGTGGCTAACTCCACTCCGGCCGCTTCCCGTGTGCGTGTTCAGCTACGCATGTCGGGCGGCAACAGGTTGGGGATGGTATCTTCGATGGGATAGGTCTCGTTGCACTGGTGGCAGATCAGCGACCCGGTGACCACCTCATCCCCTTCCTCGGTTTCCACCTTCAGTTCCAGCTCGCCCTTGCACACCGGGCAGGCCAGGATTTCCATAAGCGCCTTTTTCAATGGCCCTCCATTTGGCGGTCAGCTTTCAGCTATCAGCCCAGCCGGCGGAATGGTGATGGCCGGCCTGCTGATACGAGGATAACCCTCCGGTCCGGCGGTCCCCCGGCTACGCCAGTCCCTGCTCGAACAGGGCGGAGAGGATGTCGGCCAGGCCAAAGACCACCAGTCCAATTATCAGTACGGCGGTTGTACCGGTCAGACGGCCACGGGTCCGGGCCCACCAGCCCCGCTCCGGGGCCGCCTCCTCCGGGTAGCTCTGCCGGTGCAGAAACCGAACGATATAGAACATGTACATCGCCAGGACTATTTTCACGGCCAGGACGGCCACATAGGCCACGCTTACTGCGTCCTCGGTTAGCCTGGCCGCCGAGAGAATGACGCCGGTGATCAGCAACACCCCGATGGCGGTGCCAATCAGCCCTCGAAACTCGACGCCGAGGGTCCGTCCGGTCTCCAGTGGGAGGGGAGACCGCCGGATGCTCGGGCGCAACACCATCAGGTAGAAGAGGCCTCCGCCCACCCAAGCCACGGCGGCCAGGGCATGGCCCCAACGGATGACTACCAGAATCCAGTCCAGGACACTCATGCTCGAGGGCCGTCCATAACCGTCGGCTGCAATTCCCGCGTAGCCACGTGGAACTAACCCTGGGCCATTTCGCGCACGATGCGGACTATTCCATCCTCGTCGAGGGTGCTGATGTGCTTCTTGAAGATCCGCCCCGATTTGTCGATGAAGTAAGTCGTGGGGAAGTGCTCCAGTTGGTACGAATAGGCGATCCGGCCCCCCTGGTCGGTGGCGAACTGGTAGGTCAACCCCAACTCGTCGATGAAATCCTTCGCGTCCTGCTCGGAATCGAAGCCCTGGGGCACGAACATTCCCAGGAACCGGACCTCTTCATCCTTTAGCTGCTGCCAGGCTTTCTCGAAGGCAGGCATTTCCGCCCGGCAAGGCGGGCAGGTGGGGTACCAGAAGTTGAGCACCACCGCGTTGCGGCCTTCTTGGGCCGATAGCTTGAACTCCGCGCCGTCGAAGCTGGTCACCAGGAAGTCCGGGGCCTTCTCCGCTTGCGGGCCGCGGCTGCAGGCAAGCAGGAGCAGCAGCAATATGGGGAATATTATCCGGGCGGCGGCCCTCTGCCACCGGCGCACCGCCGGGCGGGTGACGGGAGAAGGCGGACATATTTCCGGAGTCATGGCCAAAGGCTTCAAGCCTCTTCTCGTCTCGCGGCGGGCGGGAAAATCTGCCCGCGGGGCATTCAGCACCCGGCGGCGGGCGATGACTTTTCCTGGATGTACTCTTATCAGTCTATAGACGGCGCCACGCAGGGTCAATTATCTCGCGTCCGGTGTTTCGCGAATGGGCCGATTCCCGGTCCGTCATTCCGTGGGCCGCCTGGATTCAGCACGCTTCTCTGGGTTCCGGCCTTCGCCGGAAAGACCATGGCGGGGAGGGGACCGAGCGCAATGGAGCCTGAGTAAGCCTTGTTGGCCACGCAGTCCATCGGCAGGGTAGGCAGATTCGAGTGGCCCTCCGAAGGCAGGCTGGGGAGCCGTCGGCGGCATACCCTTGACTTCGGCTCTCAAGGTACTAGAATCGACGCAGGCGACCCGGTGGAGGCACCGCAATGCGGCTGGAGAACAAGGTTGCTCTGATCAGCGGCGGGGCCAGGGGTATGGGCGCTGCAGAAGCCAGGCTGTTCGCCCGCGAAGGAGCCAGCCTGGTCATTGGCGACATCCTGGAGGAAGAAGGCCGGCAGACCGAGGCCCAAATCAACGAAAGCGGCGGCAAGTGCCTGTTCGTCAGGCTCGACGTCACCAGCGAGGACGACTGGCGGCGGGCCGTCGGCGCTACGGTAGCCCGGTTCGGCAAGCTGGACGTTCTGGTCAACAATGCCGGGATCTTCCCCTTGGGAAGGGTCGAGGAGACTAGCCCGGAGATGTGGGATCAGGTGATGGCGATCAACGCCAAAGGCGTCTTCCTGGGCACGAAGTATGTCATCCCCGAGATGCGAACCGTCGGTGGCGGCTCGATCATAAACATCTCATCAATCGCCGGGCTGGTCGGTAGCGCCCTGGCGGCGGCCTATAGTGCGTCAAAGGGGGCCGTGCGTCTGTTCACCAAGGCCACGGCCATCCAGTGTGCCCGCTACGGCATCCGGGCGAACTCGGTCCATCCGGGGGTCGTTGAGACCTTGATGACGGCCGGCACCTTGCTTCCCGACGAGGCCGGCCGCCAGACTCATATCGCCAGGGCTCCTCTCGGCCGGCTGGGGCAACCGGTGGATGTGGCCAACGGCGTGCTTTACCTGGCCTCCGATGAGTCCTCTTTCGTCACCGGAAGCGAGTTGGTTATAGATGGCGGCCTGACGGCCCAGTAGGCCCGTCACAGGCCGGGGATACCCCAAGACGTTTTGGCTGGCGGCCGCGGCCGCCTCGGTATCTGGAGCGGTGGACACCAGTGCCCCGTCTCTGAATTGCTCGCAACTCGTATTGCGCTCTAGACCCTGTATTTCCTTGCGGCTCCGCCCGGATGGCCCGACAGGGAATATCCAGGGTCGAAGGAGTATCGAGTGAGAAAGCAGTTATCCATGAAGGAGGTAGCACAGTGCGGCTGGAGAACAAAGTTGTCCTTATCAGCGGAGGCGCCAGAGGGATGGGCGCCGCGGAGGCCAAGCTATTTGCCGGTGAAGGCGCCAAGGTGGTCATCGGCGACGTCCTAGAGGAAGAGGGCCGCCGCACGGAGGCCGAGATCGGAGAGAGCGGCGGCGAGTGCTTATTCGTCCGGCTGGACGTTTCCAGTGAGTCAGATTGGATCAAGGCCGTCGCCGCCACGGTGGAGCGGTTCGGCAAACTGGACGTGCTGGTCAACAACGCCGGCATCTACCGCACCGAGAGGGTGGAGGAGACCAGCGGAGAGTGTGGGACCAGGTGATGGAGATCAACGCCAAGGGCGTATTCCTGGGCACGAAGTACGCCATCCCCGAGATGCGGAAGGCCGGAGGCGGGTCGATAGTCAATATCTCCTCGACGGCAGGCCTGGTCGGCAACCCGACCTCGGCGGCCTACAGTGCGTCGAAGGGCGCCGTGCGTCTATTCACCAAAGCCACCGCCATTCAGTACGCTGGCGAGGGCACCCGGGCCAACTCCGTCCACCCGGGCACCATCGAGACGCTGATGACGGCCCCACTGCTGGCCACCGAAGCCTACCGCCGGAACCGCCTGGAACGGACCCCCTTGGCCAGGATCGGCCGCCCCGAGGACGTGGCCTACGGCGCCCTTTACCTGGCCTCCGACGAGTCGTCATTCGTGACCGGAAGCGAGCTGGTAATCGATGGCGGCCGGACCGCCCACTAACCGGCGACAAGCCACCAACACACGGAGAACACAGAGGCTCTTAGCCGTTCTGTGTTCTCTGTGCCTCAGTGGCGGACAATGGTCTTGCTTCGCCGGGTTACCTGCCCATGGCGTAGGCGTCGCGACGAGGATCGGCGCCGGCGCTCAGTCCGCCCCGCTCCCGGTCAACCTGGATGCCGCACAGGTTACCCACCTTCACCGTCCATTCATCCCATACCTCCACCTTGTGGCCGCGCCGCTCCAGTTCCGCCAGGGTGTCGGACGGGATTCGGCCCTCGGCCCCCACCGCCCCAGGGGTGTAGGCGTGGGGCCAGAAGGAGTTGGGAAAGCTCCAGGTGGAAATCCGGGGAGCTTCAATCGCCTGCTGCAGGTCCATCCTGAACTCGGCCACATTCAGGAACAGCTGGACCATCGACTGACATTGCACGTCCCCGCCGGGAGTGCCGAAGGGCATCCACACCTTGCCGTCCCGCATTGCCAGCGCGGGGTTCGGGGTGAGCCGCGGCCGTTTGCCCGCGACCAGGGCGCACGGGTGGTCCGGGTCCAGCCAGGTCTGGGAGCCGCGGGATGAGACCGTGAAACCAAGCCCCCGGGCCACGGGCGTGTTGCCCATGCTGTCGCTGGGGGTCGCGGAAAAGGCGTTGCCCCAACGGTCGATCACGCACAAGTAGCTGGTATCCGCCTCCATAACGCCGGCAAGCGCCTTCGGGTGGGCCACTCGGGTGGCGGGACCATCGCCGTTCTGGAAGGCCCACGGATTCCCGGCAAGGGGCATCTCGGGGGTGGCCAGCCGCGGGTCGATGGCGCCGCGCCGGTCGGCCGCGTAAGCTTTGGACATCAGCCCGTCCATGGGGACGTTCACGAAGTCCGGGTCTCCGTAGTAGCTGTGGCGGTCGGAGAAGGCGATCTTCAGGGCTTCCAGAAGCGTGTGCAGGTAGTCCGGGCTGTTGTGGCCCATACCCTTGAGGTCATATCCTTCAAGGATTTGAAGGGTCTCGATGCTCACCGGGCCCTGGCACCAGGGTCCGCAGGTATAAACATCTATGCCCTTGTAGCTCCCGGCGGCCGGCTTCTCCAACTTCACGTGGAAATCAGCCAGGTCCTCCATGGTCAGGAGGCCGCCCCCTTCCTGGACGAAGCGTACCATCTCCTCGCCGATATCACCCAGGTAGAAGAAGTCCCGCGCTGCCTGGATCGCGGCCTCCCGGCCCCTGGAAGCGTTATCCCGCTCCACCTCGATCAGGCGACGGAAGGTCCTCGCCAAGTCCGGCTGCACCAGCACATCGCCGATGTCCGGCACCTTTCCCCCGGGGTAATAGGCCTCCATGCTGGTCGGCCAGCCCGAGATGGGTGAATTCTCCAGGTTGTTCACCAGGGCGCGGTGGAGGGTCGCCGGGATGGGGAACCCACCTTCGGCCAACTCCAGCGCCGGAGTGACCACCTGCTCGAAGCTCATGGTGCCGTACAGCTTGATGGCCGTCAGCCAAGCATCGGCGGCCGCCGGGGTAACCGTTCGCATGACCCCTTTAGGCAGGTCGCCGTTGACGTGGTTGTTGTAGTAGTCGATGCTGGCGGCCTTGGGCCAAACGCCCAGTCCGCTGATGGTCACCGTTTCCCCTCGCTGGGCGTCGTGCAGGATGATGGGAGCCACCCCGCCGAAACTCGTGTATTGGGGCAACGTCACGTTGATTACAATCCCGGCGGCTACCCCGGCGTCGGTGGCGTTTCCGCCCTGCTCCAGGATGCGGTAGCCCGCGGCCGTGGCCAGGTAATGTCCCGCCGAGACCATGTGGGTGGTGCCGGTTATCAGGGGCCGGTAGCTTCTGAGTCCGATAGCCACAATACACCTCCTGTGAGGGTATCCTTAGATTTGGTTCCGCGCCATGGCCGCTGCGGCCCGGAGTCTGCCCGGCTGGTCCCCTGCCTCTTCTTTCGGGACAGAAGAATCAAGGGGTTTGAGGAAACACCAGACGGGGAGTTCGGAGCGGCCCGGCATCGTTGGACGAAATGATACCGTCGGCGTGGCCCGGTGTCAACGGAGGCCGGCCCGCGGCGTAGCTAGGGCGGACCGAGGCGGGACGAATGGGGCCCAAATCTACACGAACCCCCGAAGCTCCACCGCCCTGGCCACCCGTTCCACGGCGATCTCGAAAGCGGCCTGCCTGTAGGTAATGCGATCGGCGGAGACCCGCTTCCTCACCTGATGGAACGCCTTCGTTATGGTCTTGCGCAGCTCTTCGTTGACCCGTTCCTCCTCCCAGTGGAATTCCTGCAGGTTCTGGGTCCACTCGAAATAGGAGACGATGACCCCCCCGGCGTTGACCAGGATGTCAGGTAGGACCACCACGCCGCGATCGTTGAGGATCTCGTCCGCCACCGCGGTCATGGGGCGGTTGGCCCCCTCCAGAATGTAGGATGCCTTCACCCGGGGAGCGTTTTCAGAGGTGATGACGTTGTCGATGGCGGCGGGGACCAGTACCTCGCACTCCAGCTCCAGCAGCTCGGCGTTGGTAATACGCTCCCCGCCGGGGAAATCCGCCACCGCGCCGCCGGCCTGTCTGTGTCCCAGCAGCTCGGTGATATCCAGCCCATTTGGCGCGTAAACCCCTCCCTGGACGTCACTCGTCGCGACTACCTTGCAACCCATGGCGTGAACCAGCCGGGCCGCCCAGGACCCGACGTTCCCGAACCCTTGTATAGCAATCCGGGCGCCGGCGGTGTCCAGGCCGTAGACCTTGGCAGCCTCCTCCAGCACGTAGGCAACGCCGCGGCCGGTCGCCGGCTCCCGGCCCAGCGAGCCGCCGAGTTCCACGGGTTTGCCCGTGACGATGGCGGGGGAATGGCCGTGGAGCTGACCGTAGGCGTCCATCATCCAGGCCATCGTTTGAGCGTTGGTACCCAGGTCCGGTGCGGGAATATCACGGTTGGGCGCCAAGAGGTGCGCGATGTTCAGGGTGTAGCGGCGAGTGAGCCGGTTCAGCTCCCTGATGCTCAGGCTGCCAGGGTCGCACTGAACGCCGCCCTTGGCGCCTCCGTAGGGAAGCTCCACCAGGGCCGTTTTCCAGGTCATCAGCGCGGCCAAGGCCCGCACCTCGTCCAGGTCCGCCGCGGGATGATACCGCACGCCCCCTTTGTATGGCCCGCGGGCGCCGTTGTGCTGAACCCGGTACCCGCTGAACACCTTAATTCGCCCATCGTCCATCCGAATTGGGACCTGTACCTGAAGCTCGCGCCAGGGCCGCCGCAGCATATCTCGGAGGCCACCGGACAGATTGAGCCGTTCGGCAGCCCGGTCAAAAAAGAGGTTCACCTGTTCGAAGGGAGTCATTGCCTCTTTCAATTCCATCGGCGGGGCCTCCTCAAGTGCGCACCAAATAGCGGGGGACACGGCTTCCCACTATCTCAGGATAACCGAATTGGGCGCTAATTACGCGTTCGTTCAATCTGATGTTTGATGGGTAAAAACGGTAGCGCCTTCTGGCCACCAGCCGGGTCACGGCTGGCAACGGCCGGGCCGCAGTCGTCCGGTCGAAGTCTTCCGCCTGCCCACCACCAACAACAGGGAAGGCAAGACCAGCAGGGCGGCCCCCGCGGCCATAAGAATCATCGTGGCGGTGATGATCCCGTAGGTTGAGAACATGGGCATGGGCGCGAAGCTCATCACCGCGAAACCGGCCACGCTGGAGGCCGCGGAGCCGGCCAGGGCCACGCCCGTGCCGCCGGCGGCAGCCCGGAGGGCGGCAACCGGGTCGGGGTCCCGCCGCCATTCCTCCCTGAAGCGCTGGGTCATATGGATAGAGTAGTCGATGCCCACGCCGATGGACACGGCGGCGACGGTGGCCGTGACGAAGTTCAAATGGAAGCCGGCCAGGTACATGAAAGCGTAAAGCCATGAGACCACCAGGCCGACCGGAATTATGGTCACCAGGGCAAAGGCGAATGAACGCATCCAGATGACCAGAATCACGAAGCAGGCCACCACCGCCAATGGCAGGGAGGTACTCATAGCACGGGTGGTGGCCTGGAGCATCGATTCCCGGGTGAAAGGGGAGCCGGTCAGCCCGGCGAAGGACACGGTGGGCAGCTCCCGCAGGGGCGCCAGGTCCCTCTCCAGGGCCTCCCGGGCAACGCCCACCCTGGCCTGCTGCCGGGTACCTAGGATACCCAGGACGATGATGGTCCCCTGGTCCTGGTTCGTGGCGGGGTTATGGAAAAGGGTCTCCCGGACCTGGTCGGAGTCGTACGCCAGAGTGTCCGCGTCCAGGGGAACCCCTGCCGCCACCATGTAATCGTAGGCGGCCCGCACCTGGGCCGGGGTGTCGGGAATCCGGTCTCCGTCGGCGTCGGTGATGGCCACGCCGGTGCCGGCCAGCACCCTGGAGCTGGCGTACTCGTTGGTGGTGATGCGCGAGAGCAGGGTGAGGACCGTCCGGAGGTACAATGACACTTCCCCATCCTCGGTCTGCCCAACCGCCTCGTTGTCGCCCAACCGGTCCAGCAAGGCCTGGATTCCGGCCAGCGGCTCCAGGGCCGTCAGGTCTCCTTCGATGTACAGCACCGCCGGCTCGCCGGACAGGGCCGGGACGGTGTGCTGGTCCAGCTTGTCGAGGCTGACCACGAAGTCCGAATCGGCGTCGAAAAACTCCTTGACGTCCATCTCCGGCTCGAGCTGGAACGCCAGGTAAGTGGCGGCTACGGTCAGGAGAGCGACGGCGGGCAAGACGGCCCAACGGTGGCGGGCGAACAGCACCACCAGGCCACGGACAATGTCTCGGGCCAGGAGGCCGTACCTGGATGAAGGATTGGGCCGGCTTCCGGCGGGGGCCCCGGGGTTGGACGAGGCGTCTCCGGCGGCCGTCGCGATGCGCTCACGGCGCTGGTCCAGCCGCATGATCACCAGGGGGAGGAACATTCCCATGATGATATAGCTGGCGAACACGGCGACGCCGGCGGCGATGCCGAAACCGATCACGGTCTCGATGCCCGAGGTTGCGTTAGCCAGGAAGGCAACGCCGTCGGACAGCATGGCCAGGGTCAGCGCCCCCAGCACGCCGGCGAACCCGGACACCAACGCCAGGGAGGGCTGGTGGACCCGCCGGCGCTCTTCCTGGTAGCGGGCCACGGCGTGAATGACGAAGTCCACCCCCAGGGAGATCATGGCGATGGGGACGATGAGGTCCAGCGTCAAGGACGACTTGAGTCCCAGCAGGTTCGACCCCCCCCTGAGCCAGACCAGGAGCATGATCAGCGCCAGGAAGGTGAGGCCCACGACCCGAACCGAGCGCAGGGTCAGGCCCACCACCGCCAGCACCAGCACCACGGTGGCGGCGATGAAGGGGACCGCGGTACGGCCCTGCTCCTCCGACTCCAGGTTGATATCGATGGCAATGCCCCACAACCGGAAGCTGGACTGGTCTCCCCGGAGGATCTCCTGGACCCGGCGGTTGAATCGCTCCTTGCCCAGGGTAACCTCGTCGCCGGCCGGGCTGATGGTGAGGGGGCCGCCACCCAGCTTCTGATTGTCCGAGGCCACGAAGGCCGACAGCGCCTCCGCCCGCCAGTACTTGATCTCCCGGCCATCAACCAACCGCAGCTCGAAGGATGCGTCCTTGGATAGAGAGTCACGCATCGGCTCGCCGGTGGGGCTCTCCAGGATTCGATGAATGGCCTGCTTCACCTGGCCGTCGGTGGCCGTCTCCAGGGTGGCCCGGACCGAAGGGTCCAGCCGGAGCACGCCCTGCACCGCATCGGCGATGGTGAAGACGCCGAATATCTGGCGTTCATTGTCGGGGTCGTAGCCGTTGTAGAGGAGCGGCCCCAACTCGGACCGGCGCAGCGCTTCCTCGTTCAGGTACAGCTCCCAAAGGGGTTCCTGGCGCAGGATGTCCCGCTCCCGATCCTCGATGATGACGCTGGTGATGTGGATCCGGGGCCGGAAGCGGTCGTTCACCTTCTTCTGAAGGTCGAAAACCGGTCCGCCCGGTTCTTGGGACGCCTGTTCCTCCGGGGCCATCAACACCAGAGGCACGGCCAGGAGGCCGGTGACCACCAGAACCGCGGCGATGAACCACCCGGAGTGCCGCGTCAGAAGTTCCCCGATACGTTGCCCGGTGCTTATTGCACCACCTCACGGCTTCGCAGGTCCTCAACCTGCTCCAGGGAATATCCCATGCCGAGCAAGACTTCCTCCGTGTGCTGGCCGGTGACGGAACCGACGAAGCGTATCTGCCCCGGCGTCTCGGACATGCGCAGGGGGATACCCACCTGGGATACCTTGCCCTCGGGAAGGCCCGGCGCCTCCACCTCCACCACCATGCCTCGATGGGCCACCTGGGGGTCCGCCAGGGCTTCCTCGATGCTGTACACCTTACCCACGGAGATGTTCTGGTCTCTCAAGAGTTCGAACCATTCATCCCGGGTCCGGGTGCGGAAGGTGTCTTGCAGGAAGCCGAGGATTTCCTGCCGTTGTGGACCCCGGGCGCGTTGCTGCGGGACCAGGTCTTCCCGCCCCATGGTCCGGCAAAGGTTTTCCCAGAACCAGGGTTCGATGGCGGCGACGGACAGGTATTTGCCGTCACTGGTCTCGTAGACGTTATAGTAGGGAGCGGCCCCGTTCAGCATGCTCCCTCCCCGTTGGGGCGCCCGGTTCCAGGCCAGCATGTTCGATATGACGCCCTCCAGCATGTACAGCACGCCGTCGGTCATGGCGATGTCGAGGTACTGTCCTCTTCCCGTGCGCTCTCGAGCCATCAGGGCCGCCAGGATGGTCACCGCCGCGCACAGGCCTCCCCCGGCGTAGTCCGCCATCAGGTTGAGGGGGATTGACGGCTTTTCCTCTTCCGAGGGACCGATCAAGCCCAACGCTCCGGCCAGGGAGATGTAGTTGATGTCATGTCCCGCCAAATGTTTGTAGGGCCCATCCTGTCCGTAGCCGGAGATGGAGCAGTAAACGATGCGCGGGTTGATCTCCTTAACCTTCTCGTAACCCACCCCCAGGCGTTCCATCACTCCTGGACGGAACCCTTCGATCACGACGTCGGCGTCCCGGATCAGGTGGTAGAACAGCTCCAGGGCCTCGGGCTCCTTCAGGTTCAAGCCAATACTCTGTTTGTTCCGCCGTAGCGAGTTGTAGGCGGCGTGCCTTCTCTCATCCTCGGGGCTGTCGATGTGGTTCACCACCCGCTCGTACGCCACCCGGTCGCCCGTCATCGGCCGCTCCAGCATCAGCACTTCGGCGCCCAGGTCGCCCAGGATCATGGTGCAAAACATACCGGGTGTGTTCCGGCAGAAGTCCAAGACCTTGATTCCTTCGAGAGCTTGCATTCGCTGACTCCTCCGCCAATCAGTAAGTCCCCGCCAATTATAGCCGACATCGGCCGGCAACCAGCGGCCCACGGATCTATTCGCGGTGGACCGGGCTTTTCGAGCGACAATATTCTTTCTGGCCAGGACCGCCGACGGCAACGGTTGCGAAAATGCGCCGCTGCCCACGAAGGGAGGCCACCCCACCATCGTCATCCCGGCGAAGGCCGGGGTCCAGTCTTGCCTCCCTGGATTCCGGCCTTCGCCGGGATGACGGAGGGGCTTCGCCGGTCTGCGGGCCGGGTAACAAGCCATTTGCGAGACTCTAGGCCAAGGCACCCTCCCCATCATCGTCATTCCGGCGAAGGCCGGAATCCAGAGATGCATTGGCTGGACCCCGGCCTTCGCCGGAATGACGGACCGGGTATCTAGCCGTTTGCAAGACGTTGGACTCGTGCCGCTTCCAAGTAGCCCGGATGCTTTAGGTGGGGGGACCCCATCCTCGCCTCCCCGCGCGCGGCGGTGTAAATTGCGATAGACTTTCGTTGACTCGGGCACTCGACGAAGGCAGGAGGTGACCATGGACCTGGGGCTGAACGGCAAGGTGGCAATGATAACCGGCGGGAGCCGGGGCCTGGGGAAACAGGCGGCAACGAGCCTGGCCCGAGAAGGCTGCAAGATATCGATCTGTGCCCGCGGCTCGGAGACCCTCGACGCCGCCGTGGCCGAGTTCAAGGCCCAGGGTTACCAGGTCCACGGCGTACCGGCCGACGTTACCAGTGATGACGACGCCGCCCGGTTCTACAGCGAGACGGTCGCCAACCTGGGGTACCCCGACATCCTGGTGAACAACGTGGGCGGCCGCCGCGGCTCGGTGATCTTCGAGGAGACCAGCCTGGAACAGTTCCGCGAAGGGCTGGAGGTCAACCTGGTCAGCGCGTTCCGCATGGTGGGCCTGGTACTGCCCCACATGAAGGCCCAGGGCTGGGGACGCATCGTCAATATCTCCTCGATCTTCGGCCGGGAGCACGGTGGCTCCATCGATTACATGACGGCCAAAGCCGGGCTCATCGCTTTCTCCAAGCACCTGGCCCTGCAACTAGCGCCTCTCAACATCCGGGTCAACAGCGTGGCTCCAGGCTCCATCGACTTTCCCGGCGGGAGTTGGGACCGCTTCCAAAAGACCAACACCCCGGAGGTGGTGGCCGAGTTCATCGCCCGGAACCTCCCCGCGGGCCGGTTTGGCTGGCCTGAACCCATCGGCGAGACCGTGGCCTTTCTGGCGTCGGACCGGTCCGATCTGATTACCGGCGCCTGCATCAATGTGGACGGCGGCCAGTCCCGGTCGTTGTTCTGACAGCGGTCAGCACTCAGCTTTCAGCGATCAGCGGACGACTGTAAGCCACGGGGTTGCTGCCGGTCAGCAGATTCGAGTCGGACCACTTCTTCTTACAGCTGACAGTTGAGCGCTGACCGCTACCGGTGACTCAGCCCCCCCAGGAACTCCCGCCAGGCGGCGGCGCACTTCTCGGGCGCCGAGTGCTGCACGTAGCCGCTGGTGCCGGGAATAACCAGCATCTGCCCGTTGGGCATCAGATCAGCTACGCCCCGCGTGCGGCCCGGAGTGTTGGCATGGCTGTGCTCGGCCACCAGGGCCAGCGTCGGCGTTTGAATCTTGGGCATTATGTCAGATAAATCCTGGGTGGCCAGATAAGCCAGGGTCTCCAGCACCACCCGCTGCGGCGTTTGGGACATCTGCTGAATGTACCACTCGTGGTGGGCCGCCGACTCGGTTGGGTCCACCCGTTGGTTGGCCGTCTTACGGATCCAGGCCTCCACCCCCTCCTCCTGCACCAGCCGGTAGTACTCCAGGTAGGTGGCCACCCCGGCAAACTTGTAGGGCGAAGTACAGACCATCAGGGAATTGAGCCGCTCCGGGTGGTCGTAGGCGAATTGCAGGCCAATCGTCCCGCCAATGGTCTCCCCGATGAGGTGCACCCTCTCCAACCCCAGGTGATCGAGCAGGCGGAGCAGGTCGGTCCCAAAATTGCTCAACGACCAGTCGTAGCCCTCCGGGGGGACCGAGGACTGGCCGAAGCCCCTGGCATCCAGGCGAATCACCCGGTACTGGCGGGCCAGCAGGGGGACCCAAGCGTACCAGAGGCGGGAACTCTTGGCGTTGCCGTGGTGCAGCACCACTGTCTCGGGCGTCCTCCACGGGTCGGTGTAGTCGTCGTCCTCGTAGTACATCTCCAGGGTATCGTCCAACCGGACCGTTGGCATAGTTCACCTCCTTGTGGTGCCCGTGTCGGTGGCCCTTCTCCTGCTAGGAAAGAGCGGTGCCGGCCGATGCTTTTGACCCTCTCGCCAATGCTAATGGGTGAGAACTACGAACGTTGGAAGGCGGGCTCAGTCCACCAGGGGAATGGCGATGGAGACCCGGGGCTTGCTGCCAGCGACCTTGGTAGTATGGCCGCGCCCGGTCTGGTCGTCGGCCAGGAGCACGTCGCCGGGATTGAAGATCCGTTTGCTTCCGTCGCCCAGGCCGATCTCCATCTGCCCTTCCAGGGTGATGACGTACTGGCGGCGCGGCGCGGTGTGCCAGCCCGACAACGTCCCTGGCGCCACGCGGCGGAACAGGATCCCGGTCGCGGATTGCATCGCGGTCAGCTCGAAATCGGCCATCTGCTCGTATGACAACTCCAGCTCCTCGAAGTGGGACTCCCCATCCTCTCCGGAATAGACCCTGACCACTTGCATCGCGATTCTCCCCGCTGGTGCCGGCTCCCCGGTGCCGGCACTAAGTGCTCGAATGCGGCTGGAAAGTGCTGCCCGGACCGGCCGGCCGGACCGGCGCAATAATAACAACTGGCCCCAGGGGCGTCAATAACAGAGCGTGACCCGGTAGCCTGACCCATCCCGTCACCAGCGATGAAAGGGACCGGGATCGGCTCCTCTCGCATTCAACCCACCCATATTCCCCTCAAAGAAAGCAGGCACTCATACCTGAATTGCCAGGGTCATATTGACCCAGCCAGCGGTATCGGCCATATAATAGCTCATCGTGGCCCAGGAAGAAGGAACCGGGATGAAGAAACAGTTGAATCAACCTGGAAGAGGAGACGCTGGGCTACACACCGCCGGACCGGGTCCGCGTCTTGACGCCCCGCATGCGCGAGGCGGGCGGGAGTCGTGACGGGCCCATCCCGGCCGCGAATCGGTATGGGACGCCAGCGTCTCAGACCCGATCACAGACCCGATCAATTGAGGAGGTGCACGATTTGGAACCCATGATCAGGAACATCAGCAGCTTCGGCACGCCGCTAACCTCGTCAGCCCGGCTGGTTTGGCTGGACGATAACCCCCCAACCTGCACAATGACCTACTCGGAGATCAAGCCCGGCAAGACCAGCATTCACCATATCCATCCCTGGGAGCACGAAGTCTACATCATCAGCGGGTCGGGAACCTTGGTGTGTGACGGCAAGGAGTACCCGGTAAGGGACGGTGACGCCCTCTACATACCGCCCAACGTGGACCACTATACCCTGAACAACGGGGGCCGGGAGGACATTCATCGTATCGAGGTCAACCACCTGATCGCCGCCCAGAGCGGCGGCGCGCAGAACGAAGGTGGGACCGGGACCGGTCAGCCCCCGGTGATACGCAACTACCGGGACTTGAATAAGGAAACAGGGCACGAAATCCTCGGCTCCAGAGACGGCGCGCCCAACTATTTGATGCTCTACAACGGCGCGATGGCGCCCGGCGCGGTCTCGCATCCCGACACCGGCGGGCACAACCATCCTTGGGAACACACGGTGTTTGTCCTGGACGGGCAGGCCACTCTGGTCTGCGGCGGAAAGGAGTACACTGTTTCCCAAGGTGACGCCATTCTGGTGCCCCCTAACGTTCACCACCAGTGGCGCAACAACAGCGACGCGCCCATGAACCGGGTGACCTTCAATCCGCTGTCGTCGGAAGGGCACGGCGGATAGGCCCTCGGCCCGGCTGCGTGGGGCCACGAATTCCAGGCGATGGCGGCCCTGGTTCGGGCGGCCCTTCGTTGGGCCGGGCGCATCGGCGACTTGACCGTTTGAAACCCGGCGGCCTCCCGCTCGGATGATGAGAAGCGTGCGGCGTGTCCGCGCGTCTGAGAAACATGGAAGATGCAGACCACCGCATCAGGAGAAGGCAGATGGCGAAGCTAGAGGTTTACATTCCCCAGGCGCCCACTGTGGGAACGGAACACCAGACACCGGCAGCACCCCGCATCGTTACCCTGGCAGGCATGCGGGTGGGGCTTCTTTGGAACCACAAGGCCCGCGGCGACGTCGGCCTGGCCGCAGTGGGCGAAGAACTCCAACGCCGCTTCAAGGGCGTCAAGCTGGTCCAGATCCGGGGCACCAACCCGACCAACGACCATGTGCTAGCGAAGGCGGTGGAGGAGTGCGACGCCGTAATCGGGGCCACCGCCGATTGAGGGGGCGGAACGTCGAGCCTGGTGCTCGACCAGCACAAACTGGAGCGGATGGGCCTCCCCTGCGTTATCATCGTGGCCGAAAAGTTCCGGGCCAGCGCCGAGACCCACGCCCGGGCTTTCGGCGCCGGCTCCTTGGCTTTTGCCTTCGTTCCCGATTGCTTCACCAGCATTCCGGATGATCAGGTGAGGGTCCAGGCCCTGGCTGCCTTCGAAGCAATAATCGAGGGCCTCACCAGCCCCAGGATCGCCCCCTACACCGCGCCTGAGGCCCCGGCGCCGGAAACGGAGACATTTGAAGCAGAAGACCTTCTGGCCTGCTTCCACAAGATGAACCGGGTGTTCACCGAGCGGGGTTGGACCGACGGCTTCCCCTTGCTCCCACCTACTCGGGAAGCGGTGGATGATCTGGTCCGGGGCTCCGGGCGCGACCCCTCCGAAGTCGTTACAATCCTGCCGCCCGCCAGCGGCATCGCCACGGTCCTGCACATCGCCGCCAACGCGGCCATGGCGGGCTGTGTCGCGGAAGAGATGCCGGTCGTCCTGGCGGCGGTCAGGGCGTTGACGACGTACCCGTTTCCCAGCCGGACGGCGCTGGTGTCGACCGGGGGGTATGGCCAGCTCTACCTGGTAAACGGTCCCATCGGGAAGGCCCTCGAGATGAACTCCGGAACCGCGGCCCTGGTGCCGGGAGCGCCGTCTCGGGTGAACATGCGCCTCGCCAGGGCAATGCGGCTGATTGTCATGAACGTGGGGCGCGCCTATCCCACGCTGCTGGACGCGTCGACCGTCGGATCCCCCAGGAAATTCAACATGTTCGTCGCGGAGAACGTCGAGGCCAGCCCCTGGGTGCCCTTCCACGCCGACCGTGGCTATTCCCCCGAAGACAATACCGTTACGGTCTTCAATACCCTGAGCGACGTGGACATTCTGGATGTCTTCAACTCAGCGGCGGACGGCATCGCCAGGACCCTGGCCGCCTATTCGACCTATCCCAGCGGCGAGTTCCTGGGATGGGAAGAGAGGTGGGGGAAGGACACCAACCACTCCGCCAGGGTGCTGCTGCTTGTGGGTCCGGAACACGCCCAGATGCTGGCTGGGTCCGGGTGGACCAGGGACGGCTTGAAGAGATTCCTGCACGAGAACGCCCGCATCCCCGCCGCGTGGTTCAAGAACATCCATCGCAATCACCCGGAGCGCAACGCCCCGGAATACCGGTGGGTCATGGACGCGCCCGACGACCGGCTCATACTGGCGACGGAGTCACCGGAGATGTTCCACATCGCCGTGGTCGGGGGCACCGCGGGGCGAAGCCTCTCCCTAAAGTGCTACGGTTACCCGGTGACCGTCCGCGTCGACTAAGGCCCGGCCGCTTACGAGCCGGCTCCCAGGGACGGCTGGTACCCCTTTCAGACAATCACACATTCGCAGATAATCGGCGTTACAGTGTAGACCGGCAGCAATAATGGGACGCATTGGGGTGTAAGAAAGCCCGAGAAAGTGGAGGTGGCGTGAGCTCCTGGAATGAAGGTAAATTACTTCCAGAAAGGAGGTGAAGGCTCAGACGATCGATAGGCGAAGACTTCATAACCGGACCCCCGGGGAGATCACTCGAGCTCTTCCACACCCCTGATCTCTCGGGTCCCAAACTGTCCCATTTGTGCTGGTTGCCAACAATTCAGCATTAGGATCGGCCCCGTGAGCGAGGAGCAGTTCAGCTAGCTTTCTATTCTGCTTCTTGCATGCCGCGCAAAGCACAGGAACCCACGCCGTTACCTTGGGATTGTAGACCGCCAAACCGAAATGACATTCGACCTTGGCGGGCCCACGTGTGCCCAGAACTTGCTTAAGCATAGGGTGTGCTTGTATCTTGTACTCGTCAAAGCAGCGAAGCTTGACCAGCCAACGTCTCTTGTTGCGGGGGTTGCGGGTCCGGTTCGAGCACGTCCCACTAGTTTCAGGTGCGTCAGCGAGCACTTGTCGTCCCCGGACTTTCTCTTGCCTCACCTCCTCGCGGCCCTGCGGTTCAGGGGCCTGTAGTTCAACTGGGACGGCACAGGAGAATAACTGGGTGCTGCTCCCTTTCTGATGCTCCATTCGCCGGAATCGGCGGGAACCCGGAAACCGGCGGGGACCGCGGCAGCGGGACGGTCTTTCCGCAACAGTGTCGCGATGGTGCACGCGATGGTATGCCAGTCCATCACTTGGGAGGAAATCCGTGACGACAACGATTGATCCTATCCGCATGGAGGTCATCCGGAACGCACTGGAAAGCATTGCCGACGGCATGGCGCTCACCGTGGTGAGGACCTCGCGTTCTTCCGTGGTTCGTACCAGCCTGGACTTCTCCACCGGCGTCCTCGACTCCAACGGTGTGCTTGTGGGGCAAAGCATGTGCTCTCCCATCCACCTGGGCGGGATGAACCCCGCGCTGATGGCCTGTGTTAACCATTTCAAAGGACGCATCTACCCCGAGGACATCCTGGTCACCAACGATCCTTACGAAGGCGGGAGCCACCTCCCCGACATCTTCCTGTTCAAGCCCGTCTGGATTGGCGACCGTATCGTGGCCTCCCTGTGCGCCATGTCGCATCAGACTGACATCGGGGGCCGCGTTCCCGGGGGGAACGCCTGCGACAGCACCGAGATATACCAGGAGGGTCTCCGCATCCCTCCCGTCAAGCTGCAAGAACGCGGCGAGCCCAACGAGACACTCATGCGCATCCTGGAGAAGGCGGTGCGGGTGCCCGACAAAGTATTGGGCGACATCAAAGGCCAAGTTGCGGCCCTCTACTACGGTGAAAGGGAGTACATGAAGCTGGTGAACCAATACGGTATTGAGGGGCTGGAGTCTTTCGTGAGTGAACTTCTGGACTACACGGAGGTGCTAACCCGGAAATCCATCGCCTCCATGCCCGACGGCACCTGGTCGTTCACCGATGTCGTGGACAACGACGGTTTCAGCGACGAACCTATCGAAATAGCGGTCACCTTGACCAAGAAGGGCGATGAAATCCTGGTGGACTTCGAAGGCACGTCGCCCCAATGTAAAGGCGCGATTCAGCCGGTGTTTGCCACCACCAAGGCGATGGTGTATGCCATCTTACGCGCGGTCATGCCGAGAGACATCCCGAATACCGCCGGCTATTTCCGCCCCGTGACAATCAAAGCTCCCGAAGGTACTTTCGTCAACCCTTTGCCTCCCGCTCCGGTGGCCGCCCGGGCGTTGGGGCTCAAGCGTATCTCCCACGCGCTCATTGGCGCCGTCGCCCAGATGCTCCCTGACCGGGTCTTCGCGTGCCCCGGCGGTGGCGAGGTCGGCGTGGGCGCCGGGGGATACGATAAGAGCAAGACACCCTGGAAAGCCTGGGTCATGTTGGAGTTTCATAACGAGACCTCCTGTGGAGGGCGGCCGACCATGGACGGCATCGACGGCCAGGGGTCCAACACATCCAACCTTGCGAATATTCCGGCTGAAACTATCGAAGCCGAGCAGCCCATCCGCATCGAAGAATACGCCCTGGTCCCCGACACCGACGGCGCCGGATTGTACCGTGGTGGACTGGGCATGGTCCGTACCTACCGCTACCTGCTCGACGATACCGTGGTACAGGTGCGCGCCGACCGGGAGAAGTCGGCTCCCTGGGGCCTTCAGGGGGGGCTGTCTTCTACAAACACCAAGGTCACCGTTGCCAAGGGGGGAGAGACCAAGGCCATGCCGACCAAATTCTTGGAAACGCTGAACGCCGGAGACTCCCTTCGCATCAGCTGGCCGGGAGCGGGTGGCTGGGGTGATCCCCTGAAAAGGGACCCGGAGGCAGTGCTCTGGGATGTCATAGAGGACAAAGTGGGGGTTCAGCGGGCCCGAGACGTGTATGGCGTGGCCATTGACATTGAGCATCGCGCCATCGATTGGGACGGTACGCGGCGCTTGCGAGACGACCTGAGGGGAACCCGCTGAGGGGACCGGAGGCCTGGCCGGCCCCCGGCCGCAACCACAGTCGTGAATGTCGAATAGGCTCGGGTTTGCCGCCTAGCAGGGGAGTGCCCATGCTATCATCCAGGCTTGTTGGGATGCTGCTCTCTTCAGCCTGCGACCCAGGTCATGGTGGTCGGCCGTTTTACCCCTTGCGTATTCGGAACATCTTGGTCCCACAGGATGAGCAGACTCCTTGTGTAGCTGGTCTCGAGTCCTTGAGGGCCACCTGCTTTGGGCAATTGATCTCCTTCATTGCCCTGCACTTAAAGCAATATGCGTCCATCAAAACCTCCGGCCTGGAACGTTGGGCAATACTTAGGCCAGGAAGGAGGAAAACGCAAGGGTGACCTGAAGGGATGCCATGGGCGGAGAAAAGACGCGCAAGACTCTAGCAATACATCTCCACTCCACCCTTGACAGGAGCCAGAAGGCAAAGGTTGACAGGCATCCAAGGGCGTCACATACTTTCTCCGCCGCGTTGGGGTGCCAATGAAGATTCTGGCTCATGTCAAATGGGGAATCTCGGATTATGCCTTACACATCGGCCTAGCCATGGACATAGTACCGTTCGCGGGTCTACGTCGAGAGAAGAAAGAGGGAAACAGAGATGACTGAATACCCGGACCTCCTGTACACAAAAGAGCACAATATCGCCGTCATTACATTGAACCGCCCTGAGGTGTTGAACGCCTTCAGCACGGAGATGCTCCATAGCTGGCTTGCGGCCCTACAAGATGCAAAAGATGACGGTGATGTCAGGGTCGTGATGGTTACGGGAGCTGGTAGGGGCTTTTGTTCCGGCGCTGATGTGAAGGCCCGTGCGGCTCGCCAACTGGCTGGCGACAAAACCCCGTACGGCGACCCCCACTACATAAAACACGATATACACCCTATACCCAAATTGCTTCAAACCCTGGACAAGCCGTACATCGCGGCCATCAATGGTGCGTGCGCCGGGGCTGGCATGGACATGGCCTCCATGTGCGACATACGTATTGCTTCGGACAACGCCAAGTTTGTCATGGCCTATGTGCGGCGGGCCACTGTGCCCGGGGATGGAGGCTGCTACCTACTGCCAAGGATCGTGGGGCTCACAAATGCCTTGGATCTCATGTGGACTGGTCGAGCCATGGATGCCCAAGAGGCACTGCGCATCGGGTATGTAAGTAGGGTTGTCTCCCAGGAAGAGTTGATGCAGCAGACCATGGAGTATGCCAAAGAGTTAGCTTCAGGCCCGCCGTTGGCTATCCAGCTCATAAAGCGGCTCACATACGACTCTCTGGCCATGAACCTGGAGAGCGCTCTCGACTTGGCAGGAGATGCTGCACTCACTGTGCACAGCAGCCAGGACTACAAGGAGGGAGCCTTGGCGTTCGTTGAGAAAAGGCCCCCCACGTGGCTCGGTCGTTAGCTGGACTCTGAAAATTCAAGCTTCATAAGGCGCTCTAACATTGGCGCCGAGACTGTTCTGATGCCGGGTTTTTCCGGCAGCCTGGAAAGAGGGCCAGAGGCGTGCCACAACGGTCGCCGGGCAATTGCGATGGCATCGGCAATGATTGGCACTGCCTCACCCTTGGCCGCCCTTCGCCTCCTTGCGCAGCGACGACCTTGGCCTCGGACCATGACGGTCGGTAGAATCCGTTGGGAGCAGCCTGTTTCCAGGTGCATTGAGGTGGACCCGGTCGGTCGGACAAGTAGCTGAGCGAGAATCCTGCTCCCGGAATACTGGCAGTTGTTGCGGTCAAAACCAATGCGGCTTTGGGCGACGCTCTGCAGTCTCCACCGAAATAGGCATTCGGCCTCCAACGGACCGAGCGCTCGCATGGCAGGAGATACTTGGAGCTTCGTCTCTTGATATCGGAGGAGGCAGGTTTCAAGACCCTATGAAACATTAGTGCGCGTCGCCGGTCCGGAGCATCGGTTCAGTAGTACGGCAAGTTCTCTAACCAGATGTCTTCGCCAGCCACCTCCGAGGTGTATAGGCCGGAGTAATAATTGAGCCGACTTTACTCCCCACCGTTGAGGATACCGTCGATCTCGTGTAGATCCTCCGGAGTGAGTTGCCAGTCGATGGCCTTGACGTTGTCCACCACCTGCCCCGGCAGCCTTGCACCGGCAATGACGCTGCCCACTGAAGGATTGGCCAGCAGCCAAGCGATGGCCAGCTCCAGCGTCGAGTGTCCACGCTCCGCGGCAAAGACTTTCAGTCGATCCAACAGGTCGAAGTTCCGGTCGGTCAGGTTGTTCCGGACTTTGGCGAAGTCATAGAGCCGTGTCCCCTCTGGGAGAGACTCGCCTTGCCGGTATTTCCCCGTGAGGAACCCGCTGGCCAAAGGGAAGTATGGCAGAATACCGATGCCGTATGCCTGGCAGCAGGGGATCAGCTCTCTCTCAACCTCGCGTTCAAGCATGTTATACGGGGGCTGGGCGCTGATGAAGGCCTCCAAATGCAGCGTATGGGAGGCCAAGACGGCTTCGGCCACTTGCCATGCGGCGTAGTTGGAGCAGCCGATGTACCGCACTTTACCCTGCCGAACCAGATCGTCTAGGGTGCGCAGCGTCTCTTCTATCGGGGTGCCTGAATCTGGGTAGTGCATCTGGTAAAGGTCAATGTGGTCGGTTTGCAGCCTCCGCAGGCTCAACTCCACCTGCTCCATGATGTGCTTGCGTGAGGCCCCGCCCTGGTTCGGCCCTTCTCCCGTCGGCCCTGCCACCTTGGTAGCCAGCAGCACCTGTCCGCGAATACCTTTGGTGGACTTCCCTATGTATTCCTCTGACAAGGTTTTTCCGTAGATATTAGCCGTATCTATGAGATTGACACCAATGTCCACGGCCTGATGGATCACCCGGTCAGTTTGCTGGTAGTCGATGCGGGCGCCGAAGTTGTTGGTCCCTAGTCCAACTGCTGACACCTCAAGCCCCGACCTACCCAAACAGCGGTATTCCATGGAAACTCCTCTTCCCCAGAGATGCATTTTCAACAGCCGCTACTTTAACCGCATGCACGCGGACCTGACAACCCCTGCCAGCAAATCGGCACCACAAATCGCTTATAGTGTCAGTGCAGACGTTCAATGCCACCTCTTTGCGATTAGTCTCACCGATTAGCAATTTACGCCCGTCATCTTGCAGGCAAACGGGTCTTGAATTAATATCCGTCCCATGACCCGCATCATTCTTCTAAACACTATAAAGCCAATGCTCGGCCGGTTAGCTCAAAACACCTTCGAATCCCCGGATCACTTTTTCGAGTTGAAATGGGACGGCATGCGCGCAGTTGCTTTCTTTGAGGGCGACGCGGTCAAGATATTCAGCCGAAACGGAAGAGATATTATATCTAACCTTCCCGAGTTGGCCGAGTTGCCCTCCAACATAAGGCCGGCACCGATGATAATAGGCGGCGATATGGTTTGCCTGGATGAACACAACAAACCGAGCTTTTCACGCCTTCAACAATATTGAGGGAGCTTTCGCTGGACTCGTTTCAACCATTATCGACGGATGGGGCAGGTTCCCAAGCAGGGGTAATCGGTTGGACTGAGAAATACAGTTCAAAAGCTCCGAATAGGGAATGAAGATTAGGCCATCATCCTCCTCTAACTGGGTTAGCCGTGACGCTCGGTTGATCATCATTGCCCGGGCGATACGGACATTTGCCCAGAGTTATGTTGCCGTCCTTCTTGCTTTGTACTTGGCCGAACTGGGATTCAGCTTGGTTCAAGTTGGGTCGGTGCTCAGCGCGGGGGTCATCGGAGTTGCCGCATTCGCCTTTGTGGTGGGCCTAATCTCGGATAGGGTTGGACGCCGCAACTTGCTTGTCACTTTCTCCTTGGTGTCGGCGGCATCGGGATTGGCCCTGTTCTTCGTAGACGAGTTCATCCCCATGTTGTTGATCGCCTTCGTAGGCAGCTTATCAACAAGCGGAAGCGGCGCAGGTGAGAGCCCCGCCCAGCCATTGGAGCTCGCCATCCTGCCCGATACGGTGCCCGCCGAACGTCGTACGGACCTATTCGCGGTCTATGGAATTTTGGCCAGAACCGGCACGGCGCTCGGGGCATTGGCTGCCGGACTTCCGACGATTTACCAGGATTTTTTCGGCGTAAGCACTCTCTCGTCATTCAAGCTGATGTTTGTCGGATTCGCCGTTTTACAGATCGCCGGGGCGATTTTGTACAGCTTGCTATCTTCCAGAGTTGAGAGTCCTGTGGAGCGAAGGGGCTGGACCAACCCGTTGAAGCTCCCGTCTCGCCGGCGAATCTTTACCCTCACTGCCTTGTTCAGCGTGGATACATTTACCACGTCGATGGTAATCCAAAGCCTGGTCGCCTTTTGGTTTTCCACCAAGTTTGACCTTGAGGTAAGTTCACTGGCCTTCGTCTTCTTCTTCTCCCACCTACTCACCGCGGTATCGCTTTGGCTGGCGGCCAAGATCTCCAATCGGTTTGGACTCCTCAACACCATGGTTTTCACCCACATTCCCTCCAGCTTCTTCCTCATTGCCGCCGCTTTCGCGCCGACGGCATGGGCTGCCATCCTGTTCTGGCAACTTCGTTCGTTCCTCGGGCAAATGGACACCCCTGCGCGGGATTCCTATACCATGGCGGTGGTCGGTCCGGAGGAGAGGGTCGCCATGGCCAGTATCCATATGGTGGGTCGGAGCGCGACCGGCGCTGTCGGACCTTCCGCCACCGCCGCCCTTTGGAGTGTGTTCTCGGCCGGAGTGCCGCTGGTTTCTGCAGCGGTACTGAAGATAGCCTACGATCTATCTCTATACGCCATGTTCCGCAACGTGAGGCCTCCTGAGGAAATTGAACGACTCAAGAAGGAAGATTGATGTGGACCCGGTCGGCTGGACAGGATCTGGGCGACATCACGCGAGGGTTCTGCGGTGCTCCCAGCGTTCCG
>JASMCQ010000018.1 GCA_030753265.1 Dehalococcoidia bacterium
ACTCACTCACCTGGACCGGGAGTCCCATGTCCGGACCCAAGCACCTCACCATTTTTGGTGAGGGTCATCATAGTGCCGTTCACGAATGCTGTCAATCTGACCTGCCCCCCGAAAACTCGTCCAGGTGTAATGTTAGTAACCTGGGCCGGAGGTAGGGGGAGAAATGCCAAGGAAGAAGCATACATCAGAGCAGTTCGCTGGGCTACAAGCAGCCGATAAGACCAAAGCCGGTTCCCTAGACAGCCAATACTGCTAATGGCTCCGCCTCAGGAACTGGCCACTTGCGGCCCGCACCCGTGCCTAGAAAAGTGGCTGAACTTCCCACGGCTGTACCAGACTAGATGGACGTATTGGGGAGTTACAGGCACGGATTCGGAACACACCAGCACCAGAAAAACCCATCGGTACGCCTATCGACGGACTTCAAATCCGTTATGCCTCGTGAATAGCGGGGTAGGTGGGTTCGACTCCCTCGCACTTCCGCCAACCTTTTTAGGCGTGAATTCATCAAGAGACGCTACTGTCACCGGTGGCGTTTCCGTTTGTTTGTTAACACTCGCCCCCTCACTGTTAACAAAAGTGTTAACAACGCCCATCTACCGCTGGTACAAATCCTTCCGCCAAGGCCGCTTCCCGTTGACCATGTAGGACAGGTAAGCCGGGGAGATTTCTAGCTCGGCAGCTATCTGCCGCAGTGATGGCGTCTTAGTCTGCATTGTTGGCCTCCGCTCGTTTTCCCGCCGCATTGACTACGTTGCCCACCTGTCAGTGGCTCCAGCAGACATTCTCGCCCCGGCCGTGCTGCTTGATCGGCGTCTGGTGCTCCCGGCCAGTAGTGGGCCGGTCTGGTCTGGTTCAAGCGGAGTGCCGACCTTCTTGGCGGTGAGCTGCTTCCTGGGCGATTTTCTGCCCGTCCCCCCCTGGCCGATGGAGAATCCTGCCCAATGCTGCTATGCTTTCGGTGGTCGTGCGCTTGGACGCGGAGACCCAACCGGAGGAGCCAACAAACGTGGCAAGACTGATTTACGGCGACCGCGTCGGCAGACTTGGAAGGCTGCGTCCCGCGTGCAGCGCAACAATCTTCGACGCCACCGGGCAAAGAGTGCTGCTCACCCGCCGGTCTGACAACGGCCAGTGGTGTTTGCCCGGTGGCGCCATGGACCCGGGCGAGAGTGCCGCCGAGGCATGTGCGAGGGAGGTGCTGGAGGAGACCGGGCTGGTGGTCCAGGTTGGCAGATTGATTGGTGTGTACACAACCCCACACCACATCATCGAGTACGCCGATGGGAACCGGTACCAAGGGCTCACGCTGAGTCTTGAAGCAGTGCCTATCGGCGGGGAACTCTGCATCAGTGATGAGACGACCGAAATTGGATACTTCTCAACGGAAGAGATGAGGTCCATGGACTTGATACAACCCATCTACGAGCAGGTTGCAGATTCTTTCGCGGGCCAGGAGGCGGCATTCGTGCGTTAACGTGGGGCCGGGATAGGCGCTTCATCTTTCAGAGCGGGACACATTTCATCTCGACAAGCAATCGTTGGAAGATCCACGGTATTCTCACGCGGGGCCGTGGGCCGACGCCCTCCCCCTGGGAGGTTATGGCAACGAAGGTTGCCTTCGTATGAAAGACACTTGGCTGTTGTACGATTACTTGCGAGGTTGGTGGCGGCTGCTATTGATGGGCTTTGTTTTGGGTGCCACTCTCGGTCTCGGCTACTACTCCACCCAGGATCATCCTATGCGATACACCGTGACGGCCAATCTGCTTCTTGAAGAACCAGAATACACCGGCGAAGGCTCACCCTCAACCGTCTCATTTGCCATTGATCCGATTCGTCGATCGACCGGCGAGTCCGCAATTGAGGACTTCAGGTTGACGGTGGCTAAATTGGGCCAAACCACCGGCTCCACCGTGCTCACCCAAGACTTTTCCATCGACATGGAACGTACCGACGAGCCGTGGTGGAAGGCCATGGTCTTCGGGAGCGCCGCCGGCACCTTGTTGGTCGTCGTCGGAGTCTATGTCTGGGAAGACGCCCGAGGGCACCGGAACCGCCGACAGACCGGAGGGGAGGATGCATGACGCGGTTCGGCGAGACCGCCGTGAGATCATCTTATTGGGGTTGCTATTTGGAGTCCCGGCGGTGTGGTGATGGGTGCCCTCGGGTGCGGCTTTACTCCTTCGCCCGTGCATCCGGTAATGCGGGTTCGCAGGTCATCCAGCCGCGGCAGGAGCCATGGGGAAAGCCCTGGGGTTAGGTGCCCGAGAGCCTTTTTAGGTTGTGCCCCGCAGCATTTCAACCGCCCGGCGAGAGTAACTGGTCTCACCGCGCCGTAACCGCCGCCAGCAAGACCCGGCCAGCCGGACAGACCCAATCCGGTTGCCGGAAGGCCGGGGTCTATAATGGGTGCTGTCACACCGGCGATACACTACCCAAATTCCCCTTCAAACCTACCGATAAGAAGGGTGTAGAAGCGAGTTCCCTGAGTGAGTTCAACCAAACCCCGGTTCAAGGCGGCCATCATCGCCCCAACCTGCTTTTACTATCAAGCAGCTCTGTTTCGCGAATTGGCGGCCCACCCCAAGCTAGACCTAACCGTATATTTTTGCTCCGATGAGGGCCTTCTTGCGCGAGACGTCCTGGAAATGTACAAGGTCGATGAGGACTGGGGTGGAGGTGAGGAGTTTCTAAAAGGATACCGATTCAAATTCTTGAGGAACTACTCCCTCCGGCCGTCTTATCTCAAATGGCCTTTCGGCTTGATCAACATCGGAATACTGAAAGAGATTATCCTCCGCCGGCCCGATGTCGTTGTCTTGATGTCCTGGATGAACCCGACATGGTGGATGGCTCTCGCGGCTTGTGCGCTCATGAAAATCCCCTTTTTCTACATGACCGATGCAAACTATCAAATCGAGCGGTTTCGATCGCGACGAAAGAGACGGATCAAGCAGTTGGTTCTGGGCAAGCTGCTCTTTAGGTTGTGCTCAGGTTTCCTTTGTGCCGGAAGGGCAAACAGACAATTCTATAAACTGTACGGGGTCCCTGATCATAAATTATTTCCTTTCGTCTATTCATGGGGTTACGACCCATTGTTCAAGATCGCTGCAGAGCTAAAGCCCCAGCGCAGTCGATTCCGAAGCGAATTGGGCATCCCGGAAAACAGTCTCGTGATCTCGTACTGCGGCCGTTTGAGCACGGAAAAGAACCTGTTCAATCTGGTGGAGGCCTACCATCGATTAGACGATGAGCGAAAATCTCTTATATTTGTTGGGGACGGTGATCTTAGACAACCTTTGCAGAATTATGTCAATGAGATCGGCGCCGGCTCAGTGCATTTTTTCGGCTTCCAGAATAGGGATCAGATTGGGAAGTACTTCGCCATCTCCGACGTACTCGTATTGCCGTCAGTTCGAGAAACTTGGGGCATCGTGGTTAACGAGGCGATGTGCTTCGGGCTACCGGTGATCGTTTCCCATCAGGTAGGCGCCGGAATGGACCTGGTCATTGATGGCCAAAATGGTTACACAGTCGATCCAGATGAGGATTCCCTTTTCCGCAGCCTCAAGCAGATCTCCGAACTCTCAGAAGAAGAAGTATCTCTGATGGGGCTGAGATCCCTGGATATTATGATGGAGTGGGCAAACCGAGACCTGGCCGACTCATTGGTGCGGACCATCGAATCCGTTCGAGATCAACAATCCGGCAAGACAGCCGGGGATTCTGCTTGAGGATAGGCCGCGTCGACGGAGTCCCTGAGCTAACCGACACCGCACCACCTCACCGGGGTCAAGACCCTCACCCATCTCCTTGACGGCCTTCTCTAGCTGCTTGGACTCGCTGATGAATCGTGAAAGGCCTTCAATTCCTACAACCGGGCGAGGGCAAAATCAGCTTGACCATCCGTGCCATCGACGACGAGCATGGGGACGCGATTGAAGTTGAGACAAGAACCGAATAGTATCGGAGGAAGAACATGGCCCCACTGCAACCGATCGAATACCCCGATGCCCAGCCGTCCGTGCGGGAAGTCTACGACGACATCAAGCACACCCGCAACGTCGAGGACGTGAACAACTTCTGGAAGTTTCTGGCGCATCATCCGGCCACACTGAAGCGTACCTGGGAAAGCCTCAAAGAAGTGATGGCGCCGGGCGCGTTGGACCCGCTGGTCAAGGAAATGATCTACGTCGCTGTCAGCGCGACCAACAACTGCCAATACTGCATCCGCTCCCATACGGCCGCGGCCCGGCAAAGGGGGATGACGGATGACATGCTCGGAGAGTTGATGGCAGTGGTGGGAATGGCTAACGAAACCAACGGGCTGGTCAACGGCTATCAAGTCCGGCTGGATGAGGCCCTGAAAGACTAACCCAGGAATGGCTCCTCCGTTAACCCGCTATACTGTGGAGGCCGGGAGAGTAATGTCCCGCCGGGGTACCGTAGACTTACGGTCGAACTCGGACTTGGCCTCACCGCACCGTAACCGCCAGCCCGTCGCCGGGCGCCCCGTGGTAACCTGCCGAATACGGCCCCTATCCTGCCCGAGTGATGGGGCCCGCCTCAAGTAACTCTCGAATGCTGGTCGATGAAGGTCTGAGAGGCTTCACTCCGGTCTAATCTGGGGTTACGGCGTCCGCGTTCATCTTAGTAGTGGAACTAGTTTTGGCGCTCCGCTGCCAATGGCCGAGCGCCACAATCACCCGCGTGGACCTTGGTCTTGAAGTGGAAGGGGCTTTCCGAATCGCTCTCGGTCTATCAGAGGTCGGCGCCCACGACCGCTCCGGCGCACCGAGGGAGCGCATAATGCTCTCCATATCGCCGACCGAATTATGGTCAGCGCGGCCGGGTCTTCGGTTTGTGCTGGCCGGGAGCATACGATTGTTGAACCAGCGAACGGAGCTATGCCCGTCTCCTCTAAAACCGAAAGGGGCCGGGCATGCGGACTTCCCGGGGTAGAAAAGCGAAACTATATGCACGATAGATCAACGGCCGCCGGCGATTCCAGGCCAAGCCCCAAGGTTTTCTATGGCTGGTGGATCGTGGCGGCAGGGGGCATCCTCAATGCCCTGGCCGGTGGTACCTACTGGCACGGCTTCTCGGTGTACTTTCTTCCCGTGACCCGCGACTTTGGAGTGAGCCGGGCGGCCGCGTCATTGGCCTACGGTCTGGGCCGCCTGGAAGGGGCCTTTGAAGGGCCTGTAGCGGGGTATTTGGTGGACCGCCTGGGCCCCCCCGGGACGATGATAGCCATCGGTGGTGCGCTGGCCGGAACTGGGTTCATTCTGCTGTCCGTGACCCACAGTTTCGGGATGTTCCTCGTCGTGTATGTCGGTGTCCTTGCCCTCGGCATCAACACGGGTTTCAACCACGGCGTCTTTGCGGCGGTCAATCAATGGTTCATTCGTCGCAAAGGCCTCGCGATGTCCCTTACTTCGATGGGTAACTCCATGGGCGGCTTTGTTATCGTCCCAGCGGTCGCCGCATTAGTGCTTAATCTTGGCTGGAGGACCGGAGCCGCCACATCGGGGCTGGTCATACTAGCTGTCGCGGTCCCCCTGTCCCTGGTAATGCGCCGTTCACCGGAGAGCATGGGCCTGCTGCCTGATGGTGACCGGGCTCCGCTTATTGCCAGCCAGGCGCGCACCGGCAGGGCATCGTCGCGGCTCGAACGCCACAATGCGGCGGCAGATTTCCACGCGAAGGAGGCGATGAGGACCCGGGCCTACTGGCTCCTGGCGTTGGCCATGGGCCTCCGATCCGCGGCCATCATTGGCGTGTTCGTGCACCTGGTGCCGCTGATGGTGTGGAAGGGGCAATCGGAGGCCTCCGGAGCCTTTGTCGTGGCCTTCCTTGCCTTCGCCACCATGCCGCTCCGGCTCCTTCTGGGCTGGGTTGGAGACATGTGGGCCAAACAGAAGATAATCGGCATCACGATGCTTCTGGGAGCGGCCAGCCTGGTGGTCCTCCTCCTGAGCGGAGGGGAGATGTGGCAACTGCTCATCTTCGCGGTGATGATCGCCGCCGCTGAAGCCAGCAACGGCTTGGGCTGGTCGCTGGTGGGGGACTTCTTTGGCCGGAGCAGATTTGGCGTCCTGAGGGGCTGGGTTTCCATGTTGCAGAGCTTTCTATCCATGGGAACGCCGGTGTTCGTGGGCTGGGTTTACGATAGTACGGGCAGCTATTATGGCTCCCTGATCCCCATGGCCGGGGTGTACCTGGCGTCAACCCTCGTGTTCTGGAACCTCCCCAGGCCCAGGCTCCCGAGCCGGCTGGCGGGCTCACGACCGGACCCGCTTCCGCCGGCCGGTCCACGGCCCGCCAGAACACGGCACTAGCGACGATCCACCGGCACCCCAGGTGGCGGCCTGAGCTGACGATTACCTCACCGCCGCGCCGAAACTTGTGGTAGTGGCGCGCGCGGGGACGGTAGCGGCTGGCCACGCGGCCCGGCACTGGGGTGAGCAATGACCTACCCGTCCCGAGCCATGCCCGGTCATACCGCCGCCCCTGCTAAGCCATAGGGTTACTGCCGTACCCGTGCCCGGTGGTCAGAAATGAGACGCTCCAAGCGCCGCCGACCTTCTTCCATTAGCCGTCGAATCGCCTGTAACTCTTCCCGCTCTCCGTCGCCAAGCCGCTGTTCAATCGATTGTGGTTTGTAGCCGTAATGCCCGGCGTAATCCCGGATGCGCCGGACCCGGCCGGCAATGTCCCCGACGCCTCGGCTTACCGGGGAGAGGGGAGCGCCGCCGGTCATCCACTGCTCGAAAACGGTGGCCTGCTTGGAGTCGTCGCACCGAGCGCAGGCCGGCACCATGTTACCGAGGACGGTGTCCCCGCCTCGCGCAACGGGCACGACATGGTCCCACCTGCGCACGTCTCGATCGCCACAATAAACACACTCAGGTTCCCGATCGCCGTAGAAGAACCGGACCACTTCGGCCATCTCCGGTGCTCTGAATTTGTTAAGCCCGATGCCCTCGCGAATAGCCCGTTCCACGAACGAGAAGGCGAATGCCGGGGTCTGACGTTGAGGCGCGCGAGGTAGGGCCATCCTGTCCTCCGGAGCTTCAAGGGTCGGCAATTGAGGCTAGGGCCACGAGAGATCGGAGCCACGATCCCGTTTATCCGTTGACGATCAATCATTACCCGGTGGGTGGAATGCCGTCCGGGCCGGGAGCTTCGGAACCGCGGGCATGAAAAGAGACGATGCTGAGGAGCTGTTCGCAGGAATCTACTGATCCATCAGATCCAGCTATAATAGCCTGCCTAGATAGATGCCCAGCAGTGCTGCGGCCAGACCAACTACTATGCTGCCACTAATGTTGAGTGCCGCCCGCGTCAGGTCGCCGCTCTGTACGAGCGAGACAGTGGTTACCGTGAGTACCGAGAATGTCGTGTATGAGCCGAGGAATCCGATTGATGCAAAGACGCCGGCATTATTTGGCCAGGTTATGTGGTTCCCAGAGGCGGAAATGAATACGCCAAGCGAGAACGAACCCGTGATGTTGATGAAGAATATCCCCAATAAGGTGGGGCCAAGCAGCCTTGTCACCGTGATGTCCAGATAGTACCTGGAAAGAGCCCCCAGCGCGCCACCGACTGCTACCAGCAAGAATGGAATCAAACCTCGTTCATGCCCCTTTGGAGTTCACCTGGATCGCAGAGAACGCCTCTAGCGGTGTGGCGATCCATCGGATTCTATACTTGATTTCGTAGGGCTGCACCCCTCTACCGGTGCCGGGTGAATCCGAAATCCCGCGGTCGATTGGTCTTGCCCCATTTCTTTTACCACAGATGACGCGGGTTTTACAGGGAAGCCAGCCGACGAGGCCGCCAGGGCCAAAGGCTCGGTGGGTCAGGTTCCCGAGCGCCCCATGAGGCCGCTCCCCATTGTCGCTCTGCCACCGCACCGCGACCACCGGCCCGTCGTTGAGAACCGAGTGATCTTCGCGAGCCTGGTCTTGGCAGACCAACGGTGAAGTAGACCCGGTGGTGTGCCGGTGGTTTCTGGAAGAACCAGGCGGAGGAGAGCGGCGAGGCTTTGGCCGCTGAACGAAAAGATGCCTCAATACTTACAGCTCTCTGGCATCAATCTAGTGCCTAACTGCTGTATTGAGGCGTCTTTTACACACTCATACTACTTCAAGGGAGAGCAATATGCATGGTGGGCAACCAGCAATTCGGTGAGGGATTTCCCCCAATCCGCCGGCCGTCAGCCATCGTTCCTCGTCCACCGCCACGCCGCAGCCTGGGGCGAACTTGTCAAGACAAACTACGGCCGTCCGGAATACCAAGCGGTCAACGACACCCGTCTTGCAGCCGCCGGGGACGATTCTTGCCGGGTCGCCGCGTTGAAATGCGCAGGGCTTCCTCCCAGAGCCGGAAAGGCCTCTCCTCACGCTGGAGCACCAACACCGCGAAGCCGGCCCGGCTGGGTTTTACTGACATCAGGCCCTTGCCGGTCCGGGAACCCCGGCGGTACTATGGTGTCCCAATCCCCTTCACGCCGGGTCGCTGGTCCTTCGACAAGCGGCCCGTTCTTTTTTGAGGTGAGTGCGGCTGCCGTGCTCGCAGGCTTCCGCGATGCCCAGCAACTCGTCACGCTGGAGCACCGTCACGGTGAGGCCCGCGCCAGGCGGTCAACGCCTCGCGGGCTTCCGGCGGGGGACCTCCCAGGCGCTCGATCCCCCATCCATGGGCACAACCGGCGCGAGCGTTAGCCGAAAATGATTCCAGGTCAGGGCCGGCCGATCGCCGCTGGGCCTTCCGTTTCGCGTCCAAGCCTCGCGCTGCACCGGTGCCAACGCTATCCACAAGTGTGCAATTTCCTCGCATCGATACAGGTGGAAGCCCCGTGTCCTCGGATGGTAGGCCAAGTTCATAGTATGTGTAGGGGCGTGCGAGTACGGTGTGATCGGCATCTTCAATAATAGAATTGATGTGTAGAGGAGAGTGGACAATGGCCAAGCGTAATAAGCTCGTTGCGGGACTGTTGGTCGGGGCCGCCATGGGGGCCGCCGCCGGGCTGCTCTTAGCGCCCAAGCCGGGGAAAGAGGCACGGCACGTCGTGGCGTCGCGGCTGGACAATCTCCGGCATCAGGCGGGCAACCGCGTGCGCACCCTGCGCCGGAATAGGCCAGAGGAAAGAGAATCCTCGGCCCACACGAACTCATCGGACCAGCGGGTTGGAATCCCCGGCTAGCACCCTTCGATTCGCCGGTGCAAGCGTCTCCGGGAACCGGCAATCTTGCTGGCGAGACCGAGCCGGGAAGTGTTTTCAGAGAAGGCGTCCCGGAAAAACCCCCTTGTAAATGGGAGGGGGTGGGCCTACGCCCCCTCCGCCGCCTGGCGGACGGCTCTGATGTTGGCCTCGGGTGATTCCGGCGTATAGGTGCATCCGCTGCCCAGCATCCAGCCCTGAGTGCCCATGGCCTCTACCAACTCCCGCGTCGACGCGGCGAGACCTTCGGGAGTGCCCCCCACGAGTTCGCCCCGGTGTTGCAGTCCGCCGACGACCGTGCGGCCTCCGAGCAGCTTCTTCCCTTCGGCCAAGCTGGCGTTTCCCTGGCCTCGCGCATCCCAGTTGACCGCCTGGGCGGGATAGTCGGCCAGATCGGAGAGCATGTTGTGGTCCCGGCACACGTGTAGGACGTTGAATTCGGCGTCGGCGAGAGCGTCCAGCACCTTGACGTCGCTCGGCCGAGCCACCCGAAGGTACTCCTCGACCGGCATGCGGTCGGTCGTGGCCCAGGCGGTGGTGGCGTAGAAGAGGCCGCTGGCCCCCCGGTCAAGGGAGGCCCGTCCGAGGGCGATAGTCGACTCAGCGGCCACTTCCAGAGCGTACTGGACCTTGTCGAAGTGCTCCCGAACGTGCTCCTGGAAGATATCCTCCGAGGCGACCAGGCGAGAGAGGTTGGAGAAAGGGGTAAAGGCGGTTACCAGAAACGGGACCTGCCCACCCAGACCTTCGGCGATGAGTTCGAGGGCGTGGAGGTGCTCGGCCAGCGGACCCCGGTCGAGGGGCGGGACCTCCAATTTCAGCCAGTCGTCGGGCTCCTGAATCGGCACTTCCACCACCGTCGGAGGCTGGTCGCCGTCGTAGCGTATTTTGACACCCCAGGCCTCGGCGTGAATATACGCCCTGATGTTGACCTTCATGTAGTCCCAGTCGTAACGCTGCTGGAAGCCCAGCATGGCCGCGGCCAGCTCTTCAGCGGTCTTTTCCTCAGTGAAAAAGTGGCGCCACATGCTGATGGGAGGCCGGTCCACCTGCTGCCCGTTCAGGGCGGCCATCGTGCGCTCCCGATGCGTCATCTGTCCTGCCATGGGTTTACCTCCGCCTCTTGAAGAATGCCTGATCCGGACCGGTCCAATCGTTTCCCGGCTCCGGCCATCATACTAACACACGGGCTAACCCACGGGCCGCTGCCGTGGCCCCTTGCCGGCCAACTGGGAATCAGGGTGCATTGGAGGGCCACGGCGCGGGTTACGATGTTACCGATCCGGCATCACGTGGGCGCCAAACCGCCGAATTTGTTCGGCTGATTCCGCCACCGGCCAGAGACAGACCTGTTTCGCCCCCGCCTCGATCCATCGCGCCAGCAGGGCTTTGCACTCCTCGTAATCCCCCACCAGGTAGTGTCCGCTTCCGGCGTCGAAGGGAGCGCGGGCCGCCGCCTCGATGATGGGCGCCGCCAGCCGTCTGGCCTTTTTCCCGTCCTCGTCAATGAACATGAACATTGTATCGACGGCGTTGGGGAAGGCTTCCGGGTCCTTTCCCCGCTTCTGTAGCGCGACATTCAGCGATTGCAAGGCGGCGTGGAACTCCTCCGGTGTGGAGTGCAGGGCTGAGGCCACCCATCCGTCACCCAGGCGGGCGACTCGCTGCATTCCTCCGGGGGAGCCCCAACTGGAAAGCCAGATGGGGGGGCACGGCTTCTGAACGCTGCCCGGAGATATGGTGACGTTTTCGAACGTGTAGTACGGGCCCCGGTGGGTTACCCCGGTTTCACTGAGAAGAGCCCGAAGGGCAACCACGCCGTCAACTAGCATCTTCCGGCGCTCCTCGAAAGGAATCCCCAGCGCGTCGAAGTCCGATTTGGTGGACCCCTCACCCACCCCGATAATCAAGTTACCGCCGCTCAGTATGTCGAGGGTGGCGAAGCTCTGGGCCAGGGCCACCGGGTGGCGAAGCGGCAGCCCCACAACGCCGGTACCGATGGTGAGGCCCAACTGCCCGGCCCGGCCGGCGACAGCCGCCAACAGCGCCATGCAGTCCATCCACGGGTCCCAGTAGACGATGTGGTCGGTGACCCAAATGCCGGAGAATCCGGCCGACTTGGCCGCCTCCACCGTCCCGGTCAGCAGGCCATGAGAAGCCGGCAGCGGATCCCCGCCGGAGAGAGTCCGGGAGGGAAGGTGGACCCCATAGCTTACGGTGGGGGGGGCCATGGCGCTCTCCTCCTGGCGAAGCGTTTCGACGGAGCGATGGCCGGCGCCCGGAATTGGGACATGGGGGCAACCTGGCTAGCCGGCCCTCCGGTTCGAACCCTCCCAGCCCATTCCATGCAAGCAAAAGTGAAAGGAATACCGGCAGCAGCGTCATTCAGGGCTGCTAATCTCTGCTTGCTTATCCGTTCACGGTGACCATATAGTAACGGTAGCCGCCATAGCAAGGTGAGCGTTGCCATTTCTGCACAATATGCGAGGGACTATATGGCTGCAAGCGCTGAGAGTTCGCCCCAGACTTTCCTCGTTTCGATAGTGGATAAACACCTGCGCTTATCGGTGCGAAAGAGCTTTCTAGGGCGTCGCTATCTGTTGGAGGGAGACCTCCGATTTAGGGTCGGGCTACTTTCATTCATTGACGGCGGAGTAATTGGGTACCTGTTGCGGGGCTAACCGAATATCCTGCGAGTTCTTGCGACAGGCGACCCAAAAGGGCCTGGCACAATACCAGTTGAAACACTTTCGGACGTATTCCTTGAGGCGCTCTGCGGCCAAGCATCTGACGTCACTGTTCGACTGTCCCACCCGCCGTCCTTTTCTTCTCTCTACATAGTTCCTATGGTTGTTAGTGAAGTAGGGGATATAGCGATGGCTGCATCCGATCGGACAATCAAGCGCGGTGCAATGCAGCGAAGCGTAGAAGAATTTGATCTCTCATTGAGGCAGCGGTTGAACCGTGCCCGTGTGACCGATCTACAAGTAGCCACCGCCTTCGGTATCGCTGAATGCCTGCGCGGTGTTGCCGTAGGATACCATAAAGCGGACGTATTCGAGTCATGTTGGTCTGGCTCCTTTCTCACTGGGGATGCCACGCAACCTGACATCGCTGAATTCCCGGGAGGCTGGTCATTGTCCGTCCCGACAGATTGGAATGGACTCATCCTGTCCGAAAGAGGCCGTATTATTGCGGCAGATATTCTTGCCTGGGCACAGACGACTGACCCGCCGAAACTATCAGAAACCGATCTCGAGAAGATTCAAGTTCAGACCTAGTGTGTAGCAACCCACCAACAGGACCCGAAGGAAACCCAGAGGCTGATTCCATGTTGGTTGGCGTTATGACAATGTTGCGCCCGGCCCGGCGCAAGACAGGCAGAGTGGGAATTCAAAACTTCTGGGCTATGTACACATTAGCCTACCAATCAGCCGACTGGCGCCGGACGGTGGCAACCGCCGGGGGAGCGGCGCCTGTCACACGGCGGCCTTCGGTCATTGCCTCGAATCTTGACAGGGAGCAGCCGATGGCATAGGTTACTGAGTGCCGAAGCCAACCGCAGCCACGCCCGTTTATCGGAGGGAATCGAGTGGTCGAAGAGAAATCAGGCGTGGAACACCTTCTGAGCCCTTACCGGGTCCTGGACCTCACAGACGAACGGGGGCTCCTCTGCGGCAAGATGCTGGCCGACCTGGGCGCCGACGTGATCCAGGTGGAACCCCCCAGCGGCAACCCCGCGAGAAACCTGGGTCCCTTCTACCAGGACGATGTCCACCCAGAGAAGAGCCTCTTCTGGTGGGCCTACGCCGCCAACAAACGGGGCATCACCCTGAACCTGCACACCGCCGGCGGCAGGGAACTGCTCCACCGGCTGGTAAAAGACGCCGACTTCCTCATCGAGTCCTTCCCGCCCGGATACCTGGAAGACCTTGGGCTGGGATACCCAGACCTGGAGGCCGTCAACCCGGGCCTGGTGATGGTGTCGATCACGGCCTTCGGGCAGGACGGCCCCTATGCCGCGTATCAGGCCCCGGATATCGTGGGCCTGGCCGCCAGCGGGATACTGTATCTCACCGGCGACAGCGACCGGCCCCCGGTGCGGGTAGGCTTCCCCCAATTCTACCTCCACGGCGCCGCGGCCGGCGCCGGGGGCGCCCTGATGGCCCACACCCATCGCGCCGTTACCGGCCAGGGCCAACACGTCGACGTGTCCTGCCAGCAGGCGGTGGCCAAGGCGCTGGCCAATGCCCCGCTAACCTGGGATATCGACCGCGCAATCATCAAGCGGATGGGCGCTTTCCGCCAGGCTTCCAAGGACGCCACGGTGCGAATCACCTGGCGGTGCAAGGACGGCCACGTCAACTTCATGCTCCAGGGCGGGTCCACCGCGGTGAGCACCCGCTCCATGCTGGCCTGGATGGACGAGGAAGGCATGGGTGACGAAGACCTGAAACAGGTCAACTGGGAGGAGCTGGGCTTCGGCCAGGGCTCGGCGGAGGTGGCGGCGATGGCCGAGAAACCGCTGGACCGGTTCCTAATGAGTCATACCAAGGCAGAGCTAACGCGAGGAGGCTTCGAGCGCCGCATATTGCTCTCCCCGGTGGCTACCCACGGGGATGTCATGGACCACCCTCAGCTAGAGGCCCGAGGTTTCTTCAAGGAGCTGCACCACCCGGAGCTGGAGGCCTCGGTGACCCATCCGGGAGCGTTCGTGACGAACGAGGGAGAACCGCGGGTCGGATTGCGCCGGCGGCCCCCGCTCATCGGGGAGCACAACCGGGAGATCTACCTGGATGAACTGGGCCTCTCGGTGGAAGAGCTGATCGGCCTCAGGAGAGGGGGTGTGATCTGAACGCCGAGAAACCGTTGCAGGAGGTTAAGGTGCTGGACTTCTGCTGGGTGGTGGCAGGCCCCATGGCCACCAAGTCCCTGGCCGAGTTTGGCGCCACCGTGGTCCGGGTGGAATCCTCCAAGCGGCCCGAGACACTGCGGCGGGCCGCCCCCTTCAGGGGCAGAGAGGAAAGCATAGACCGCAGCGCCTACTTCGCCAACTACAACGCCAACAAACACGGCATCACCATCGACATGGGCCATCCTCAGGCCAGAGACCTGATCCTGCGAATGGTGCTCTGGGCGGACGTGGTGACCGAAAACTTTACCCCCGGCACGATGCCGAAATGGGGCCTGGGATACGCCGACCTCAAGAAGGTGAATCCAGGACTCGTCATGTTCAGCACCTCCATGCTGGGCCGGGGCGGCCCCATGGAGAGCCAGCCGGGTTACGGGCCGGTGCTAACCTCCCTCTCCGGCCTCACCCACATCACGGGCTGGCCCGACCGGGACCCCGTGAACCCTCACGGCCCCTACACCGACTTCATCGGCCCCCGTTTCGCCGTTGCCGCCATTCTGGCGGGCCTGGACCATAGCAGAAGGACCGGCAAAGGGGTCCACTTGGACATGTCACAGCTTGAATCCGCCCTTCACTTCTCGGCGCCTCTCACGCTGGACCGTGCGGTGAACGGGCGGGATCAGGGCCGCAGGGGCAACCGGGACCCGGGAGCCGCGCCCCATGGGGTCTATCCCTGCAAGGGAGAGGACCGTTGGATCGCCATCGCCTGTACCTCCGACGAGCAGTGGCAGGCCTTCCGCCTGGTCATCGCCCCGGACGGCCGGGGCTGGGCCCACCAGGAACGCTTCTCCAGCCTGCTCGGCCGCAAGTCCTCGGAGGATGAGCTGGAGCGCATGGTCGGCGAGTGGACCGCGCCCTGGGACGCACGGGAGCTGATGGATACCCTCCAGCGGGCGGGGGTGCCCGCCGGGGTGGTCAACGACTGCCGAGACCTCTTCGACGACCCGCAACTCAAGCACCGGGGGCACTACCAGTTCCTGGACCACCCGGAGCTGGGCGTCTACGCCACCGAGGGTACCGAGATGGTCCTATCCCGGACGCCGGGAAGCCTGGAAACGGCGTCGCCCCTGATGGGCCAGCACACCGAGCAGGTGTTCAGGGAGCTATTCGGCTTTTCGGCGGAGGAGTACAACTCCCTGAAAGAGGACGGGATGTTCGAGTAGTCTCCGGGCCGGGATCCAGTAAACACCTCTCCGGAATCCGGCCTTGGCCGGAAAGATGTCCGTGGGGCTAGGTTGTCGCACATTGTCGCCGAGGTAGAGCCGGCTACAAGATGGTTCACTCGTTCACGGGGCCGAAGAACCCGCGTCAGTTGATCCGTTTTTCGCGCCCTTGCCACTCCTTCTCCCGGAGCACGAACTTCTGAATCTTGCCGGTGGCCGTCTTGGGCAACTCGCCGAACTCGACGTACTGCGGGCATTTGAAGTGGGCGATGCGCTCCCGGCAGAACTGGATGATCTCCTCCGAGGTCACCTCGGCGTCCTCCCGCTTGGCGATGAAAGCCTTGGGCGTCTCTCCCCAGCGCTCGTCAGGCACGCCGACGATGCATACCTCCAGGACGGACGGGTGCTCCATGATGACCTTCTCCACCTCCTGGCTAGAGATGTTCTCCCCGCCGGAGATGATGATGTCTTTGGCCCGGTCCCGGAGTTCGATGTAGCCGTCAGGGTTCCAGACCGCCAGGTCGCCCGAATGGAACCAGCCGCCATTAAAGGCCCGGGCCGTGGCCTCCGGGTCGTTGTAGTAGCCCGTCATCACGTTATTGCCCCGCATCACCACCTCGCCCATGGTCGCGCCATCCCGGCGAACGTCCTCCATGTTCTCGTCCACCACCCGCACGCCGGGCTCGGTCAAGATGTAGGAAACCCCCTGACGAGACTTCAGGCGGGCCCGCTCCTCCACGGGCAACTCCTCCCAGCCGGGCTGCTCGGCGCAGACGGTATGCGGCCCGTAGGTCTCCGTCAGCCCATAGCCATGCTCGATGCTGGCGCCCATCCCCTCAATGGTCCGAATTACCTGGGGAGCCGGCGGCGCTCCGGCGGTAACGACGGTCACCCGCGACAGGTCCTGGCCTTCGGCCGCCGGCGAGGAGTACATTGCGGTGAGAACAGTGGGAGCGCAGCACATGTGGGTCACGCCCTCCTCCCGGATCAACTGGTATATCTGCTCCGGTTCGACCCGCCGCAGGCACACGTGGGTGCCCGCGACCGCCGTCACGCCCCAGGTGAAGCACCAGCCGTTGCAATGGAACATCGGCAGCGTCCAAAGGTAGACGCTGCGCCAGCTCATCCCCGCCTCCAACACCTCGCTGATGGCGGCAAGGTAAGCGCCCCGGGCGTTGTACTCCACGCCCTTGGGCTGGCCCGTGGTGCCGGAAGTGTAGTCGATGGCAATCGTCTCCAACTCCGAGTCCAGCTCCACCCGGTGGACCCCTTCCGGGGATGAGGCGAGGAACGACTCGTAGTCGGGGCCCGGAATGTCCTCGGCCTTGGGGGCCACGTCCACCACCTGCACAAAGGTCGTGACCCCGGGGACGTCGTCCTTCAGGTCCCGCACGATGGCCGCCAGCTCCGAGTCGAACACCAACACCTTGGCCCCGCTATGGTTGATGATGTAGGCGATCTCCCGGGATGAAAGGCGGTAGTTAATGGCCACCAGGATAGCCCCGATGTAGAGGGGTCCGTAGTGGCCTTCGAGCATGGGCGGGCCGTTGGGCGTCAGGAACGCTACCCGGTCACCCTTCTCGACTCCCACGCTTTTGAGCGCCCCAGCCAGGCGTTTTACCCGGTCCGAAAACTGGAGATAGGTGTACCGCCGGCTGCCGTAGACCACCGCGGTCTTGCCGGGATAGACGAAGGCGCTGCGGTCTAGCAAAGTCAACGGGTTCAGATCCTGGAACGATACCTTCTGGTGCATCGCTATGTCCTTTCTCCGAGACCTTTGGCGTCTCCGAGATGTTGTAGTGCCCACACCTTTAATCGGTAGTTGTCTTATTTCACCCGCCAGCCCGATCGGGGTGTCAGGAAGTGTATTGAGCACCATCTTCTCTGTCAATGGTGCGTATTCACTCACTTAAAATGTTACTGGGCTGGGTATGGTTCACTCAGGTAAGAATGTTACTGAGGGGGACGATGCCGATCGACGAGAAGATGAGCGTGAACGAAAGACGGAAGTACCTGAAGTTGGTGGCGC
>JASMCQ010000019.1 GCA_030753265.1 Dehalococcoidia bacterium
AGGAGGATTCTTCCGCCCACGATGCGCCCGGCCGGCTGAGGCACCAGGCCCATGATGGACAGGGCGGTCATGCTCTTCCCGCACCCGGACTCGCCCACTATGCCCAGGGTTTCGCCCGCATTTAAGTGGATGCTTACCCCGTCCACAGCTTTGACCACTCCGGTGCGAGTAAAGAAATGGGTCTTGAGATCTTGTACCTCGAGGATCGGAGATTGCGTCAAGGCAGCGGCCCTCCAGCAGTGCTCATATCCGGCTCAGCTTGGGATCCAGCCTGTCCCGCAGCCAGTCGCCAAAGAAGTTGAGAGCCAATACCACGATCGTGATGGCCAGCCCCGGGAACAGAGATAGCCACCATACTTTGACGATTACGATGCGCCCTTCTGACACCATTATGCCCCATGCTGGGTCCCCGACCGGCAAGCCCAGTCCCAGGAAGCTGAGAGCGGCCTCCAGCAGGATTACCTGTCCCACCAGAAGGCTGGTTATCACCATCAGAGTGTTGATGGTGTTGGGGAAAATGTGCCGGCCGATAATCACCCATGCCGGAAGCCCGGCAACCCGGGCGAAAGTAATGAAGTCCAGGCCTTTTATGCTCAGGACATCCCCCCTTATCATGCGGGCAAATCTGGCCCAGACGGTTATCATCACGGCCAGGATGATGTTCCATATGCCGCCGCCAAATAGGACCACGATTAACATAGCTACCAGAATGGTGGGAAAGCCCAGGGCGGCATCCGCCAGCCGCATTACGATAACGTCGATCCATCCTCCCTTGTAACCGGCGATCAAGCCCAGAAAGGTGCCCACAATCCCCCCCGCGCCCAGAGCCACCAAGCTGATGACAACTGCGGTGCGGGCGCCAAAAATAAGCCTGCTGAGCATATCACGGCCCAGGACATCGGTGCCCAAAGGATATGTCCAACCCTCGAACGGCGCCACTCGCGCATCCAGTATGTCGATTTCCCTAGGATTGTGGGGAGAAAGCAGCTCTGAAAAAACGGCGCATATCAGCAGGATAATCATTATGATGAGGGGGATCCAAGGCAGTCTGAGGGCCCGGACCCGCCCGGGCAGACTCTTGAGCCGGGCTGCACGGCTGGGAGCAAGTATCAGTTCCGAAGCCAAAGCAGCCTCCTCACCTACGATTCATGCCGGATCCTCGGATTCACGTAGGCGTAAAGGATATCTACGATGAGGGACGTGGCGATGTAGAAGAACCCCGCGGCCAAGACCGTGGCCTGCACTATGGAGAAATCCCGTGTTTGGATACCCTGCAGCATCAGCCTTCCTATACCGGGCCAGGCAAATACAATCTCCACCGCTATCGACCCGTTGAGCAGGCCCGCCAGGGTCAGGCCAGAGAAGGTGAGCACCGGGATGACGGCGTTCTTCAGGGCGTGCTTGTATATCACCACCCTTTCCGGCAGCCCTTTGATTCGAGCGAACTTTACGTACTCGCTGCCCAGGACTTCCAGCATGCTGGACCGAGTCAGGCGCACCATGCCGGCCATCCCACCCCATGCCAGCACGAAAGCCGGGAGAACAAAGTGGTCCAGGCCACCCCGGCCATAGGTGGGAAGCCATCCCAGCCTGGCGCCAAACAGCATGATCAGCAGAATGGCGACCCAGAATTGGGGCGCGGCGATCCCCAGGATGGCGAAGAACTTACCGAAGGTGTCGAAGATAGTGTCGCGCTTTATGGCGGACAAGACTCCCAGCAGAACGCCAAACGTTAAGGACATCGCGAATGCCGCGCCGGCTAGCTGCAGGGTTGCAGGGATGCGCTCAATTAATATGTCCCGGGAGGAACGCCCCAGGACGTGAGACTCGCCGAAGTCCAGCCGAATGAGGTCATTCATGAAGGACCCGTACTGGACGATGAGCGGCCGGTCCAAGCCCAGGTTCTTCTTGATCTGCTCGTATTCGAAAGTCCCGGCCTCCGGACCCAGCAGGTACGCTGCCGGGTCCCCCGTCAGGTGGACGCTCAGGAATACCGCCAGGCTCAGAAGCCACAGGGTAAGTATTGCCTGGGTCAGCCTCAAGAGAATGAAACGTTGCATCGACGGTTTCCACGCCTGGTGCGAGTACACGCCTAGTGCCTATGGCAGCCAGGCCACAAGGCAACCCACCCTCAGGAGGGAAGGTTGCAATGCGGCAATCATGCCCCGTGGCTGCCCAAAGATTGGCCGCCGCACTTCACGCTATGCGAGGTACTTGGCCAACCGGATTTTCCAGGAGAGGCCCAAGCCCCGGCCAGCTTGAGTTGGGTGGGGCTTGGGCCTCCATCCGTGCGGTCTAGCTAGTACGTTACCGCGCCGCCGCGGTTACTACTTCAGGACTACAGTATGCAGGGCCGAGGGATAGAGAGCTAGGGAGAATGGAGTCCACTCCGCGACATTGGGCCCCACACCCCAAGGAATATTGACGTATCCAAAACTCAGTTGGTAACTTTCATCCTTCAGTCTCAGGACCAACTCGTTGTACGCTTTGCTCCGTGCCGCCGGATCGATGGTCGAAGCAGCAGCTTGGATCTGGTCGAAGAGACTCTGGTCCTCGTGCAGGCGGGAATCAAGCTTGGGATCCCCTAGCCAATAGTTGATTCCACCTGCCGTATCCATCCGGGTCTCATTGTCCCGCCACAGCAAGTGCCCATAGAGTTCCTCGGTAAGGACCCTCTTCTTGATGTCAGCTTCATCTCCGATCCTGACATCGACATCAATCCCCAACTCCTTCTCCCAGAAAGAGGCGGCCAACTGGGCCGACTCAGTCATGAACGGGAACGAAGCGGAGACCCAGGTGTCCACAATAAGGGTGCCGAAATTGTCCCCGTTGGGGTAGCCGGCCTCGGCCATCAGTGCTCGAGCCTTGTCCGGGTCATAGGGAAAGGGGTCCGCCGCAGGAGTGTATCCCAGGCTGCTGGGGGTGACGATGGACCAGCCCTTTATCTCGAACACCTCGGCGCCAAAGAGGTTGTCCCGCATCAGTTCTTTGTCGATGGAGTAGGCCAAGGCCTGGCGAACCCGCTTGTCGGTGACGGGGAACTCGGGTTTCCAAGCTCCCACGGTGTACACCATCAGGTAATTCCCCTCCCTTCCGAACACCAGGCGACCGCCTCCAGCCTCGATCTGATCCCGCCCTTCCAGGCTCGCCGGAACAATGTCGGCTTCTCCGGCCTGCAGAGCGGCCACCCTGGTAGATTCCTCGGGGACCAGGAGCAGGTCCAGCTCCGCGAACTTCATCCTCCGGTCCTCGGGGAGGCCGTTGGCGGGCTGGTAATAGTAGTCGTCAAAACGCTCGAACTCCATCCGGTCGGCGATAACCTGCTTCGTCAGCACCATGGGTCCGGCGCCAATGGGGTTCTTATCATAGTCGGCGGAATCCTGTTCCTCCCAGTACTTGTCCCCCCCTTTGGGCATGATCTTGTAAGCAGTGGGCCCCGCTTCGGACATCTCGGCGGCCAACCCCGAATTTACACTCACCATGGTCCAACTCATCGTGTCGCCGGCCAGCGTCACCTTTTCAGTGTTCTTGGCCCAGCGTTGGACACCGCCGGCGATTGCGATGTCCAAGGCGCCGCGGGTCTCATCATGGCCAAAGTAATGCTGGAATGTCCAGAAGGCATCCTCAGCCGTCACTTCCTTCCCATCATGGAACTTGGCCCCTTTCCTCAACGTCCACGTCCAGGTCAGCCCATCGGCGGAAAGACCCCACTCCGAGGCTAAACCGGGTATCAACTTCGAGTCCTCGTCCCTGGCGGCAAGCTCCGCGCCCTGGAGTCGGTTGTAGCTGAGGACCGCACCGTTTTGCAACGGGTTGTCCCACCGCTCATTTCCCAACTGCGGGAGCATCAGCGTTAGCTTGCCCACAGCCGCACTTGCAGGGGCTGGTGGCACAGCCGTCGCCGCCGGTACCGCTGTTGGCACGGGGGCCGACGTGGCCGCCGGCGCACTGGTCGGTCTTGGGGTTGCGGTCGCCGAAGCGCCGCACGCAATTGCAAACAAGAGCACGAGCCCGAGCCCCAAGCCCAATGTTCGCCAAGCGTAAACCGAGAACGAGTCACATAATCTCATGGTCCACCTCGCTGCCTAGTTTTGGTCTTTTGCTCTGGCCTCCAGTGACTGTGGTCAAGATCACCGGTGCCTCTTGGGTGCAACCACGGGCATGCTTGCCGCCTCTGCTGCTCCCAGTGGACGAGTCAATTCGGAGCGCCAGCAAACAGCCGAGCGCATGAGTTCCTGGGCTCCGAAAATACTGTACAAATTCCTCCAGATACTAGCTTCCAGCGTCGATCCTTGCCGTCACCGGCCGTGTCCGAACCGTGCCTGATAATGCCCGGCCCTGTCTGAATGGGCCATTCGGCCGGAGATTCCCGGACGTTTCTCGACGTTGCCGAGGGTACCGCCTTGTGCCCACTCCCAAACCCGTCGCGAGCCGCATTATACAGGGCTCAGATGGATTTGGCAATTTGGTTTTCGCGGCTATTGTTCCACCGGGCCACAGTGAGTCGACGGGTCTGTCCCGTGGGGGCGATTGGCCAATCACCCCCACACCGCCGAAGGGCTCGTCCTGACACTGCCGGGCCCGTTCGCCCTGGGCAACCCTACGCCCGAGGAGCGATACCAGGAAGGAACTTCGACTATTTTCGACAGTGCTTTGGAAGCTTGTCGAAGGACTGAGACCTCGGCGGAGTAGTGCGGGGACTTACTCTTTCCCCAGAAGGATGGCCTCCACCTGAGGGGCGGCGGCGGCGGCCATCTTCTGTACGTCGTCGTCGTCGTGCATGTCCGCCATGGCGCCCATGTCGTGGGAGACGACGGCGATGGGGTAGTCGGGAATACCCTGGGCCCGGGCCATGCCCCGGCCGGTAGTCATCACCAGCTTTTCAACGCCGATGGCGGCGGCGGGAATGCCTGCCCGCTCCATGGTCAACGCGTCGAGCACACTGCCCGACGTGCAGGAGCCTCAATCACCCACGCCGGTGATCACGGCGTCGCAGCTCTTGATTATCTCCTCCCGGATCTCCAGGGGAGCCAGGTTGCCGATGTACGGCTTCTTTCGGAACACCACAGTCTCGAAGCTGTACTTCTGGCGCAGCATGTCGACGACGGTGTTGATAACCCGGTCACCGTAGGGCCGGCCGTTCCAGATGACGCCCAGGGTCTGGCCGTCCAGTGTCCAGTTGCGCGGCGCCATGGTCACCTTGCCGGTCGCGGGACCCGCCGTGGGGTTGAAAATCTCCAACATGATTCACTCCTTTCCTGGATCGGCTTGCCGCCTGAGGGTGCCGCTTTGCGGGCCGGTCCGGTTACATGTCCGGTTCAGGGCCTCGGATTCGTTACTTGCCGCGGATCGCCACGGTCACGGGGTCGGTTGAGACGCCATAGGGGGCGATAAAACACAGCCGGGGCCCGGCATTGCCCCCGCCCATAATCACGTAAATATCCGAACGGCGCAGGAGGCTGGTGTCGTCGAACATTATCCGGTCGTATTCATCGGATTTGAAGACGTGGGCGAACCGCTGATCGTCCCCAGGTTCCACTGGGTGAGCAATCCCGGCGTAGCCCGCAAACTCCGACGAATGGGTGCCCCAGAGGCCCCGGCGTTTCAGCTCCGCCACCGACCTCATGCACTTCTCAAACACATAATCGCGCACGTCATTCTTGCTCCACCCAAAGCCGATGAAGACATCAGCGAAGTGCGGAGGGATGAACAGGGGATAGGTGCCCCGAAAAAAGTCGTAGGTGGATATGGCGTCCACCATCGAGTCCAGCATGAGTTCAGGGGCGGCCGTTCTCTGGCAGTAGACCTGATAGGGTCCGGGGTACGTTGAAAGGGCCGTCACGGTACTGGTTTCGCGGTCGAAGCCCAGCTGCACGTGCAGCGGGTCCCAAGAGGATTCCTCGTTCTCTGCGACGCAGTAGTGGCCCCGGCCGGGGTTCCCCCATTGGCCCCGCTGAATGCCGTCGGGGCGGGCCTCGGCGCAGTTCCACAGCAGAAGGCTGATGGC
>JASMCQ010000020.1 GCA_030753265.1 Dehalococcoidia bacterium
GAGAAGGCGGCCCGGCCCACGGCGCTCATGGTGAAGGCCGAGAACAGGAAGGGCAGCATGGCCCCAACAAGCAGACCGACCAGGACCTTGTGGTCCAGCAAGTTGATTCCATCGTCGTCCAAGCCGGCGGCCACCGCGTACGCGGCCAGCAGGGCCAGCGAGGTCAGGGCGGCGGAGCCGATGGCGAACCCTTTGCCGGTGGCCGCGGTGGTGTTCCCCAGGGCGTCCAGGGCATCGGTCCTCTCCCGTACCTCGGGGGGCAGCTTGGCCTGCTCGGCGATGCCTCCGGCGTTGTCCGCCACCGGCCCGTAAGCGTCGGTGGCCAGGGTGATGCCCAGGGTGGAAAGGAGGCCGACACCGGCCAGGGCCACCCCGTAGAAGCCGGACAGCTCGAAGGCGATGATAATGGTCACCCCGATGGCGACCAGTGGGATCACCGTGCTCATCATTCCGGTGGCGATACCGCTGATCATCACAGTGGCCGCCCCGGTCTGGGAGTTTTCAGCGATTCTCTGGGTCGGCTTGTAGCTGTACGAGGTGTAGTATTCGGTGGATAGGCCGATTATTATCCCGGCCACCAGTCCGACCAGGACCGCCCAGAACCACTCGATCTCCAGGTCCAGGGCTATCACGGCGACCACGGCAAATACGGCCACCAGCGCCGCCGAGGTGAAAATGCCCCGGCGTAGCGCCCAGAGCAGCTTATCGAAATCGGCGTTTTCCCCGCTCCGGACCACGAAGGTGCCCAGGATTGACGCCAGGATCCCGCCTCCCGCCAGCAGCAGGGGGAACATCGCCTGATCGGCCTTCCAGGCACCCTGGGTCCCGGCCAGCGCTGCCGCCGCCAGGGCAATTGCCGAGATAAGGGAGCCAACGTAGGACTCGAAGAGGTCGGCGCCCATGCCGGCCACGTCGCCAACATTATCGCCCACGTTATCGGCGATGACCCCAGCGTTGCGAGGGTCATCCTCGGGGATGCCGGCTTCAATCTTACCCACCAGGTCGGACCCCACGTCGGCGGCCTTGGTGAAGATGCCGCCGCCAACCCTGGCGAACAGGGCGATAGAGCTTGCTCCAAAACCGAACCCGGCCACCACGCTGATGTCCTTGAAGATCAGGTAGAGGATGGAAACCCCAAGCAGGCCGATGCCCACCACCGTCACCCCCATTACCGACCCGCTGGAAAAGGCCACCCGAAGCGCCGGATTCAGACCGCGCATCGCGGCGGCCGCCGTCCGGACGTTGGCCCGCACCGCCACGCTCATCCCGATGAGCCCAGCAGTAGCCGAACAGAGGGTGCCGGCCAGGTATGAGATGGCGGTCCTGGGCACCAGATCGTCCCGGGTGTGCCAGTCGATGAGCACCCACAAGATGCCGGTCACCACCACAACGAAGGGCACGAGCACCAGGTATTCCCGGCGCAGGAAAGCGCTGGAACCTTCCCGGATGGCGTCGCCGATGGCCCGCATCGCCTCATTGCCCGGATCGGCTTTCAGAACCCTAATGGTGGTGACGCCGGCGAAGAGAAGGGCGATCCCACCGGCCACCATGGCTACAATCAAGAACTCCAATACATCCCCCCAATGAAAGCCAAAACAGGCGAATTTTGAGCGTGGGAAATCTATCACAATCGCCAGGGGGTGTCAAGAAGAAGAGGAAAGCAGTGCGTCGAGACCCGGCATTAGGGGGGGCTTTTCGGCGCGAGAAGACGTTCGGGAAACCCGACCTCAGGGCAGGTAGACGTCGATGTCGGGGAAAGCGATGGCGATGGAGAACCAGAAGGCCCGGCGGGTGTTCAACCGCTCCAGATGAGCGCCCGCCAGAGGCCCGGCGCCCGCCCGGCCGGCGGCGTCCCACACGCTCCCGGTCTCCCGGTCGACAAAGGTCTGATCCCGGTCACGATAATCGAAGGTCAAGGCGCGCCCTTCCACCTCCGGAGAGAAAGCGCCCACGGCCCGGCTTTCGGCCAGTGCGAAGACCACCACCGGCCGGCCGCCCACCCGGTGGTTCACGGCCCCGTCGCCGATCATATCCAGCGGGTAGGCGGTAGTCGCGCCGGCCACTTCCACCGTCAGCACCATCTCCCCGGAAGAGAGGCGGGGATCCAACAGCTCCTTGTGAACGGGAAAAACGAACCCGTCACTCGAAATCCGGGCTTGGTAGCTCTCCGGGAAATCCCTGCCGTACCGGCTACCGGAGAACAGTGAGGCGTTGCCGGCGATCCCGGTCAGCAGGCGCGTCTCCGGGTACAGCCGGCGCCATTCGCCCCAGGCCATGGTGGTTGACGGCAGCAGGCTGAGCCGAGAGTCGGTCAAGGGTCCGACGACGGCCTCGCCGCCCACTTGAAACCAGTATGAGCCGGTTTGGTGGTCGTACATCACCAGGTCGGACTGGTACAGGGCGCTGGTATTGCCGAAGGTAAGGACGCGCCCGTCCAGTTCCCGGCCGTACACTACGCCGCTGAAGCATAGGGGGCAGTAGGTGATCAACACGGGCACATCTTCAATCAGGTCGCTCACCAACTCGTGGCGGTCAAGTACGTTCACCGGGTAGGCGTAGGCCTCGTCTCCGGAGTCGTATCCGATCACCAGGTCGTCGTCGTCAAGCCAGGGCAGGGAATCGGGAGGACCGTAGACCGGCTCGGCGATGGGCATGATGGCGTCGCGCAGGTCCAAGATCAGCGGCTGGGCGGCGCGATCCAGGGACACGTTACCGGCGGGGTCCCCGGAGGTGTCGAAGATGATGTCTTCGAGCGGAACGCTGTGGATGCTCTTGTCGACCATCGGGACTCCCCCAGAGGTACCGGGAGCCTCCGGAGCGGGCGTACTGGCGGCGGGGACCGGAGTAGACGCTGGAAGCGGTTCTTCATCGCCGCCGTATTCCGACGCCGGGGCCAACGCCGGCGCCCGAGGCGGGGACGAGGTGGCCGCCGGCCCTACGTCGGATGGAGCCGCAAGGCCGGCAGTGGGCGGTGCGGTGCTGGAAGGCGCTGCCGCCGACGGAGGTGGACTGGTGGACGTAGCCGCACTTCCGCAGGCCACGACACCGAGCATCAAGATGCCGGCAGATAGCCAGACGCCCCGATGCCCCAACCACCTCCGAACCAGGCTGGTTCCTCTCTTCCCCATGGATCGCCTCAGCAAGAGTCCGAATGAACCGAATGGCCGCGCATGAATTGAGATGCGAAGCGGCGTTTATCAGATTCACGGCGGGTGATTCACGGCGAAAGAGCGGGTTATCGGAAGCAGCGGCGAATGCTTGGGCCTGCCCCAAGCTCAACGGGTCAAAGCTTGCGAGGGGGGGTGCGTCACGCGAGGACTCGAGCGTCCTCACCCATGCCTGAAAGGACGAGCGGTGCGTTTATCAGAGGGACGACGGAGCATCAAAGTCTGGGTGGCGGCCAGACGGCGCCGACAGGATCCGCCGAAAGAGTCCAGGCCCCGGGTGGGCCGGGTGCTCGACCGGCGGCCCCCTAGCCGCTCCGGCATCTCCAGCGACGGTATTGGTCCGGATTTCCCCAGCGGGGTTGCCTCAGACAGCCTGATTTGCGATGATGCTATCCGCCCCGCAGAGCCATCGCCTGGCCGTCGCTCCGGGGGTTAGTCGCTTCCAAAAGGGGAGGTCAGACCCATGGCATCGTCCTGGGAAAGAATCACGGTCGGGTCCCAAGACATGGACCTCTACCTGGGCCTGCCCGCCGGCTCCGGGCCTTTCCCCGCCGTCCTGATCGGCCCCCATGCGGGCGGCCTCGACCGTTTCATTCAATGGGTAGCCGACCAGCTCGCGGAGGAGGGGTACACCGCCGCGGCCCCCGATCTGTTCCACGAGATCGGTGAAGATGCCCCGGCCGAAAACTCCCAGCGGATACGGCGCCTAAGCGACGCCGGCCTATCCGCCGGTATTGCCACCGCAATGGACTTCCTTCAAAGCCACGCCTCTATCGCCCAAGAGCAAATAGGGGTCACCGGCTTCGGTATCGGAGGCCGGGCCGCGTGGCTGGCAGCCGCCACCAGCCCCAAGTTCAACGCCTCGGTCCCTTTCTACGGGGCGGGCATCTTGGCCCCCCAGGGCGACAATGCCGGGACTCCCCTCGCCAGGGCCGGCGGGATAGCCTGCCCCATCATGTTCCACTTCGGCGAAGACGACGAGGATCCATCTCAGGCGGACATGCGCACCCTGGACGCCGAATTGACGCGCCTCGGCAAGCCTCATCAGTTTTTCGTCTATCCCGGAGCCGGCCACGCTTTCATGGACCCGGCGAGTCCCCACTACCGGAAAGGCCCGTCCCAAGCCGCCTGGATCAGGACCCTGGAGTTCTTCACCGTGCACCTGAAGGGGCTGCCAATAAGGTAGCGGGCCCGGGCCAGGGATAGCCTCGCCACCCGGCGCGATTCGAGGGACAAGAAGGGCAGCTGGTTTTGCGCCGCCTTACTTCAAAGGGCTTCGGCTGGCCTGAGCCTCTCCGGCGCGCTCCGGAAGGGTCCCCCCAAACAAGCGGCCAGCCACCACGAGCAGGACCGTGGCAACGAGTTGGAGAACTCCCATCGCCAGAAAGGCGGTTCGTATTCCCTGGGTAAACGCGAGGGCCGCCCTGGTATCGGCGGCATCGGAGATAACGCTGAGGCTTGGCTCCACCCCACGGGAGGCCATGGCCGCGGTGACTATGACCGTCGCGACCGCTATTCCGGTAACGGTGAAGGCGTTGCGCAGCAGTTGCAAGAAGGCGACTACCACGCTGTGGCGGCTCCGCTCGACGGAGCCCAGAACGGCACTGTTGATCGGGACGATGAAAACTGCGTAGCCGGCGTTCTGGGCCACCAGCAGCACCACCACCTGGACCAGGGGAGTGCCGGCGGTGATCCGGGAGAGCAGGAGCAGCCCCACGGACGCGAGGGTAGCCCCTCCCACCGCGACCGGCTTCCAGCCGAACCGGTCCGTCAAGCTACCCCCGATGGGCGCTCCAATTATGGTGGTCAGGGAGAAGGAGGCCATGATTAGCCCAGCCCGGCCGGGGGAGTGACCCGCGACTCCCTGCAGGTAGAATGGCATCAGGAAGAGGGGCGAGGCCGCGGCAAGGAAGAACACCCCCCGGCCGGCGACCCCAATGGAGAACAGCGGCGCTTTGAAAAAGGTCAGGTCGAACAGGGGTGATGGGGTCCGCAGCTCCCACCATACGAAACAACCCAGCAACCCAACCGACCCAGCCAACCCGGTCAAGATCAAAGGGGAGTCCCAACCCAGGCGATGACCGTTGGTCATGGCCAGCAGGAAGACCAGCAGGGCCAACGCCGAAAGGGCCGCCCCCAGCCAGTCGAAGGTGCCCCGCCGCAACCTGGCGATGCCCTGGCGCAGGCGGCCGTCGTCCAGGACAACCAGGGCCGGAAGGACGCATAGCGCCCCCAAAGGGGCGTAGACGAAGAAAACGAAGCGCCAGCCCATGGTGTTCACCATCAGTCCGCCCAGCGCCGGCCCGGATACCAGTCCCACGCCTACCGACAGCATGTTGAGGCCCAGGGCCGTGCCCCTCTCCCGGTCGGGGAAAAGTGCGGTTACGATGGCCATCTGGTTGGCGATTATCATGGCCGGCCCCACTCCCTGGAGTACCCTGAACAGGATCAGGGTGGTGAGGTTGGGGGCGAAGCCGGCCAGGGCCGAACCCAGGCTGAGGGCGATCATGCCCCAAAGGAAGACCCGTTTTCGGCCCACCATGTCGGAGAACCGGCCCATGGGGAGTAGGAGGCCGCTGATGGCCAGCAGGTGGCCCAGCGTTACCCACTGCACCGTGGGCAAGTCGCTGTCGAAGTTTTCGGCGATGGTCGGCAGGGCGATGTTGACGGCGCCCAGGTGTGACGCCTCCACCACGGTGGCCACCGCGAGAGCGCCCGCGCCCCACCATTTGTAGTTGGGGCTCCCCATCACCCGTTCTTGCAGGTGCCGGACTATTGTCACTGCTCTATAATCCCCAGTGAGTCTTCCTGTGTCCGGTTGCCGCCGGGGCCCGCACCTTCGGAGCCGAATCCTGGCGTGGATGGAGTACGGCCCCTTCAATCTCGCCGGTCTGGAACGGGCGCTGTCGGCGCGGCCTAGCATAACATGGAATCCATGGGGGTTCTGGGTCCGGCTACCAGTGGGAAGCGGGCTGGCAGCATCCCGCTTCCCTGGGCAGGCCCGCAGGGGAACTGACATTATGTCAATTGAAACGAGCGATGCCCAGCAGGCCAAATACGTCCCCACCGGAATGGCCTTGCGAATCCTGGCCAGAACCGAAGATAGTACTCAGTCAACCTAGTGCTGATAGTTGTCATTCAGAGCGAAGCGAAGAATCTCGTTGTTACGCTGAGATTCTTCGTCGCTGCGCTCCTCAGAATGACACCCTGCCAAAACGAGGTTGACTGACCGCTAGGTTGTGCTGCCCAACTTCGGTGGCGAGGCACAACTCACCCCGTCTCGTTGTCGCATTGGCTCTCCGTGGCGGGCCGGATGCTAAAGTTAACTCGGCGGAATATTTAGGCCCGAAAAGGGACCGCCTGAAGAGGATCGAATGAAACCAGACCAGCTGTTTGAACTTGGGGGAAAGGTAGCCATCGTTACCGGCGGCAACGGCGGGCTGGGGCTGGGCATGGCCCTGGGACTGGCCGGGGCCGGGGCCGACATCCTGGTGGCCGCTCGTGACGCCGGCAAGACCGCCCATGCCTTGCCCCAAATCCTGGCCCTGGGGGTGCGTGCCAGGGGACTATCGGTGGACGTCGCGGAAGAAGCGGATGTCGAGCGGATGGTGGCGGAAGCCATCGAGAGTTTTGGGCGGGTCGACATCCTGATCAACAACGCCGGCATCGCCGTGCGAAGGCAGCCCCAGGACATCTCCGGCGCCGAGTGGGACCGCGTTCTGGACGTGAACCTGCGGTCGGTCTTTCTCGCCTCGAAAGCGGTCTACCCCCAAATGAAAGAGCAGGGCGGGGGCAAGATAATCAACATCGGCTCCATGATGTCCCTCTTCGGGAGCGACTGGGTGTCGCCCTATTCGGCCAGCAAGGGAGGCGTGGTGCAGCTAACCAAGAGCCTGGCACTGGCCTGGGCCGGGGACAACATTCAGGTCAATGCCATACTGCCCGGCTGGTTCGTAACGGGATTGACCGAAAGCATCCCGGCGCAGGACCCGGACCGGTACGATCTGATCAGCCGGCGCATCCCCACTGGACGTTGGGGCCGGCCGGAGGAGCTAGGGGGGTCGGCCGTCTTCCTAGCCAGCGCCGCGTCGGACTACGTCACCGGAGCGGTTCTGGCCGTAGATGGCGGCTATTCGGTCATGTAGATGCGTCTCGGACCGGCCCTTCGGCGGGTGGGCGTTGTGCCGGGGCGAATCGTGGACGATGATGTCTGGATGGAACGGCGCATCCAGTACGCCAAGACGGCCGACGGGGTCAGCATCGCCTTTCGGACCGTGGGCGAAGGCATGCCCCTTGTTTATCTAACCGGCGGCCCGTGGAGTCACATCGAGCGGTGGGCTGCCGATCGAGACGACATAGTGATCTTCACCGTTGAAGAGGCCTTTGAGCTTGGGGAGCAGGTGTTCACCGAGTTGAACTCTTACGCGTAGTGGTCAGAGCCGGCCTCGGAGTACCTGAGCCCGGAGTGTCCGCGAAGAAACGCTTGATGGACAGGGGGTTGACCTCAACCTGGGGTCAACTTCCTGTCCATCCTCGTTTATCCGAAGAAGGATTCCGCTGGGACATTCCCAAAAAACGTCACGCAACGGGGCAACAGATTGCCGGGCCATTTTGCCGGTGGGGGAAGAGGGCTCCTAGACCAGTTTCTTGCCGGCCCAGCCCGCCAGGGATACCTGCCTGAACTGAATGCCGGCGTCCGGGTCCATCTCCACCACGTTGACGGCCCGCACCGGATTGCTCGGAGAAGGCCCGAGGGGCGTGCCGGAATAGGACGCTTTGACCCGTCCGTAGGAGAGGTCCACGTAGCGGTCCCAGTGGCCCAGGGCCAGGTAGTCGCAGGTCGCTCCCTCCACGTCCTCCGGGTAGATCGGAGAGGAGCGCTGATCCACCTCGTGGTCTTCGTGGAAATGACAGTGGGCCAGGGCCACCAGCCAGCGGCCGTTGGCGTTGGGCGGCATTCCCAAGAGGGGACGAAATTCCGGTGCGTGGATCAGCATGGCGCGGCCCCAAAGGTCCAGCGTCAGCTCCGGAAAAGACAGGGTCTCTCCATCATGTTGGGTGAATATGTGGAGGTTGGGTGGCGCGTGCTGGAACGGCTGCCGCAGGTAGATCGATTCGTCGTCGTACAGGTCGTGGTTTCCCGGCAGGATCACCGCCGGTATCGCCAGGCGGCCCACGTGCTCCAGGAAGAACTCGATCACCTCGTCGGATACCCGATGGTTATCAAACACGTCACCGACTAGAAGCAGTATGTCGCCACCCAGGGCGGGAACGGCGTCCACCACGGCCTGGAAGGCCTCCTCGGCCACGGGGTGACCCAGATGGTCCCCCAGGTGAGTGTCCGAGGTGTGGATCAACCTTATCTTTTTCTTGGGGGACAAGCCAAACTCCTTTATCCATGGGCCGGCCCGCAGGCCGGTGTTCCATCGGCGCTAGAATGTGATGCAGAAAAAGTCACCCCGGTCCGCGTGGGGGCCGCCGGCGGGACGGCTCCCTAGACGATGACTTTTTTCTTCCGCAACTCGGTTATCTGGCCGGGGGAGTAACCCCACTCGGCCAGGATCTCTTCGTTATGCTCGCCCAAGAGCGGTGGGGGACGCCGGATGCTTGGCGGGCTCCCGGTCAGCATCAGCGGGCAGTTGGGCATCCGCAGGCCCGGCACTTTGGGATGATCCACGTCCACCATCATGTTTCGGGCCAGCACCTGAGGATCGTTGACGACATCCGCCACGGTTTGGATAGGGCCGCAGGGTATCCCCGCGTCTTCGATGACCTGGACCCAATGGGCCATCGGCTTGGTGCGGAAGACCCGGCTCAATGCTTCCACGCAATCAGTCCGGTTTTCCACCCGGTCATCGTTGGAGGCGAAGCGGGGGTCTTCCACCAGTTCCGGACACCCAATGGCGTGACACAGGCGTTCCCACAACCGCTGGTTGGGGCAGCCGAGAATGAAGAAGCCGTCGGAGGCGGGGAAGCTCTGATAGGGCACCAGGTGCGGATGTCCAGACCCCATCCGGTGGGCTTCTTTCCCAGTTGCCAGGAAGTTGGTGCCATGGTAGCTCATCACGGCCACTTGTCCGTCCAGCAGGGACGTGTCGATCCACTGGCCCTCGCCCGTGTTATCCCGATGGAGCAGAGCGGTCACGACAGAGCCGTAGGCCATCATGCCGGTAAAGAGGTCCACCAGGGAGAAGCCGACTCGAAGGGGCGGCCCATCCGGCTCTCCGGTGAGGTTCATCAGCCCGCTATAGGCCTGGATCACCAGATCGTACCCGGGCTTTTGGGACATTGGACCGGTACGCCCGTAGCCCGAAATGGTGCAGTAGACCATCTTGGGATTGACTTGCTTTATCGCCTCGTAGCCCAAGCCCAAACGGTCCAAGGTGCCCGGGCGGAAGCTCTCGATCATCACGTCGGCGCCCGCTGCCAAACCGAGAACGATGTCGATACCTTCTTTCTCTTTCAGGTTCAGGCCCAGGCTGCGCTTATTGCGATTGAAAGTCAGAAACTGACCGCCCTCTCCGTTCCAGAAAGGGCCCCAGGCGCGGGTCTCATCACCGTGCTCCGGCTCCTCGATCTTGATCACGTCCGCGCCCATATCGCCGAGCAACATGGTGCAGAAAGGCCCGGCAAGGGTACGGCTCAAGTCCACAACTTTGATTCCTTCCAGCGCCGAAGCCATCACTACCTCGCATTGAATCCGGAGATACTGGAAATCCGGTAATATCGACCTCCGGTTTGCCAGTGGGCATTATAGCACGGCATCGCCAAACCGGGGCGCCCGGCGCAGCGGCCGCTGGCGCTACAGGCACGGATGAACCCCGTTCCCGGAGATCAAATCCAATCTCTTTTTCCGGGCGCCAACGGCTCAGGAGTACCGGGCGGGGCTGCCTGAAAGGTCATCCCGGTTCACCCGGCGATAACCCTCTTCTTTCGCAGCTCGGATATTTGGCCGGGGGTGTAGCCCGACTGGCTGAGGATATCTTCGTTATGCTCGCCCAGCAGCGGCGGGTGACGCCGGATGGTCGACGGGCTCCCGGTCAGCATCAGCGGGCAGTTGGGCATCCGCAGGCCGGGCACCTTGGGGTGGTCCACATCCACCATCATGTTTCGGGCCAGCACCTGGGGGTCGTTGACCACTTCCGAGGTGCTTTGGATCGGGCCGCAGGGTATTCCAGCATCCTCGACGAGCTGGACCCAGTGGGCCATCGGCTTGGTGCGAAAGACCTGGCTCAGTGCTTCCACACACGCGGCCCGGTTCTCCACCCGGTCATCGTTGGTGGCGAAGCGAGGGTCTTCCACCAGTTCAGGGCGCCCGATGGCATGGCACAGGCGTTCCCACAGCCGCTGGTTGGGGCAGGCGAGGATGAAAAAGCCGTCGGAGGATGGGAAGCTCTGGTAGGGCACAAGATGAGGATGGCCCGACCCCATCCGGTGGGCTTCTTTCCCGGTGGCCAGATAATTGGTGCCATGATAGCTCATCACGGCCACTTGGCCGTCTAGCAGGGATGTGTCGATCCACTGGCCCTCGCCCGTGTTATCCCGATGGCGCAACGCGGTCACAATAGAGCTATAGGCCATCATGCCGGTAAAAAGGTCCACCAGGGCATAGCCGACCCGGACGGGCGGTCCGTCCGGGTCCCCGGTGAGGTTCATCAGCCCGCTATGACCTTGGATTACAAGGTCGTAACCCGGCTTCTCGGCCATGGGGCCGGTGCGGCCGTAGCCCGATATGGAGCAGTAAACTAGCCGCGGGTTCACCTTGTTGATCGCCTCATAGCCCAGGCCCATCCGGTTCATGGCGCCCGCACGGAAGCTCTCAATCAACACATCGGCCTCGGCCGCCATTCTCAGGACAACTTCGACGCCCTCCTTCTCTTTCAAGTTCAGGCCCAAGCTGCGCTTGTTGCGGTTTAGAGAGAGGAACCCGGTGCTCTCCCCGTGCCAGGTGGGGGCCCAGGAGCGTGTCTCATCGCCGTTCTCCGGCTCCTCGATCTTGACGACGTCCGCGCCCATGTCGCCGAGCAGCATTGCACAGAAGGGACCGGCGAGGAGGCGAGTAACCTCGAGGACCTTGATTCCCTCAAGTGCCAAAGCCATAGCTACCTCTCAAAGAATCCCGTCAAAAAATCCCGGATTCCGGACCCCGAGTCTACCGTGGGGATTATAGCACGGTGACACCAGGCAGAGGCTGGCAGGCCCTCACGATGTCCGCCACCTCTCGGAACATGTGTCCACAATGTCCCCAGTCGATACTCCTATGAGAAGACCGTAGTGAAGCCCGCGTCAAAGTGCTACTATCGAGGCGATCTTGTCAGCGTCGGCAGGGGCCGTCCCCGGTCCGGGGAGGCAGTTCAATTCAAATCAAATCCAATCACCAGGGCCGGCGGGTGATCCCCCAAACTCGCACCAGGATGGACGCAACAAGGTGCGTTCCGGGGGAGCGACACCCACCGGCCGAGAGGACCAGGAAGCATGAGCGATGAAAAGCGGCCTGTCGTGGTCGCGCTGGGGGGAATCAACATGGACCTGGTTGCCGTGGCCTCCCGTCTCCCCGAAGCCGGGGAGACGGTGGTGGGCAGCCGCTTCCTCACCTATCCCGGCGGCAAAGGGGCCAACCAGGCGGTGGCGGCGGCCAGGATGGGGGCCGAGACGTTCATGGTGGGCCGGGTCGGCGACGACATATTCGGGCCGCAGCTTATCGATTCCCTGGCGGCGGCCGGGGTAGACGTTTCCGGGGTCTCCGAAGAGCCGGGCGTCAGCTCGGGAATTGGGGTCATCGCCATCGACGCTTCTGCCCAGAACCGGATCATACAGATTCTAGCGGCGAACGATACCTGCGGCCAGACCGAAGCGGACCGGGTCCGGCGGGCCCTCAAAGGGAACGCGGCCCTGCTGCTGCAACTCGAAGTATCCATCGAACTCTCCCTGGAACTGGCCCACGAAGCCGCCGCCCTGGGCAACATCGTGGTGCTGGACCCTGGTCCGGTGCGGCCCCTTCCGGAGGCGTTCTTCGCCTGCTGCCACGTCATCACGCCCAATGAGACGGAGGCTGAGGCGCTGGTGGGGTTTCCAGTGATTGACCCCGCTTCAGCGGCCAGAGCGGCCGGCGCGTTGCTGAGCCGGGGCGTCCCCGTGGCAATCATCAAACTGGGCGCCCAGGGCGCCTACTACGCCACCGCCGAAGGGGGAGAATACGTTCCTCCCCTACCGGTGACCGCCGTGGATTCGGTGGCGGCCGGCGACGCCTTCAACGGCGCGCTGGCCGCGTCGCTCGCCGCGGGAGAAGACCTGAGCCAGGCGGTTCGAATAGCCTCGGCTGCCGGGGCCCTCGCGGTAACCAGGTTCGGCGCCCAAGACTCGATGCCCTTCAAAGAGGAAGTCGAGGCCTTACTCCGGGACCACGGTCGTTGATCGGGCCGTAGCCGAGACCCCCCCGGTGGCCCCTCTTCGTAAGGGGGTAAGGCTTGGCATCAACCCGAAACTACACCCATTGGCACATCAATCCACATCCACAACCAGGTCCCCTCCTTACGAAGGAGGGGATTTAGGGGAGGTTACCCCGCCCGGCCAATGCCGCGCGCGGCCCAACCGGCTCAACAACGGGGCCGCCACGCCTCCGGCGACTTGGGCGATGATAATGACAGTCACCGCCCACCAGTAGGGAGCAGCCTTCACCTCCAGGATGATGGCCGAACCCGCCAGCAACGCCACCAGGGACGCCGACCCCATCGCCGTCCACCTAGCGATACGGGCCGAGGGCCGTTGCGGTTCCAACAGCAGCAGCCAGCACACGTGGGAAAGAGACACCGCCACAATGGCGACGACGGCCACGGTTTTCCAGTAGGCGTCGGAGTCGGGTGTGCCCCAAGTGCCCCCAACCAGCAGCATAAAACCCACGGAAGCGGCGGCCAGCCCCCCGGCGGCCGCGAGCGGGTACCGGCGACGCTGGTGAAGCGCCGCCGGAGCTACTGCTACCAGGCAGAACCCGGCCAAGGACAGGGCCGTCAACAGAAGCCGGCCCCGGGTCTTCGTGTATTCCCCAAGCAAGGCCATAGCCACCAGGACCAGCAGCGCCGCCACCAGCGCGGCCGCCAGGAGAGCCACGGCGGCCCTGGGGGTTATGCGGATGCCGGGAAGCTCGGCCAACGCAAAATACCGCGGAGCATCATCATTGAAAAAGCCACGTCATCTTTCCAGCGTACCCAGAACGTTCCCCCGGTAGATGGGCCTCGGCACCCGCTGCCTGGTCTCGTTCGAGCTTCCATCGATTTTGCCACAGAGGCACAAAGTTCACGGAGATATTAAAGAAAAAGAAACCTCTGTGTTCTCTGTGTCTCTGTGGCTATCCTCCGGCCCCGGTTTCCTGAATCAACACCCTCTCAACTTTGGACATCATAGACCATCGTGGTAAGCTGGGGAAGATATGACAACCGACGACAAATACTGCCCGGCCTGCGCTACCCCTCTGGTGTCGAAAGAGGTGGCGGGCCGGCAACGGCCGGTCTGCCCCGAGTGCGACCGGGTGGTCTACTACGACCCCAAGGTCGCGGCCACCTGCATCGTGGAACGGGAAGGCCAGGTGCTGATGGTGTGCCGGGGCGTTCAGCCGGGCATCGGCCTGTGGAGCATACCCGGCGGCTACGTGGACCAGGGTGAGGTAGTGGAGGAGGCGGCGGTCCGTGAAGTACAGGAAGAAACGGGCCTGGACGTCGAGGTGGTTCGCCTCCTGGGCCTGTATTCCGAACCGGGACAACCGGTGATCGTAGCGGCCTTCGCCGCCCGTGAGACCGGAGGCGTTTTGACAGTCGGCCCGGAGACCCTGGATGTCGGCTTCTTTCCCACCGACAACCTGCCGCCTTTGGCTTTCCCCCGGGACCAGGAGATACTCCAGCTTTGGATGCCCCGATAGCCGGGGGTTCGAGGACCGTGAAAGCTGTTCTCGCCAGGCTCACCTCTACCGCTATTGACCTGCTGTTTCCCCTTCACTGCGCCGGCTGCCGGCGGGAGGGCAATCTGCTCTGCGCCGCCTGCGTTGATGAGTTGCCCCGGCTTTCGCCGCCTTACTGCTCGTCGTGCGCCTCGCCCAACACCCTTTCCCCTTGCCGCGATTGCCGCGGAAGCCCTCTGGCGGTAGACGTCATCCGGGCGCCCTTT
>JASMCQ010000021.1 GCA_030753265.1 Dehalococcoidia bacterium
GGCGTCGGTGATCGAGACGCCGTACTTCAATCGGGGCGGGATTCCATTTAAACTCTGGTTGCCCGGGTTCAGGTGGCTCTCCAGCATGCAGCCGATGATGTCGGTGTTGCCGGCCACGCGCTGCTCCACCACGGATTTTAAGGCAATGGCCTGCTTGGAATAGTCTTTGGCGGAATTGCCGTGGCTGCAGTCCACCAGGAGATGGGAGCGGACTCCCGCGGCTTCGAGCTGCATCTTGGACTCGGCGATGGCCTTGGCGCCGTAGTTCGGTCCGTGCCGGCCACCCCGGAGCACGAGGTGCCCGTCCGGGTTGCCGGTGGTACGGACGATCGCCGTCCGGCCTTCGTGGTCGAGGCCTAGAAAAGCGTGGCTGGAACGCGCGGAAACCGTCGCGTCGACGGCTATCTGAGCATTGCCGTCGGTGCCGTTCTTGAACCCCACAGGCATACTCAGCCCGCTGGCCATCTGACGATGGGTCTGGCTCTCGGTGGTACGGGCGCCGATGGTCGCCCAGGTCACCAGGCCCGCCAGATACTGGGGCACCACGGGGTCGAGAAACTCCGAGCCGGCGTACAATCCCATCTCGGCGATCTTCAAGAGCAAAGTACGGGCCCGGTGCATGCCTGTCTCAATATCAAAGCTGTCGTCCAGGTGGGGATCGTAGATGAACCCCTTCCAGCCCACCGTTGTCCGCGGCTTCTCAAAGTAGACGCGCATCACTATCAGCAGCCGGTCACTCAGCTTCTTCGAGGATTCGAGAAGCCGCCCCGCGTACTCCAGGGCAGCTTTCTCGTCATGAATCGAGCATGGCCCGACGACCAGCATGAACCTTGAGTCCAGGCCATTCAAGATGTCGCGGAGCTGCTGCCGGCCGGATAGCACGGTTTTCTCCGCTTCCGGGCTGACCGGCAGTTTGTTGACCAGATCTAATGGTGAGATGAGCTGCATGGTGCTCTCGATGTGTACGTCCCTGGCGGCTGATGGCTGCATGTCTTCGCTCCCCTTAGTCTCGTGGTAGCGCCGTTCGCCGGCTTCCGGGGGTCCACCTTTCGGTATTGATCGTGCTCTGATCCGGCATGATTGCCTCAACACAACAAAACACCCCAACCGCTGCCGGTTGGGGTCTTGGTGTTTCCGGGAATCTTGTTCTAGGTCATCTGTTTTCGGGCACCAAACCTCGGCCGGCAGCGCTGGAGCCAGTAAAAAGCCAGTAATACCCGTAAAACCGGTGTGAACTGATCATCATTATAGATAATACCGCTAATTTCGCGGTTGTCAATGCCCGCTACCCCAACCCGGTGGCAGCGGCCGACCACCCGCCACGGAGGCTTTGGTTGGCTTGACGGCCTGCCGGGGTCCCGCGGGGTCGAAGCCCCGGGCCCGCCGCTACTCCGCGGTTCCCGTCCGGACGGCGCCGATCAACTCGGTCACGTGGCGAACTCCCGACTGCTCCAGGTATTCCCGGAGCCCTTCCAGGATGCGGAAAGGAGACCCCATGTCGACCAGGTTGGCGCTGCCCACCTGGACCGCTGTGGCGCCCGCCAGGATGAACTCGAGGGCGTGGGCAGCTTCGAAGATACCCCCGCAGCCGATGATCGGCACGTCCACGGCCTGGGCGGTGCGGTACACCAGAGAAATGGCAATCGGACGCAGTCCATGGCCGGAAAGGCCGCCGGCGCCGGCGCCGAGCACCGGCCGGCGGGTCTCCAGGTCGATGGACATCGCCGGGATGGTGTTGGAGATGGTCAGGGCATCGGCTCCCGCGTCCACCGCTGCCCGAGCGATCTCGGTGATGTCGGGCACGTTGGGCGACAGCTTTACCAAAACCGGCAGGTCGGTCTTGGCCCTCACGGCCCCCACCGCTTCCCCCGCGAGCTTGGCGCTATGGCTGAACATGGCGCCGTTCTCGATATTGGGGCAGCTCAGGTTGATTTCCAGGGCCTGAAACCCGCTGGCACCCTGGGTCATGGCCGTCATCTCACCGAATTCCGCGACGCTTTCGGCGGCCAGGCTCAGCACCACGGTGGTGCCCAGCTCGGCCCACTGAGGGGCAGCGTCGGAAAGGGTGGCCTCGATACCCGGATTGGCCAGGCCGACAGAGTTGAGGAAAACGAATTCCCCGGCCGCAAATGCCCGGCGAAAGGATTGTGGATACCAGCGCGGCTCCGGGTTGCCCTCCCTTGGATGGCGGGAGACGGTCTTGGGTATCACGGCGCCCAACAGGCTCAAGTCCAGCTCCGGGGGCATGCCCCGGCCGTATCCGTCGTAGCCGAAGGTGCCGGAGGCGATTATCACCGGGCTGGCTATATGCAGGTGGTGCCGGTTCCGGGGCGCCAAGTCCACCGCAAGGCCGACATTCTGAGACGCCTCCGGAACTCCGGCAACCTCTTTACTCATCGGGCTCGCCGTCGACTTCCTTTCCGCCGTCATCGCCGCTGCCGGACTCCTCTGCCACCGGGGTGTTGTCGTCCGGGGTGTTCTCGTCGAGGATGGGGTCGCCGCTGCCGGACTCCCCGGCCACCGGGGCGGCATCGCTAGAGTCTTCCCCGCCAAAGATATTGTCCACCTCACCGGGGTCTATATCCTCGGCGCCTTCCTGAAAGAAGGGGTGGCCCGAGGAAGGTGGCGGTCCCTCCGAGATGGGGAACCGTATATCTTCGGGCCCACTGGGAATTCCCAGCCAGCCGCCTGGGGCCACCGTCAGCTCCGAAATGATCTCCGGCTCCAAGAGTTGCTCCATGCCTGGGGTATCGATGCGAGCCGGGATCAAGCGGCCGATGATTACGTTTTCCTTTAAACCGAGCAGCCAGTCCTGGGCGCCGCTGACCGCCGCCTGGGTGAGAACCCTGGTGGTCTCCTGGAAAGATGCCGCTGACAGGAAGCTATCGGTGAGCAGAGAGGCCCGGGTAACCCCCAGCAGCACTGGCTTGGCCGTGGCGGGCTCCCCACCCTCGGCCAACACTTTGGCGTTCTTCTCCTGGAACTCGAATTTGTCCACCATCTGACCCGGAATAAAGTCGGAGTCTCCGGTGGATTCCACCTGGACCCGCCGCAGCATCTGGCGCAGGATTATTTCGATGTGTTTGTCGTGAATGCTGACGCCCTGGGATAGGTACACCTGCTGAACCTCATCCACCAGGTACCGCTGCAGAACGTCTTTGCCCCGGATATGAAGGATGTCATGGGGATTCAACGGGCCGCCGATGAGGGCGTCGCCGGCCTTGACCTGGGCGCCGTCGCTGACCAGGATGTGGGCCGATGCGGGAATGAGGTGTTCCCGCTCCTCCACGTCCTCCCAGATGATGGAGATGCCTTCTTTGTTTAGATCCACCCGGCCTCCCATGTTCGCCACCACCTCTTCAGCAGGCGTGGGATCATCTTCAGCGGCGGCGCCATTTTCACCGGACAAGGAAATGACGGTGCTGGCCAGGACCATGCCTGGCTCCACGTACTCTCCCTGTTCGACGAGTATCTGGGCGTCCTTCGGGAGGGAGTAGTCCTCCCGGAACTCCTCCCGGCTAACCATCTTTAGCCGCCGGCCGTCTTCGTCGACCTCTATCTCCACCGTGCCGTCGATGTCCGCCAAGATGGCGGCCCCTTTGGGGACACGGGCTTCGAACAGCTCTTCCACTCGGGGCAGGCCGCTGGTGATGTCCAGGCCGGCAACGCCTCCGGTGTGGAAGGTCCTCATGGTCAGCTGGGTGCCCGGCTCGCCGATGCTCTGGGCGGCGATGATGCCCACCGCCTGGCCTTCTTCCACCGTGAACCCGGTGGCCGGCAACCGGCCGTAACACATTTGGCAAACGCCTCGGTGGGCTTCGCAGTTCAGCGGTGACCGCACTGGGATCTCGTTCACGCCGGCTTCCACCAACTGGTCGGCGATACGTTTGTCGATATCCTGGTTCCGGTCTACCAGTATCTCCCCGGTCTCTGGATGAGCAACGGGGGCCGCCGAGTACCGGCCCACCAGGCGATCTCGCATCGACACATGCATTGGATCGTCGGGACGGACGTATACCCAATAGGCGTCATAGGTGCCGCAGTCGCTCTCCAGGACGATTACTTCCTGAGCTATGTCGATCAACCGACGGGTCAGATACCCGCTGTCGGCGGTCCGCAACGCGGTGTCGGCCAGACCTTTGCGGGCTCCGTGGGTGGAGATGAAGTACTCCAGCGCGGTCAGCCCCTCGCGGAAGCTGGACTTGATGGGCAGGTCGATGATCCGCCCCTTGGGGTTGCTCATCAGGCCGCGCATGCCGGCCATCTGTTTGATCTGGGAAATGTTACCCTTGGCCCCCGACCGCGCCATTACCGCGATGCCGCCGTAGTTGGACAACTCCTCTTCCACTAGTGCCGTGGTCTGGTCCGAGGCCTTGGTCCAGACCTCCACCGCATTGTTGTAGCGTTCCTCCTCGGAGATGAGGCCGGAGAGGAACTGCTCATCGAGATTGGCGACCAGCTTGGTTGCCCGGTTCAATATCTCCGGCTTTTTGACCGACACCTGGATGTCGTTGATGGCGATGGTGATGCCTGAAGCGGTGGCGTAGTGAAAGCCCAACTCCTTAATCGCGTCCAACGCCTGCGCCGTCTCGTCGTTGGTTAGACTATGGTAGAGTTCCGCGGTCAGCTCTTTCAGGCAGCCTCGGTCCATTAACTTGTTTTGGAAGCCGATGGACGAAGGCAAGATCTCGTTGAATATCAGACGGCCCAAGGTGGTTTCCGTCCAGTCGTCACCATCGGTGCCCTCGACGGTCCGCACGAAGATGCGGGCCTGGAGGCCGATGAGCCCCGACGCATGGGCGATCCGCGCCTCGTCGAAGTCGTAGAACCGGCGCCCCTCGCCAACGCTGCCTTCCCGCAACTCGGTGAGGTAGAAGCAGCCCATTACCATGTCCAGGGTGGGTGCGACCAGCGGGTCCCCGGAGGCGGGCGACAGCATATTGTGGGTGCTCAGCATGGTCTCGCGGGCTTCCAGCACCGCCATCCTCGAAAGAGGCACGTGGACCGCCATCTGGTCGCCGTCGAAGTCCGCGTTGAACGCGGAGCACACCAGGGGGTGAATCTGGATGGCGTTGCCTTCGATGAGCACCGGCATGAAGGCCTGGATGCCCAGCCGGTGCAAGGTGGGCGCCCGGTTCAGCATCACCGGCCGGTCTTTGATCACGTCTTCCAGGATGTCCCAAACCTCGGGCCGGGCCCGCTCCACCATTCGCTTGGCGTTCTTGATGTTGGGGGCGATTCCCAAGACGGCCAGGCGGTGCATCACGAAGGGCTTGAACAGCTCCAGCGCCATCCGCTTGGGCAGGCCACACTGGTGCATCTTGAGTTCCGGCCCGACCACGATCACGGAGCGGCCGCTGTAGTCCACCCGCTTGCCCAACAGGTTCTGGCGGAAGCGGCCTTGCTTGCCGCGCAGCAGGTCGGACAGGGACTTGAGCTTGTGATTATGGCTTCCCTGGATGGGGCGGCCCCGGCGCCCGTTGTCGATCAGGGCGTCCACCGCCTCCTGGAGCATCCGCTTTTCGTTGCGGATAATTATCTCTGGCGCTCCCAGGTCGGTGAGGCGCTTCAACCGGTTGTTCCGGTTGATGACCCGGCGGTAGAGGTCGTTGAGGTCGCTGGTGGCGAACCGGCCTCCATCCAGCTGGACCATGGGCCGCAGCTCCGGAGGCAGAACCGGCAGCACGGAGAGGATCATGTCTGCTACCCGGTTATCGCTGTTGCGGAAGGACTCGACGACCCGCAGCCGCTTGATGGCCTTCTTACGCCGCTGGCCGGAGGTGGAATGCATCTCGTGGATCAGGTACTCTCGCAGGGCTTCCAGGTCGATGGTCCTCAGGATGGCCAGGATGGCCTCGGCCCCCATTGCCGCCTGGAAGACCTTGCCGTAATGCTCTTTAAGCTCCCGGTAGCGGGATTCGGCGATGAGCTTGTGGACCCGCAGGTCTTGAAGCTCGTCGATCACGGTTTGGAACTGCTCTTCCAGCTGTGACTCTTCCAGGGTCAGCTGGGCGTTAATGGCGTCGATCTCAGCCTGGGCGGCCTGTTGCTCGACCTGCGCTTCCGGGCCGGCTTCGGGGCTGATTTCAGCTTCAACGGTTGCGGTTAGTTCCAGGGTCCGCTCCGCGGCGGTCCGGCGGCGCTTCTCGACCTCATTCTCCAACTTGGCCCGCTCTTCCTCAACGGACTCCTGCCTGGCCTCCTCGTCCACGGATACGATGATGTGCTGGGCGAAATAGAGGACCCGCTCCAGGTTTCTGGGAGAGAGGTCTAAAAGGAGGCCAAGCCGGCTGGGCGTGGTTTTGCTGAACCAGATGTGGGCGACCGGGGCCGCGAGCCGGATGTGGCCCATGCGCTCGCGCCGCACCTTGGATCGGGTTACCTCCACGCCGCACCGGTCACAGATGACTCCCCGGTAGCGGATCCGCTTGTACTTGCCGCAGAAGCACTCCCAGTCCTTGGTTGGGCCGAAAAGCCGCTCGCAGAAAAGACCGTCTTTCTCCGGCCGTAGGGTGCGGTAGTTAATGGTTTCCGGTTTGGTGACCTCGCCGTGGGACCAGTTTAATATCTGCTCTGGAGAGGCGATGGATATTCGAATAGCGTTGAAATTGGTGCCCTGGGAATCGGTTCTGTCTGCCATCCTTACCATTAAATCGTCTCCAGTGGTAGATAAAGCTCGGTGTCATCGGAGGTTCTCCGGGTTAGTGAAGGCCGGTCGTCCTCATTCAACAGCTCCACGGACAGCCCCAGGCTCTGGAGTTCCTTGAGCAAGACGTTGAATGATTCCGGCACTCCGGGCTGGCCGATGGGCTCGCCTTTCACTACTGCCTCGTAGGTCTTGACACGCCCCGCCACATCATCGGATTTTACCGTCAACACCTCCTGCAAGTTGTAGGCCGCGCTGTAGGCTTCCAGTGCCCAGACTTCCATCTCGCCGAACCGCTGGCCGCCGAATTGGGCCTTCCCGCCCAGCGGCTGCTGGGTGATCATGGAATAAGGCCCGGTTGACCGGGCGTGGATCTTGTCTTCCACAAGGTGAATGAGTTTCAAAATGTAGATGCTGCCCACCGTTACCAGTTGGTCGAAGGGCTCTCCGCTACGGCCGTCGAATAGCTCGAACTTGCCAAAGGTGGGGGGTGAGATACGTTTTTCACGGTGGACCTTCAACGCCAAGTCGTGCAACTCGGCGGGGTCCAGCCCTTCCGTTTCTTCGCCGGCCGCGTCCTTAAGCCATAGACGCAAGCACGCCGCTTGGGCCGCTCCCCTCACCGATTCATCGAAGAGGTGCCGGCCATCGAAGCCCCTCTCCTCCAGCCAGCTATACGCCCGGGAGTAGTCGATCCGGGGAGCGTCGTCGTTGGGGCTGGCCTCGTTGGCCTCGGCTTGCTGAACGAACCAGACCCGGGCCAGGGCGTCTTCAATGGAGACATCCCGGGCGCCGTCGAACACCGGCGTGTTGGCCCGGAAGTGCAGGTTGTGGGCTGCCCAGCCCAGGTGGGTTTCCAGCACCTGTCCCAGGTTCATCCGGGAGGGAACGCCGATGGGGTTTAGGATGATATCAACCGGCGTGCCGTCGGTCAAAAAAGGCATGTCCTCCTCGGGCAAGATACGGGCGACGACACCCTTGTTGCCGTGACGGCCGGCCATCTTGTCCCCGACGGATATCTTCCGGGTCTGGGCAATCCACACGCGTACTGCTTCGTTGACGCCGGGCGATAGGTCGTCCCGGTTGGCCCGGTCCAGCACCTTA
>JASMCQ010000022.1 GCA_030753265.1 Dehalococcoidia bacterium
TCCGCCTCACCGCGATGGCCAAGGCGAATCAGCTCCGATACCCCGTTATCGCGGTGAACGAGGCGGAGACCAAGCACTTTTTCGACAACCGGTACGGCACCGGCCAGAGCACCCTGGACGGGATAACCCGGGCCACCAACCTCCTCTGGGCGGGACGCCGCGTCGTGGTCGTGGGATACGGCTGGTGCGGCCGGGGCGTGGCTTCCCGGGCCCGGGGCTTGGGCGCCCACGTGATCGTCACCGAGGTCAACCCGGTCCGGGCCTTGGAGGCGGTGATGGACGGCTTTACCGTGATGAAGGGCATCGATGCCGCCAGGGCCGGGGAGGTGTTTATCACCGTGACCGGCGGCCTTCACTCCATCGGCCGAGAGCACCTTGAGGTCATGGCTGACGGAGCGATCATGGCCAATAGCGGCCACTTCAACGTGGAAATCGACATTCCGGCTTTACAAGAGATGTCCGCCAGCCAGCGGGAAATGCGGCCCTTCGTCGATGAGTACCTGATGAAGGACGGCCGGAAGCTGCATCTGCTGGCCGACGGCCGGTTGATCAACCTGTCGGCGGCCGAAGGCCATCCGTCGGCGGTGATGGACATGAGTTTCGCCAACCAGGCCCTCTGCGCCGAATACATCGTCAAGAACCAGGGACAGCTGACGCCCCAGGTGTACGATGTCCCCAAGGAGACCGACGCTGAAGTTGGCCGCCTCAAACTGCAGGCATTGGGTATCCAGATAGACGCCCTTTCCCCGGAGCAACAGAAATACCAGGATAGCTGGGAAGAAGGGACCTAGGTCCCAGTTCAACCAGGAGAAAAATGCATGGCTTTACTGTTCAATGAATCCCCCAAGTATTTGCTGACCTCGGAGTCGGTCACCGAGGGTCATCCGGATAAGCTTTGCGACCAGATTTCCGACGGTGTGCTGGATGCGGTGCTGCGCACCGACCCGATGGGGAGGGTGGCCTGCGAGACCTGTGTCACCAACGGGCTTGTGGTGGTCATGGGTGAGATAACCACCTCGTCCTACGTGGACGTCCCGGAAATCGTCCGGGCAACCTTGCGCAACGCGGGGTATGTCAACGCCGACTACGGTATCGACTCCAAGAGCTGCGGGGTGTCCGTTTCCATCCAGGAGCAGTCCAAGGACATCAGCGCCGGGGTGAGCCGCGCCATCGAAGTTAGGGACCAAAGCCAGGACGGCCGCGAACAGGATTTGGACGCCACCGGCGCCGGTGACCAGGGAATGATGGTGGGGTTTGCCTGTAACGAGACGCCCGAGTTGATGCCCTTGACCGTGAGCCTGTCCCACAAGCTGGTCCATCGGCTGAGCAAGGTCCGCAAGGATGGGGTCCTGGGTTACCTGCGGCCCGACGGCAAGTCCCAGGTGACAGTGGAGTATCGCTTTGGCCTCCCGCACCGGGTTGACACGGTGGTAATTGCCGCCCAGCATGGCCCGGAGATCGGCAACGATCAACTGAAGAAAGACATCACCGAGCAGGTGATCCGCAAGGTGATACCGGCCGAATTGTTAGATGGCGACACCAAGATACACGTCAACCCCAGTGGCCGGTTCGAGATCGGCGGCCCCGCCGGGGACACCGGGCTTACCGGCCGTAAGATTCTGGTGGATACCTACGGTGGCATCGCCCGCCATGGTGGCGGCGCCTTCTCGGGCAAAGACCCCACCAAGGTCGACCGCTCCGGCGCCTACGCTGCCCGTTACGTGGCCAAGAACCTGGTGGCCGCCGGGCTGGCCGACCGAGCCGAGGTGATTGTGTCCTATGCCATTGGCATGGCTCACCCCATCTCGGTCTCGGTGGAGACGTTCGATACCAGCCACGTCGACAGAGAGACCATCGACAAGCTGGTGGATAAGCACTTCGACCTGCGTCCCGCCGCCATCATTCGAGACCTGGACCTCCGCCGCCCCATCTACCAGCCGGTGGCCGCCTACGGCCACTTCGGCCGGGAAGAGCTGGGACTCAGTTGGGAGCGCACCGATAAAGCCGCCGCCCTCCGGGCGGATGCGGGATTGCCGGCCCGCTAGACCCCTGGCCTGCCATCGTGGCGTGCGCACCCTGGGGCCGGTCAGCGGCCATGTGGTATTTCTTGCGCCGCCGGGGTGGGATAGCCCGGTGCGAACGCGGCAGAACTCGTACCCGGTGGGTCTAGTCACGAGCGGATTCAACCCCGTTCGCCCTCCCCTGGTGAGTGCGGCCACGGTCACCGCGCCAAGAGCTTTTGGAATCCGAACCCGCTTGAGGCGGGCTTGGTCCCAGTGCCCGGATTAGCCAGGCCGGGCCACTCGCACCTTAGGGGCAGCCACGTTGACGGAAAATTCTTTCCCGGAAACCCAACGTTTCCTTGCGGTCATGGAGCGGACCATGGAGTTGGTAGGCCAGGGCGTTCCCCGCGGCTCCCTCCGTGAAGTGGCCAAGGTGTTCCATACCCTGTGCTGGAGGTTTCCGGACAACGGCGTCGAAATGTACTTTCTGGTGGACGACGACGGCGGCGTGAGTTCCGCCACCGACTGGACCGGTTCGGTGGACGGCGTCATCACCTTGGACGCGGCCGTGTTCCACGCCGCCGCTTTCGGCAAGGCAAATCTCGCCACCGCAATGCTGATGGGCAAGCTGCGGATCAGCGGCATATCCGTCTTGCATCTGGGCAAGTTCGCTCCGCTCCTCAAGCCCTTCCAGAGCAGCTACCGGCAGGCATGGACTGAAGTGAATGAACCCGCCGCCTGAACCGCGATTCGTTCAAGAGGCGGATGCGGACCTGGGAACATTGGAAGGCAGGCGCATCGCCACTGTGGGCTACGGCAACCTGGGCCGGTCTCTTTCCCTCAACCTGAGAGACAGCGCCACGGCCCCCGTCGTCGTGGGGGAGATCCCGGGCCCTTCCTGGGACCGGGCCGCGGCCGACGGGTTCACCGTCACCCCGGCCTCAAACGCCGCCGCCGAGTCCGACATCGTTTTCGTGCTCCTGCCCGATGAGGTGGCGCCCAATGTTTACCAGCGGGAGTTGGCGCCGGCGATCCGTCCGGGGAGCGCCCTGGTGTTTGCGTCGGGATACAGCCTGGCCTTTGGTCAAATCCAGCTCGCCCGGGATCTGGACGTGCTTCTCATTGCCCCCCGCATGATGGGCGTCGCCGTTCGGGACCTGTACCGGAAGGGCCTGGGATTCCCGGCCTTCGTTTCCCTGGAGCAGGATGCCACCGGCCAGGGGTGGCCGGTTCTTTGCGCCCTGGCCAAGGCGGTCGGCTCCCTTCGGACCGGGGCCCTGGTGGTCAGCGCGGCCCAAGAAGCCCACCTTGACCTTTTCGTGGAGCAGACGGTGGGTCCGGACCTGGGCAGCGCCATTCTCACCGCTTTCCAGGTGGGCGTGGAGGCCGGCTTGCCGCCGGAGGCCTTGCTGCTGGAGCTGTACATGTCCGGAGAGATGGGAAAAACCTTTCAAGCTATGGTCGATCTGGGGTTCTTCGAGCAGGTGAAGCTTCACGGTTTCGCCGCCGCTTTCGGGGGGCTGGTCCGTTTTATGAGCCTGGACCGGGAGTCCCAGGAACGCGGATACCGGGAGGTGCTCCGAGACATTATGGACGGGGGCTTCGCCGAGGCGCTGCAAGCGGAGGCCGAATCCGGATTCCCTTCCCAGGGATTGCTGGACCAGATGCTGGATGGTGACAACCCCATCAGCCAGGCCGAGAAGCGCGTTCACAGCATGATGCGGCTGAGTGGTAGACCCAAGGGTAGAAGTTAAACCCGTCGACCCCTTACCAACGCCTCTATGGGGCTCTGAGCTGGGTCCACGGGCGTGCTGGGACCGGCCCCGGTCACCGCTCCGCCCTGGGGAGACCCGCAGTGAGCCTGGACCCATCTCCCCAGACCCCTCGCTTCCCTCGGGGTGACATGCTCAGGGTACTGTGTCGACATAACCAGGATAATTCTTGAGGCAAGACCTCACCGGCGTACCCGGAACACTCAGAGCCAGGCACATTTCTAATCCTGCATCCCGGTGCTCTCCGGAGTCTCAGCGGCTTTGTCAGGAGATCGTAGCGGATGCCCGTCAACCGCAGGCGACTGGGCTTCCGCGGTACTCTATCCGTGAGAGGAAATGGTTGAGCAATCTCGGGTTGCTCTATAATCAACTTGCGGGAACCAAGCGACCAGGGGGGAGGCTGCTATGGTGAAGGACATCCGTTTCGGGACTGACGGCTGGCGGGCCATTATTGCCGAGGACTTCACGTTCGCGAACGTGGCCCGCTGCGCTCAGGGGCTGGCTGACTTTTTGAAGAGCCGCGGCACGGCGGAGCAGGGGCTGGTCGTCGGCTACGACACGCGCTTTCTGTCGCGTCAATTCGCCGAGAAGGTGGCCGGCGTATGCGCCGGAAACGGCGTCAAGGTCTACCTGGCTCGAGAAGCGGCGCCGACCCCGGTAATCAGCTTCAACGTTCTGGAGCACAGGGCGGGCGGCGCGGCAATCCTCACCGCTAGCCACAACCCCGCCATCTGGAACGGCTTCAAGTTCAAACCCGAATACGCGGGCAGCGCGACCCAGGAGATAACCGACCGGCTCGAGGACGCCATCGCCGCCACGGGAGAGATCCAGGACGTTTCGCTGGAGCGGGCTCGGGGGCAAGGCCTGGTGGTCGACATCGATCCGGCACCGCCCTACCTGGAGCGGATCGGCGAGCTGGTAGATTTGCGGGCTATAAGAAACGCGGGGCTGAGAGTCGCGGTGGACGCGATGTTCGGCTCCGGCGGCGGCTACCTGCCTGCCCTGATATCCGGGGGAAGTACGACTGTCGAGGAAATGAACGGGCTTCCAAACCCGGCCTTCCCGGGAATGGAGCAGCCGGAGCCAATCGCTCACAACTTGACCCGCCTTATCGAAAAGATCAAGGCCGGAGGCGTGTCCGTGGGACTGGCCCTGGACGGCGACGCCGACCGCATTGGTGTGGTGGACGAGGATGGGCGGTTCGTCACCACCCTGGAAGTGTTTTCCGTCCTCGCCCTGTACCTCCTGGAGCACAAGGCCCAGCGAGGCCCGCTGGTGAAAGGCGTCACCTCTTCGATGATGCTCAATAAACTGGGCCGCAAGTTCGGGGTGGACGTACATGAGATGCGGGTTGGCTTCAAGTACATCGGCCCCAAAATGACCGAGGTCGATGCCGTGATGGGGGGAGAGGAGAGCGGCGGGTTTGCCTTCCGGGGACATATCCCCGAGCGGGACGGCGTCCTCAGCGGCTTGTATCTGCTGGAGTACATGGCCCAGACCGGCAAGACCCCGGCCGAGCTGGTGAACCACTTGTTTGACCAGGTCGGCATCCATAGCTACAGCCGGAGGGACGTGTCGTTTGATCCCAAGGACCGGGGGCGGATTGAGGAACGTCTGCGGAGCGAGGAGCTGTCCGAGCTGGCGGGGATGCCGGTGAGGTCATCCGACGAGATCGATGGGCGCCGTCTGGTCTTCGATGACGCCTGGCTGGTATCCCGGTTTTCGGGCACCGAGCCGTTGCTGCGGATCTACGCCGAAGCCGCCGGCCCAGACAAGGTGGAGGCCTTGCTGAACGCGGCGGCTGAATACCTGGGGGTGTAAGCGGCTTACCGCTTGGTGTACTGAGGCGCGCGGCGGGCCCGCTTGAGGCCGTATTTCTTGCTTTCTTTGATCCGGGCGTCCCGGGTGATGAAACCGGCGCGGCGAAGGCCGGCTTTAAGCGTCTCGTCGTAGACCACCAGCGCGCGGGAAATCCCGTGGCGGATGGCCTCCGCCTGGGAGTTCACTCCACCGCCCTGGACCCGGACGGCCACCTGGAACCGGTTGACGGTTTCGGTAATCCGGAAGGGCTCGGTGATGATGCCCTGCCATGGCTTCCAGTTGAAATACTCGTCCATGGGCTTGCCATTGACCAGGATGGTGCCGCCCTCGTCCGGATAGAGCCGAATCTTGGCGATGGAAGTCTTCCGTTTGCCCGTTCCGTAGTAATACGCTTGTTCAGTTGAAGCCCGTACCAACGTGGCCACCTATCCTTCGTCCTGATTTTGTCCGGGAGCCGCCTGAGCCTCATGGGGATGGTCGGCCCCGGCGTATACCTTCAAGCGCCGGAGCATCTGGCGCCCCTGGTGGTTGCGGGGAAGCATGCCCTTGACCGCCAGTTCAATAACCCTCTCGGGGTGATTTTCCAGCACGGTCCGCAGCTGAAAAGACTTGAGATTGCCCACGTAGCCACTGTGCCGGTAGTACATCTTTTGTTCCAGCTTGTCGCCGGTGACCCGGATCTTGGAGGCGTTGAGAACCACCACGAAGTCTCCGGTGAGAACGTGGGGCGTGTAGGAACTCTTGTCTTTACCCTGCAAGGCTACGGAGATATTGCGGGCAAATCGGCCCAGAATCTGGCCGGTAGCGTCCATCACCCGCCAATTGGCGGGAATCTCGTCGTTCTTGGGGAAGTAGGTGCTGGCCCTTTTCATTGGTTACTTCACTTCTCCGTCCGTTTACCGGGTACCGGTTCACAGTGTAACCCAGGTTGGCGGAAACTTAAACTGGCTGGGTGTCCAATCTCGCGCCCGATCATCGTCCGTCTGCCGCCGGGCGGGCGAACCGGATACGGCGCCGGCCGTTGGAGCGGGGTCGAGGCCGGTCGTCTCGCAGACTCTCCGACAACTGGAAAGCCTGGAGCGGCGGTGTGGATTTTCTGGCGGTCCCGTGGGCGGGACACCATCCGGATGTCACGGTTTTCGATCACAGTCCCGGCCCCGTTCCGCACCCGACGGGCGAAGAAGACTGACCGGCAGCCGCGGCGGGACGAGAAGGAGCCCGGTAGGTCACCTTCATCAAACACAATCCATGAGCCGGCGCCTGAGGGCACGCCAGCCGAAGGGGCAGTGTCCCCTCCAGGGCGTTCTTCACGGTGCTATTCGGGAGCCGGCCCTTCCCGACCTCGAGCAAGAGGCCGTTGGCCCTCCGAATCTGATGTCTCAAGAACCCGTTGGCCTCGCACTCGATGATAACCGTGTCGTCTTCTCGCCAGACCTCCCAGCGGTGCACCCGCCGGACGGAGCTTTTTTCCGGAGGTAGACCCACGGCGAACCAACGGAAGTCGTGGTCACCCACCAGGCCCTGGGCCGCGGCGGCCATTTCGGGGACCTGCAGCTCGTTTCTGACCCAATAGTGGGTATGGCGTCGCAGCGGCGAGGGCCACGGCCGGTTGAGGATGTGGTACCGGTAGGTGCGGCTAACCGCGTCCCTTCGGGAGTGAAACTCGGGTGACACTTCCCAAGCGGATTGGACCTCGATATCGTTGGGTAAGTAGTGGTTCAGCGCCCTCGGAAAGCGGTCCACCGGGTGGGCGCTACGGGTGGGGAAGTCGACGACCTGGCCCAGGGCGTGGGCACCAGAATCGGTCCGGCTGGCGCCTCGGATGCGAACCGGTTCACCGGTGAAACGGGCGAGCCCCCGCTCTATCTCACCCTGGATTGTAGGCTGTTCGGCCTGGAGTTGAAATCCCATGTACTTGCTTCCGTCGTATTCCACTACCAGGGCCAGCCGGCGTGTTGGAGCCGACGCCGATCCACCCGGCGCCCCATTGCAATACAAGGGCTCGGGAGAGTTGGTAGCCCCCGCAGGGGTAGTCTGTCGATTATCTTGGCTTTGCATAGCGTGGCCGAGAGGAATTTGCCTCGCTAAATCCGGAGGCGTTCCCCGCCCGCTTCCGGGTAAGGGAGTGGGCTTCGGGCCTGTTGCATCCTCGGAGAGGCAGCGGCGCTAGACCAATTCGATCATGGCCATCAATGCGGCGTCGCCCTGGCGTGGCCCCAGTTTGATGATTCGGGTGTAGCCCCCGGCCCGCTCGGTATACCTGGGAGCCACGTCATCGAACACCTTTTTCACCACCTTCGTGTTCGGCACCTGGGCCAGCGCCAGCCGCCGGTGATGCAGCGTCCCCTTCTTGCCGTGGGTTATGAGTTTTTCGGCGACCACCCGGGTCTCTTTTGCCTTGGCCAGAGTAGTGGTGATGCGCTCATGGCGGATCAACTCGACCACGAGCCCCCTGAGCAAGGCGCGGCGCTGGTCACGCCGCCGGCTCAGTTTTCTGCCTGTTACTCGATGAGATGCCATGGTTAGTTGGGTTACTCCTCGTCCTCGGATTCCGCCGGCCGGTCGGCCTGGTCGTCCTCATTTTCCTCTGGCCCGGAGGGGTCTTCCATGTCCACGTCCTGCTCCGCCGGCGGAGCGTCTCCAACGCCGATAAGGTTTTGGATGTCCTCGGACGATAGTTCGGAGACCGCTTCTTGCGGCCCGGCGTCGGCGTCGGCCTCGGGTTCAGTTTGCGCGGAGGGGTGGGGCGCGATGCCACGCTCGGCCAGCTTCTCCCGCAACTCAACCAGGGACTTCTCGCCGAAGTTGCGAATCTTGAGGAGTTCGTCGTCGGACAACTCCAAGATTTCGCCCACTTTGGTGATGTGGCCCCGCTTGAGGCAGTTGAGGGTTCTGGGCGAGAGTTCCAACCTTTCGATGGGGGTTTGGTAAATCTCCGGAGAGACAATCATGGAGGGGCGTTCCACCCCGGCTTCCGTCGCCCGGTCCAGGTTGGTGAACAGGAAGAAGTGGGAGACCAGGGTGTCGGCCGCCTCCCTTACCGCCTCCACCGGCTTGATGGTGCCGTCGGTCCATACTTCCAAGACCAACCGTTCGTAGTCGGTAATCTGACCGACCCGGGTACGCTCGACGCTGTAGTTCACCTTTCGCACCGGGCTGAAGATGGCATCCACCGGTAGGACTCCGACGGGAGGAGCGGAGGGCCCGTCCATCTGGGTTGCCGGCTGGTATCCCACCCCCTGTTCCACGTTGAACTCGATGGAAAGGCGAGCGCTGTCGGAGTCCAGCGTTGCCAGGTGAAGCTCGGGGTTCACGATCTCGAAATCGCTGGAAGTGGAGATATCCCCCGCGCAGACGCGCCCTTCGCCGGCCACGTCCAGCCGCATCTTCCCGGCCCGTTCCGATTGGGCCCGGACCCGGATCCTTTTGATGTTGAGGAGGAGTTCCATCACCTCTTCCTTGACTCCGGTGATGGCGCCGTACTCGTGGACCACATCGTCGATCTTGACCCAGGTAATTGCGCTGCCGTTTGTGGAGCTGAGCAGTATCCGGCGCAAGGGGTTGCCGATGGTCAGGCCGAAACCCCGTTGCAGGGGTTCCACTGCCACTTTTCCGTAGGTGTCCTCCGACTCCAATACGTGGACGTCGGGTTTGAGTGTTTCTGGTCCTGCCTCGGCTTCTGCCGGAGGCAGGAGAAAGGTTTCTAGCATCAGGCTTGTTACCTCGAGTAAAACTCCACGATCAACCGTGAGTCGATAGTTTGCAGTAGGTCTTCATCGGCCGGCACGGACATGATTCGGCCACTGACCTCCGACGTATTCAAATCAATCCAGGCGGGCACCGGGCGCTTGGGCAAGCCGTCGGTGCGCTCCTTGAAGAAATCCGTCGATTTGACCGACTCTTTCCAGGAGATAACATCGCCGACCTTCACCTGATAGGAGGGAATGTCGGTTTTTGTTCCGTTGACCCGGAAATGGCCGTGCATCACGAATTGGCGGGCCTGCTTGCGCGAGTCGGCAAAGCACATCAAAAAGATGACGTTGTCCAGCCGGCGTTCCAGGGTTCGGAGCAGGTTGAAGCCGGTGATTCCCGGCGCGTTGAAAGCCTGGGACATATACCGGCGGAACTGGGACTCCAGCACGCCGTATATTTGTTTGGCCTTCTGCTTCTCCCGCAGGTGGACACCATAGTCGGAGGGTCGCCGGCGCCGGCGGCTCTGGTCGCCCGGGGGGGCTCGGCGGCGTTCGAATGCGCAACGGGGGGTGAAGCAACGGTCCCCCTTGAGAAAGAGCTTTTCCCCGGCCCGGCGGCACAGCCGGCAGTTAGGTCCTGTGTATCTACCCATACGGTTAGCCTACACCCTCCTTCGTTTCGGTGGCCGGCACCCGTTATGGGGTATCGGCGTTACGTCCCGGATACTGCGCACCGCGAGTCCGGCCCCTTGCAGGGAACGGATTGCTGCCTCGCGGCCGGCCCCTGGGCCTTTGATCATTACATCCACCTGGCGCAGGCCCTGGTCCATCCCACGGCGGGCGGCCTGCTCGGCGGCCCGCTGGGCGGCAAAGGCAGTTCCCTTGCGGGAGCCTTTGAATCCCACCGTGCCCGCGCTGGCGGAAGAGATCACGTTTCCCTGGGGGTCGGTGATGCTGACCATCGTGTTATTGAATGTTGAATAAATGTACGCTCGTCCCAGCGGTACGTTGCGGCGTTCTCGGCGCCGTGATCTTGGTCTTGGCATGAGGTTTTACCTACTTCTTACCCCCGGTACGGCGGCCGCGGCCGGCAACGGTGCGGCGAGGGCCCTTCCGGGTACGGGCGTTGGTCCTGGTACGTTGGCCGTGGGCCGGCAGGCCCCGGCGGTGGCGCAGGCCCCGGTAGGAGCTTATTTCTATCAAGCGCCGGATATTTTGGTTGACCTCGCGGCGCAGGTCACCCTCCGCGATATATTCCCGGTCCACCAGTTCCCGGATCCGGTCCACCTGGGCCTCAGATAGCTCGTTCATTCGGGGTGAAAGCACGGGGTCAATCTGAGCCTTGGTCAGTATTTCCGCGGCCAGGGTGGGGCCGATACCGTAAATACGACGCAGGGCCACGTGGGCCTTCTTGCGATCCGGCACGTCTACGCCGGCTATACGAACCACTGGTTACCTCCTAGATCCCGCAGGCAGCCCACTGGGCTAGCCCTGCCGCTGGGAATGTCTCGGATTGGAGCAGATGATCCTCACCACTCCCTTGCGTTTGATCACCCGGCACTTGTCGCACCTGGGCTTAACCGATGCCGATACCTTCATTATTAAATCACCCGCGCCTTACTTGAACCGGTAGGTTATGCGGCCACGGCTCAGGTCGTATGGCGATAACTCCACGAGAACCCGGTCGCCCGGCAGCACGCGAATGAAGTGCTTCCGGATCTTGCCCGACACGTGGGCCAATACCTTGTGGTCGTTGGGCAGCTCCACCCGGAACATTCCGTTGGGCAGGGCTTCTTTCACGCTGGCTTCTACTTCTATGGCCTGTTTTTTTGGCATATGCGTCCTCTGCTGTCACCGTTCCCCGTCCGCCGGCGGGCCGGGGTGCGATGCCCGCTAGTCGTGGCTGGTCAGAACCTCTGGCCCCTCTTCGGTTATGGCGATGGTATGCTCAAAATGGGCCGACAGTTTCCCGTCCGCCGTTACCACCGTCCACTGGTCGTCCAGTATCCGGGTGTGCCAATCTCCAACGTTCAACATCGGTTCGATGGCAATGCACATGCCGGGGCGCAGAAGCGGTCCCAGGCCCGCCTGCCCGTAGTTGGGAACCTGGGGGTCTTCATGGAGGAACCGGCCCACACCGTGGCCCACGAACTCCCGGACTATTCCGTATCCCCTGCTCTCGCCGAAGCTCTGGACGGCCGCCCCAATATCGCCAATCCGGTTCCCCGGCACGGAAACCTTGATTCCCTCTTCCAGGCATCGGCGGGTAGCTTCCATCAACGCTGCCGCCTCCCCGCTCACTTCACCCACCGCCAGCGAGATGGCTGCATCTCCGATAAGCCCGTCCAGGGTCGCCCCCACGTCCACTTTGATTATATCCCCTTTTTTCAGAACCCGCTTCCCGGGGATCCCGTGTACGATCTGCTCATTCACCGACGTGCAGATACTGGCAGGAAACCCCCGGTAGCCTTTGAAGGTAGGCCGGGCGCCGTGGCGGGTTATTTCCTTGAAGGCGATCCGGTCCAGGTCCTTGGTGGTCATTCCCGGTTCCACCGAGCGCTTCAACAAGGTGAGCACCGCACCCACGACAGCGCCGGCACGGCGCATGGCGTCCAGTTCCTGGGCGGATTTTATCGTAATCCCCCCTTTGTAGGTGGTCGGCGAGTTCGACGCGGTTTCAACCTTTCTGCCGGTATTCAACCTTTCTATTCTACCCCTGTTCGGTTATCTTGAAAACCCGGCCTTGGATACCGGCCCTTGCGCTATTGCTTTCAGCACCAGGGCATGGATACTTTCGACACTTCCTTCACCCGGAATGTCAGCCAGGAGGCCTCTTTGCTGGTAGAAACTCAAGAGGGGAACGGTTTCGGTGTGGTATACATAGAGTCGCCGACGGAGCGCTTCCGGGGTGTCGTCGGCCCGCTGGTAAAGTTCACCTCCGCAATCGTGGCACCGCCGTTCTCCTTTTCCCGATGTTTCCTTGCTTGCTTCCTCGCTTCCCTCATCTGGTGATGGTAGGCCAATGGTGTGTGGGGCCTGGCACCTCCGGCAACTGTAGCGGCCCCCGATGCGCCGGAACACCTCCCGCTCGGGGACGTCGATGTGCACTACTTTGTCCAGGCCTCGGGACCGCTGCTCCAATGCCCACTCCAGGGCCCTGGCCTGGTGCAGGTTTCGGGGGAACCCGTCCAGGATGAACCCCACCCGCGGCTCCAGGGAGAGCACCTTGTCCAGAATGATATCGATTGTGACCTCGTCGGGCACCAACAGCCCCTGGTTCATGAACCCGGCCACCTGGAGACCCAGCGCGGTTTGCTGCTGCAGGTGTTCGCGGAACAGGCCCCCGGAACCGATGTAGCGTATCCGGAGCCGCCGGGTCAACAGCTGCGCCTGGGTGCCCTTTCCCGCGCCCGGGGGGCCGAACAGTATCAGTCGTGTCGCGGGGATCAATCTATTTCAAGAATCCTTCATAATTCCGCATCATGAGTTGTGCTTCCAGCTGGCGCAAGGTGTCTAGGCCCACCCCGACCATGATCAACAAGCTGGTGCTGCTCAGGGAAATTGCCTGGACATCGGTCACCAGGGACGCTAGCCATGGAACGATGGCGATAAACCCCAAGAACAAGGCGCCCCCCAGCGTTAAGCGCACTATCACCCGGTTCAAATAGTCCTGGGTGGGCTTGCCCGGCCGGATCCCCAGCACGAAGCCCCCGTTGCGTTGGAGGTTCTCCGCCAGGTTCTGCTGGTTGAACACTACCAACGTGTAGAAAAAGGTAAAGGCAACCACCAGGATGAACACCATTACCCAATAGAGCATTGAAGTGGGCACCAGCAGGTCGCCGAAGAAGACTGCCGCGTCGCCGATCCAGCCGCCGCTGGTGGATAGGTAGGTGGCGATGGTTCCGGGAAGAATCACGATGGAAAAGGCGAAGATCAGCGGGATCATTCCAGCCGAGTTGATCCTGAGAGGCAGATAGGTTGCGCCACTCTGACGGTACATTCTACCGCCCCTGAAGATGCTGCGCCCGTATTGAACCGGAATGCGCCGGTGGGCTTCGTTGAACAGCACGATCATCGCGATAATCATCACGCCGATTATGGCGAAGAAACCGATGCCGAGGACGTTGTCCCGATCGAGGAACCCCTGGGCCAAGAGGCCGGGGAAGCCGGCCACGATTCCCGCGAAGATGATCAGGGAGATACCGTTGCCGATGCCCTTCTCGGTGATCAACTCGCCCAACCAGACCAGGAACAGGGTCCCGGCGACGATGGAAATGAGGGCGGCGACGGTGGGCAGCAGGTTGCTGCCGGAGAACCCCACGAAGTTCAGCACGTTGCTCTGTTGAAGGAGCACCAGTTGCCCGTAGCCCTGGGCCAGGGCAATGGGCACGGTCAGCCAGTGAACGAAGCGGTTCATCTTGGCCCGGCCCGCTTCTCCCTCCCGGGAGATTTCTTGAAGGGCCGGTATAACCGGGGTGAGTAGCTGCATGACGATGGAGGCGGTGATGTAGGGGAAAACCCCCAGCGCCACGATGCTCATCCGTCTCAAGGCGCCGCCGCTGAACAGGTCCAAAAAGCCCAGGAGCTGGTTGCTGTCGAACAGGACATCCAGCTGGTCGGTGTCGATGCCGGGCAGCGGAATGTGGGCCGCAAAACGGTAAAACGCCAGCAGCGCCAGAGTGAACAGGATTTTGGCCCTGAGGTCCGGCAAGCTGAAGGCGTCGATTGCAGCCTGGAGCAGGCGAGGGAATCGCCCCCCCTGGGTTTCCGCGGTCATCATTAGACCTAAAGCTCCTGTACTGTTCCCTGGGCTGCTTCGATCTTCTCTCGTGCCGAGCGGGTGAATCTGTGGGCTACCACGGTGAGGGCCTTGCTGACCTCGCCGTCCCCAACAATCTTGATCGGCTTGTTGAGGTTGCGCAGGTAACCCCGCTCCTTCAGCACTTCGGGCGTGACGCGTTCGCCGGGCTCGAAGCTATCCAGCGATCCCAGTTTCACCAGGGCATAGTAAACCTTGAACCGGTTGGTGAAGCCGCGCTTCATCGGCAGGCCTTTGATCAATGCCAGCTGACCGCCTTCGAAGCCGGAGCGGATCGCCCCGCCTGAACGGGATTTCTGGCCCTTCATGCCCCGGCCAGCGGTGCTGCCCTGGCCGGCGGCGTCGCCCCGGCCCACTCGTTTCTTGGGTCTTCTGGCCCCCGGGCTGGGGACCAGTTGGTGTTCCATCATTTGGTGCCACTCCCCGATGGGCTGGCTTCTTCCGCTACTTCAACGGTGACCAGGTGGTTGACCTTTTCAACCATCCCGCGGATGGTCGGTGTGTCGCCGTGAATCACCGAATGGTGCAGCCGGTGCAAGCCAAGAGATTTTATGACCCTCCGCTGGGATTCGGGCCGGCCGATACAACTTCTTATCCAGGTAATTTTTAGCTGGGCCATCGTACGTCTTTCCTAAGTTCCCTAGTTCCCTGTGTGTAACCCGCCGGTTCGCCCCGCGCGGCGTTGGGGGAGGCCTCGGACGGGGCTTTGGGCCCAAGGGCAGTGTCCCAGGGCGGCCTCCGGCCGGCGAGCTTGAGTCAGCTTACGGATAGCGCCTGATCGCTTGGTTTTCCGGGGCCGTCATCTACGTCGAGGGGCCTCGTAGGCGCGCTCGGCCCGCATTGCCATCTCCTTCACCGGGTCACGGAGTTGCCGCAAAGCTTCCATGGTAGCGTAGACGATGTTAATCGGGTTTCGGGAGCCCAAAGACTTGCCCACCACGTCTTTGACCCCGCCAAGCTCCAGCATGGCGCGCATGGCGCCGGCGGCGATGACGCCCGTTCCTTCGCGTGCCGGCTTGATCATGACGATGGTGGCGCCTTTCTTGACCGTGATCCGCTGGGGAATAGTGCTTCCCTGGATCGGGATCTGGACCAAGTTGCGGCGGGCGATGGCGTTGCCCTTGCGCACCGCGTCGGGAATCACGAGGGCCTTGCCCAGCCCAACTCCCACCTGGCCTTCGCCGTCGCCCACTACCACGAGGGCATTGAAGCGGAGGCGCCGGCCTCCCTTGACCACTTTAGCAATCCGCCGGGTGTAGACCACGCGCTCCGACATGCCAGAGGCATCGTCATCCCGGAATCGGCCGTATGGGGCCCTGTTAAACGCCGAAACCATTTGAAACTTCGACCTCCTGCCGTTGTCGGACGATTATATGCTGGCTGCGTAGGGCAACCATTAAAACTCGAGTCCACCTTCTCTGGATGCTTCGGCCAAGGCCTTGACCCGGCCGTGATACTTGTAACCGCCCCGGTCAAACACCACCTGGGAAATGCCCAGGGCCAGGGCCCGCTCCGCCACGAGCTTGCCCACGGCTTGGGAGGCATTGACCTTGGGCTGGATGGGCGATTCCCGCTTTTCGCCACCCTCCTGGCTGGAAGCGGCCGCCAAGGTGTGACCATTGGCGTCGTCGATTACCTGGGCATATATGTGGCGCAGGCTGCGGAACACGCAGAGCCGTGGCCGTTGCGGGCTGCCGTGTACCTTTCTCCGCACCCTGGCGTGGCGGACAACCCTCAGTTTTCGAGCGTCTCTATCTTTGGGCATGATCAGGCCTTACGGGCGGCTGCCTTACCTGGCTTGAAGTGGAGCACCTCGCCCTGATACCGAATCCCTTTTTCTTTGTAGGCATTGGGAGGCCTTACCTTGCGCACTTGAGCCGCCAGGTTGCCTACCTTTTGTTTGTCGATGCCGCGAACGTGGACCCGGTTGTTGCCCTCCACCTCCATGGTTACCCCTTCGCCGGGGTGAATCTCTACGGTGTGGCTATAGCCCACGCTCAGGATAATGCCGTCTCCGGCCTGCGCGACCCGGTAGCCCACTCCCATCAGCTCTAATGTCTTGGTGTACCCGTCGGTGACCCCCGTGATGGCGTTGGCGATGAGGCTGCGGGTGAGCCCATGCAAAGCGTGATGGAATTTCCGCTCGGAGAACCGCTCCACGAAAACCATTCCATCCTCGACCTTGACGACCACGTCGGGGTGGTAGTTTTGAGTCAGGCTCCCCTTGGGTCCTTTCACCGTCACGCCGCCGTACTCGATCTCTACCTTTACCCCGGAGGGGACGGGGATCGGCTTACGCCCAATGCGGGAGAGCGTCCGGCCTTGAGTTTTTGCCTTCACCGCGGTGTTACCAGACATAACACAACAACTCCCCGCCGATTCCACGCCGCCAGGCCGCCTGCCCTGCCATAACCCCTTGGGAGGTGGAAAGGATGGCCAAACCCAGACCGCCGTAAACGCGGGGTATTTCCCCTTTGCCCACGTGACTCCGCAAACCCGGTCTGCTGACCCGTTTCAGGCCGTTGATGGCCGGTACCCGGCCTTCTCGGTAGGCGAGGTGCAGCCGAAGGGTTGGGTGGGCGTGTCCCCGGGGCATGTCGAAGTCCCGGATGTAGCCTTCGTCTTTCAGAATCCTGGCCAGGGCCAGTTTCAGCTTTGAGTGGGGCACTAGGACGGAGTCGTGACGCACGTGGATGGCGTTACGGATCCGGGTCAGCATATCCGCCACAGGATCGGTGACTGGCATTCTAATCTGTCTCCCCGCTGCTTACGATCATCGGAACTTTGGTGTGGTCCATGTGGATTCTTCGCTTCAAGAGAAGCCTCTACAGGCTGGCCTTGCGCACGCCCGGCAGCTCGCCGGTCAGCGCCAACTGTCGGAAGCATATCCGGCAGATCCCAAAGAAGCGGATGTAGGCCCGCGGCCGGCCACACCGGTGGCACCGGCTGTGAACCCGGACCGGAAACCTGGGTGTCTTTGACCATTTCTGGATTTTCGACGTCTTAGCCAAGAAATCTCCTTTACGCCTGGCGGACGAACGGGAAGCCGTACAACTCCAGCAGGCGAATCGCCTCGGCGTCGTTTCCGGCGGTAGTGGTAATTGTAACCTGAAGGCCCCTGAATTTGTCGATCTCGTTGTAGTCGATCTCCGGAAAGATGATCTGCTCCCGGATGCCGATGGTAAAGTTTCCCCGCCCATCGAAGCCCCGGCGGGGAACACCCCGGAAGTCGCGGATTCGGGGCAAGGCCATGTTGACCAGCCGATCCAGGAAATGGTACATCCGTGTCCCCCGGAGGGTTACCGCGGTGCCGATGGAGTTCCCTTCCCGGATCTTGAACCCGGCGATGGACCGGCGGGCCTTGGTGATTATCGGCTTCTGCCCGCTTATCGTGGTCAAGTCTCGGGTGGCGCCTTCCATGGCACGGCTGTTGGTCAATGCTTCGCCCATCCCGATGTTCAAAACGATCTTCCCGATCCGGGGCACGCGCATCGGATTGTTAAACCCGAACTCTTGCATCATAGCGGGCACGATTTCGTTTCGGTAAACATCCCGAAGCCGAGGCGGGGGTGGTCCTTCCGCCTCGGGAGGGGCTTCATCCGCGGCCTCGGCTTCGGCGCGCTTCCCACGGGTCGATCTTCCGCTTTGGGCGGGCCGTCGTCCGGCAGGAGCTGCTTTGGCCTTGGGCTGCTTCTCGGCTTTGGCTTTGGGCGGCGTTTCGGCGGTAGCCTCAGGCGGCTCGTCGGTAGCTGCTTCGGGCTGCTGCTCGCCTGAAGCCTCGGGCTGCTCCTCGCTCTGGGGCTCCGGCTTGGCTTCACCTGGCATCGTCGATCACTTCCTTACACTTGGGACAACCCCTGACCCTGACCCCGGTGTCCAGGAGGACAGAGGTGGGTTTCACGGGCCGGTTACACTTATTGCAAAGCAAAACTACGTTGGAAATGTGGATGGGGGATTCTTGCTGCACCCTGCCCGATTGCCTGACTCCGGGGCGCGCGCGCACGTGCCGGGTCACCACGTTTACACCTTCAACCACCACCCGGTTTTGCTTAACCAATTGCCGGTCTACTCGCCCGGTTTTGCCTTTGTCCTTTCCGGCCGTGACCAGCACGGTATCACCATTTCGGATGCGCATTATACCACCTCGGACGCCAGGGACACGATCCGCATGAAACCTTTGTCCCGCAACTCGCGGGCCACCGGCCCAAAGATACGGGTGCCCCGAGGCAGCCGGTTATCCAAGATGAGTACCGCGGCATTGTCATCGAATTTTATGTAGGTCCCGTCGGGCCGGCGGCGGCCCTGGGCCTGCCTGATGACCACCGCTTTGACCACTTCGCCCTTTCTGACCGGGGAGTTGGGGGCTGCCTCCCGAACGTTGCAGACGATCACATCGCCCACGTGGGCGTACCTGCGCCGGCCGCTGCCGGGAATATTGATCAGCCGGATCACTTTGGCCCCGCTGTTGTCGGCCACGGTGAGCCGTGTGTAGGTCTGGATCATTCTTCAGAGTCCTCGGTTTCTTCGCTGTCCGCTGCGGGTTCCTCGCCCTCCGGCTCAGCTTCGCCGGGTTCACCGGCTACGGGCTCCTCGTCCACTTCGTCGACAACCACCACGGCGTCGGCCTCCAGGTCGATGGCGCGCACGTCCGCAACTTGCCGCCGCTCCAGTATCTCCATCAAGCGCCAACGCTTGGTTTTGGAGATGGGCCTGGTCTCCTCGATTCGGACCACATCACCCAGGCGGCACTGGTTGAGGGCGTCGTGAACGTGGAAACGGGCCACGCGCCGCACCTGTTTGCGGTAGAGACGGTTGCGTTGTTTCCAAACCATCTCCACAACCGCCGTTTGGCCTCGGGGCGTCCGCACCACCGAGCCGGTGCGGACTTTACGCATCGATTTCGCCACTCTTACCTCTGTGCCAACTGGCGCTCTCTGATGACTGTGCGCAACCTGGCGATGGACTTCCGCACCCCGCGGGGTAGATTGGAATTGGGCAACTGGCCGGTGGTAGCCCGGAAGCGCAAGTGCATATACTCCCGGTAGGTCTTATCCAGCTCCTCCTTGAGTTGCTCGTCGGTCAAGGCTCGTATTTCGTGGATCTGCATGACGCTCCCTCCCTAGCCGGCCCCGCCGGCCAGAGCCGCCATCCGGTTGCGGTGGACGGTCTTGGTGGGAATCGGCAGCTTGTGAGAGGCCAATTCCAGAGCGTCGACGGCGTCTTGTGGCGGTACTCCGGCAACCTCAAAGAGAATCCGGCCGGGCCTGACCACGGCAACCCAATGGTCGACGGCGGCCTTGCCGCCCCCCATCCGAACTTCGGCCGGCTTCTTGGAAACCGACTTATCCGGGAAGACCCGGACCCAAACCTGTCCGCCCCGCCGGAGGTGCCGGGTGACAGCCACCCGGGCCGCCTCAATCTGGCGGGCCGTGATCCAGTCGGTCCCCATTGCTTTCAATCCATACTCACCGAAGTTGATGGTGCTTCCCGTACTGGCTGCGCCTTTGCGGCGGCCCCGGAAGGACTTGCGGTATTTAGTACGTTTTGGCTGTAGCATGAGCGGTTCCTCTAACCCCTAGGCCTCGTCGACTACTTCCAATTCTTCTTCTGGGGCGCCCGCCTGCACGGTCACCTCGACAGATTCCAGTTCCTCTTCCTGCTCCGGTGGCGGTGGCAAGATTTCCCCATGATAGACCCAGGTCTTGACGCCCACTCGCCCCATTCCGGTGTGGGCCTCGGCCAGGCCGTAGTCGATGTCCGCCCGCAGGGTATGCAGGGGTACCCGGCCCAGCATCAGCTTCTCCACCCGGGCGATCTCGGAGCCGGAAATCCGGCCCTTCACGATGATTTTGATCCCCTTGGCGCCCCCTTGCATCGCCCGCTGGGCGGCCTGGCGCATGGCCCGCCGGTAGGCTACCCGCCGCTCCAGTTGGTCGGCGATGTTCCGCGACACCAGGTAGGCGTCGATCTCCGGCTGGTTGATCTCGATGATGTTCAACTGGACCCGGCGTTTGGTTATCACCTCCAGCCGGCTGCGCAAACGCTTGACCCGTTCCCCATCCCTTCCGATGAGAATGCCAGGCCGGGCCGAATGGATGTTGATTACGCTGTCCTGGGCGCCGCGGTCGATTTCCACCCGGGCGATCCCGGCGTCGGAAAAGGCCTTGTACTCGTTCCGAATGCAGCCCCGCAGATTCAGGTCCTCCAGCACCAGGGTTCGATAGCTCGAGGTGTTGGGGGCAAACCAATGGGCCTTCCAATCTTTGACGATGCCCAGTCTAAAACCGTACGGATGTGTCTTGTGGCCCATGACTTAGGTCTCCTCCCCTGCCTCGTCCACCAGGACGGTGATGTGGCTGGAGCGCTTGGTGATTCGGCCGATGCGGCCCCTGGCTCGGGGCCGGAACCGCTTCAAGGAACGGGCGTTATCCGCCGTGATGTGGACGATCCGCAAGGCGTCCCGGTCCATGTACATGTTGTTTTCGGCGTTGGCCGCGGCCGACTTGACCACCTTGGCCACGGTCTTGGCCCAGGGTGACGGCAGCAGGCCCAATGTATTCAGCGCATCATCTACCCGCTGGCCCCTCACCAGGTCCAAGATGGGTCTCAAGCGCTTCTGGGACGCTCCTATTTGTTTGGCCATGGCTCGTACTGGCGGCACTACCTTACCTCACCCTGCTGGATCGTTCGGTGCGCACGTGGCCCCGGTAGGTACGGGTAGGAGCGAATTCGCCCAGCCGGTGACCCACCATGTTTTCGGTGACGAACACCGGTACATGACGGCGGCCGTCGTGGACGCCCATCGTCAGCCCCACCATTTCGGGCATGACCATCGAAGCTCGAGACCAGGTTCGAATAACCGTCTTGGCGCCGGACCGCTGGACGGCTTCCACCTTCTTCATCAGCTTGGGATGAACGAATGGGCCCTTTTTAACCGATCGGGACACTCTACCGCCTCCTGCCCCGGCGCATTATGAACCGGCTGCTGGCCTTCTTCTTCCGCCTGGTCTTATGGCCCAGAGTGGGCTTTCCCCAAGGTGACTTGGGGCCGGGCATTCCAATGGGCGAGCGGCCTTCACCGCCCCCGTGGGGATGGTCCACCGGGTTCATCGCGACGCCCCGAACCTTGGGGCGGCGGCCCAGGTGGCGGCTGGCGCCGGCCTTGCCCAAACTCTCATTCTTGTGGTCTGGATTGGATAGCTGCCCGATGCTGGCCCGGCAGTTCAACAGTATGCGGCGCATCTCCCCAGAGGGCAGGCGCACCAGCACGTATTCCCCTTCCCTCGACAGCACCTGGGCGCCGACGCCGGCGCTTCGCACCATCTGACCGCCCCGCCCGGGGGTCAACTCTACGTTATGAACGACGGTGCCCGTGGGGATCGACCGCAGCGGCATGCAGTTGCCGGGGTGGATCTCGGAACCGACGCCAGACTGCACCCAACTGCCCACCGTCAATCCCAGAGGAGCCAGGATGTAGCTCTTCTCCCCGTCGACATAGTAGATCAGGGCGATGCGGGTGGTGCGGTTGGGATCGTACTCGATCGAGATTACGTGGCCGGGTACTCCATCCTTCATCCGCTTGAAATCGATGCGGCGGTACATCTGCCGCGGCCCGCCGCCCCGGCTCCGGGTGGTTATCCGGCCCCGGTTGTTGCGGCCGCCGTGCTTGGCCTGAGGAGATAATAGAGACTTCTCCGGCTTGCGCCGGGTGATCTCTTCGAAGGAGGGCCGGACCGCGTTGCGAGTCCCCGGAGTGACCGGCCTTAAGTTTTTCAGCGGCATGGTTGCATTCCTGCGATACTACTGGGCCTAGAGCCCTTCAATCAGGTTGATCCGGTCGCCGGTTTTCAGCGTGACCACGGCCTTCTTGATGTCCGGCTGTTTGACGGCACGGGGGCCGTAGCGTTTGCGCTTGCCGTGAATCTTGGTGATGTTTACGTCCATCACCGTTACGTCGAAATTGGTCTCCACGGCCTGTTTGACTTCCACCTTGTTGGCCTTGAGCGCCACCTGGAAGGTGTACTTGCCCGATTCCTGGAGAAGAGTGCTTTTCTCCGTGATGGTTGGTTTGATCAACACCTTGTGGATGTTCATCTAGGCCCCTGCCTCCTCTTCGGAAGCCTGGTCCAAATCCGGGGAGGCTGCGGCTTCTTCCACCGCCTCAGCCACCGCAACGGCTTCATCCGGTTCCGGAGCTTCCGCCTCGGCATCCGCCGAAGCAATCCCCGCCTTCAGGGCCCGGCGCCCCCGTGCGGCCGCGACCAGGAACTGCTCGGCCCACCGGGCCGCCTCCAACGTGATTATAACGGTGTCCCGGCGCAGGAGTTCATGAGCGTTGAGCAGGCCGACCGGGAGTGTCCAAATCTTTTGCAGGTTATGGGCAGCGCGGACCACCTTCTGTTCAGAACCAAGGGTCACCAACAGCGCCGAGCTGGAGATGCCCAGATTGTTCAGGAGTTCGACCATCGACCTGGTCTTGCCATCCACCCGGTCCATGCTGTCCAGGCAGACGAGCCGGCGCTGCCGGGCCTTGTCGGAAAGTACGCATTTGAGGGCCAGGTGGCGCATCCGGCGCGGCAGCGCCTTGCGGTAGTCGCGGGGATGGGGTCCGAACACGACGCCGCCGTGACGCCATTGAGGTGACCGGATGCTGCCCTGACGGGCGCGTCCGGTATGCTTCTGAACCCAGGGTTTGCGACCTCCGCCGGACACTTGGGCCCGGGTCTTGGTGTCGTGGGTGCCCTGGCGCCTATTGAGCTGATATATGACCAACGCCTGGTGCACCAGGGAGTGGTTCATGGGCACGTTGAAGACGGCGTCGTCCAGTTCAATCGTCTGGACGGTGTCACCGTTCTGATTTCTTACTGGGACTTCCATGTCCTAGAATAACCCCCTAGTCGCCGGCCGGCGCCCGTTTATCGGTGCGTCGGATTTGAAGGAGTCCGTTGGGCGCCCCCGGGATGCCCCCTTTAACGAAGAGCAGGTTGCGGTCGGTGTCCACGCTGACCAGTTCCAGGCCTTTTACGGTAATTCGCCGGTTGCCCATGTGGCCGGCCATCTTCAGCCCTTTGAACACCTTACCCGGTGTGGTGCCGCCCCCGATGGAGCCCGGCGCTCGCGCCCGGTCCGACTGGCCGTGGGTTCGAGGCCCGCCGTGGAAGCCGTGCCGCTTCATCACGCCGGCAAAGCCCCGGCCTTTTGACCGTGCGATCACGTCGAGCTTTTCTCCGGGCTCGAATATTTCGACGCCGATGGTCTGCCCCACGTGAAACTCGTTAACGTCATCGGCCGAGACTTCACGCAGGTGGCGGCACTGCTGACTGCTTTTCAGGTGCCCGGCCAGAGGTTTGTTGAGCCGTTTGACCTCGCCAAACCCCAGTTGGACCGCCTGGTAGCCGTCATCTTCTTCGGTCTTGACCTGGGTCACTATGCAAGGACCGGCTTCGATCACGGTGACCGGGACCACTCGGCCGTCTTCGCGGAAGACCTGGGTCATGCCTATTTTCTTGCCGAGAAATCCTCGGATCATGTTGAACACCTGTGCCCTGGAGCTTGGCTCAAGGCTGCCTTAAAGCTTGCCTAGAGTTTGCCTAATACTTGCCTAAAGCTTGATCGAAATGTCCACTCCCGCGGGCAAGTTTAGCCGCGTCAGGGAGTCAATGGTTTTTGACGTTGGCTCCAGTATGTCGATGAGCCGTTTATGAGTCCGAATCTCGAAGTGCTCCCGAGAGTCCTTATCGACGTGAGGGCCTCGGATCACGCAAAACCGTCTGATGCGGGTGGGTAGGGGCACCGGCCCGGCGATCCTGGCCCCCGTACGCTCGGCAGTTTCCACTATCTGCCCGGCGGACAGGTCCAACATTTTGTGGTCGAAAGCCTTCAGGATAATTCGTACTTTTTGCCGTGTAACCATCTTTACCCTAACGCCGCCCCGTCGCGGCTAAACAACGTTAACGATTGACTTCAGCACGTTCTCCGAGACCGGTTCGTAGTACCGGAACTCCATGGTGTAAGAGGCGCGACCCTGGGTTATCGAGCGTAGCGCCGTGGTGTAGGAGAAGGTCTCCCCCAGGGGCAGCAACGCCCGGACCACTTGCACGCCTTCCTCGCCCTCGATGGTCTTTATCTGCGCCCGCCGGGTGCCCAGGTCTCCCAGCACGTCACTCAGGAACTCGCCGGGAGTGACTACCTCCATGTCGGCGATGGGCTCCAGGAGTACCGGGGCCCCCTTCTTGGCTCCTTCGCGGATGGCCAGTATGCCGGCGTTTCGGAAAGACATCTCCGATGAGTCCACTGTATGGTAGCTGCCATCTACCAGGGTGATTTTCAAATCCACCAACGGATAGCTGCCCAAGGGACCGTTGTTAACGGCTTGGCGCACACCCTTTTCGACCGCGGAGATATACTCCCTTGGGATGGCCCCTCCGTGGATGGCATTCACGAAGACTATCCCGCCGCCCTGCTCCAGCGGCTCCAGCTCCAGCCACACGTGGCCGAACTGTCCGTGGCCGCCGGTCTGCCGGACGAACCGGCCCTCGCTCCGGACCGGCTTGGTTAGCGTCTCCCGGTAGGAGACCCGGGGCCTGCCCACGTTGGCTTCAACGTTGAACTCCCGGCGCATCCGGTCCACCAGCACTTCAAGGTGCAACTCGCCCATCCCGGCGATGAGGGTTTGCCCGGTCTCGTCGTTGAAGCTGACCACGAAGGTCGGGTCTTCATCCGAGAGCTTGCGCAGGGCGTCGGTGAGGCGGTCCTGGTCGGCCCGGCTCTTTGGCTCGATCGCCACCGCCACCACCGGGGCGGGGAACTTGGGCGGTTCGAGCATGACCTGGTCCGTGAGGCCGCATATGGTGTCCCCGGTAAAGGTGTTCTTCAGACCCACGGCGGCGCAGATGTTGCCCGCGGTGACCTCTTCCAACTCCTCCCGGCGGTTGGCATGCATGAGAAGCAGCCGCCCCATCCGCTCCCGCTGGTCCTTGGTAACGTTGACCACCGAGGCGCCGGACTTGACCGTTCCCGAATACACCCGCAAGAAGACCAGGCGGCCGACGTAGGGATCAGTCGCCACCTTGAAGGCCAGGGCTGCCAGAGGTTCGTCGACGTCGGCAGTGCGAACGGCCGCCCGTTCGGTGCGGGGGTCGATCCCTTCCACCGGCGGTATATCCGCCGGCGATGGCAAGTAGCGGAGGACCGCGTCCAGCAGGGGGTGCACCCCTTTGCCGGAGGTGGCGGTGCCGCAGAGAACGGGCACCAACTGGCCCGTGATGGTGGCCTGCCGCAGCGCACGACGCAAGGCGTCCGCCTCTATCTCCTCGCCCTCCAGATACCGAATCAGCAACGGTTCATCGGTTTCCACGATCTTCTCGATCATGGCCTGCCGGTACTGTCGGAAGGTCTCCTCGTACTCAGCGGGCAACGGGACCTGGGTCGGGCCGTGCCCGTTGGTTCCAATGTAGCTGGGGCCGGAGTATATAGTGGCCATGCCGCCGATAAGGTCGGCCACGCCGTGAAATTCCGCTTCCGCGCCGATGGGCAATTGAATAGGCACCGGATTGCCCTTGAGGCGGCGGCGAATGGACTCGATGGTGCGCTCGTAGCTGGCCCCAACCCGGTCCATCTTGTTGACGAAACAGATGCGGGGCACGTTATAGGTGTCGGCTTGACGCCAGACGGTCTCCGACTGGGACTGGACGCCGGCGACGGCATCCAAAACGACGACTCCGCCATCCAAAACCCGCAGGCTACGTTCCACCTCGGCGGTGAAATCCACGTGCCCGGGGGTATCGATGATGTTTATCTGGTGGTCGCGCCACGATGTGCTGGTGGCGGCGGCGGTAATGGTTATTCCCCGCTCTCGCTCTTGGGGCATCCAGTCCATGATGGTGGTGCCCTCGTCCACTTCCCCGGCCCGGTGAATCCGGCCGGTGATATACAGCACCCGCTCGGTCACGGTGGTCTTGCCGGCGTCGATGTGGGCAATGAACCCGATATTGCGAATCTTGGTAAGGTGGGAATTCTTATTCATAATATATGCCACCTGGGTACGCCCCAGGGTGATCTACCCTCTATAGTGGACGAAGGCCCGGTTGGCCTCGGCCATTCTGTGCAGTTCATCCTTACGGCGCACCGCCGCCCCTTCACCTTTGGAAGCCTCCAGGAGTTCTTGGGCCAGTCCGTTGCGCATTGGCATCCCTTTGCGAGCCCTGGCCCCCCGGATCAGCCATCGCATGGCTAGGGCCTCGCTGCGGCCGACGCGGAGTTCCGTTGGAACCTGGTATGTGGCCCCGCCCACGCGTTTGGGCTTCACCTCAACCAGGGGAGTGGCGTTCTTGATAGCCAACTGGAATATCTCCAGGGGCTCCCGGTTGGACTGATCCCGGATGATGTCGAAGGCCTTATAGATGATGCGTTGGGCCGTCGTCTTCTTGCCCCGCTGCATCACCCTGTTGATGAACCGGGCCAACTCCTGGTTGTTGTATTGCGGATCCGGAGGAACTAGCCTCCGCTCTGCGCGTCTTCGCCTAGACATAAACCATCACATCTTAGCTCAGCCCTGGTGGGGAACCGAGGGAATTGAAACTCGAGGAAACCCGGCTAGCTGACGGCGGCGCGGGGCTTGTCCGCGCCGTACTTGCTGCGCCCCCGGCGGCGGTTTTGCACACCTTCACAGTCAAGGGCGCTGCGGACCACGTGATAGCGGACACCCGGCAGGTCCTTCACTCGGCCACCCCGGATCAGGACTACCGAGTGCTCTTGAAGGTTGTGGCCGACGCCACCGATGTACGCGGTAACCTCAACCCCGTTGGTCAGCCTTACCCGGGCTATCTTGCGAAGCGCCGAGTTGGGTTTCTTAGGAGTCATCGTCCGCACTTGAATGCAGACGCCCCGCCTCTGAGGACATCCGGGACCCCACTTGACGCGGTTGCGCAAGGAGTTCTGCACCCAATGCATCGCGGGAGCCTTGGTCTTTTTACGGACCGGCTTGCGACCCTTCCTGATAAGTTGGTTAACAGTGGGCATAGAACGACTCCGCTGGTCAAGTAGACAGCAATATAGAATTCTAGCAACCACGCCAGATATTGTCAACTTGAATTCCGGCGATCCAGAGACGAATCACGGTTACCGGGGGAATCGTCCGTTGACCTTCGATTCCCTTCCATCTACGGCTTCATTTACGGCGGCCCAAGCCGGCGCCGGCCCGGCCCGGGAAACGGCTCCCCAGAATCTGGGACAAGCCGGTGTTGCTTGACAACCCTGGAGTGTGAGGATACAGTATGTCCCAATCTGGCGGCAAGCCTTCTCGCGGGTAATTCCCGCCGCCATACATTAACAACTGAAAAGCCCACCCGAGGCACCGTTACGGTTTAATAGGGAAGGCGGTGAAAAGCCGCCGCGGTTGCGCCACTGTATGCGGAGGGTAGGCCGACGATGAACCACTGCTGTACCGCGAAGCGCGGATGGCGGGAAGGGGTCGGCCAACCGGGTTCCGTGAGTCAGGAGACCTGCCCGGGATGGGGGAGCTCAACTCTGCGCCAAACAGAAAGGTTCCTCTTGGGAATACTGCGCCCAGTATTACCCATGAAACTTATAGAAGTAAACTCGACCCCTGGCCAGAGCAGAGCCAGGGGTTTTTGATTTTGACGGGGGCACGAAGAAGCAGCCGGTTTGGGCAGCCGGGTTAGACCAACGGAGAACCCCCGTGGAGCCGTGGGACTTGCCCACGGCAAGGGACGCTGATGAGCCTGTATTGCCAAGTCGAATGCCGCTGCCGGTGGCCCAGATGACCACGGGTGGCAGCGCGGTGTCGGTTACGGTGGTGGCGGTCGGCCCCGGGGACGGCCGCCTGCTGACCTTGCGGGGTCAGCAGGTCCTGCGGGAGGCCGGCCTGGTGGCGGGGTTCAACACGGTGCTGGACGTGGTCCGGCCCTGGCTGGACCATGCCGAGGTGTGCCCCATGAGCTACCGGGATCAAGAAGAGGTCCTGGAGTATGCCGTGGGCCAGGCCCGGAAGGGCCGGCGCTGTGTTGTTTGCTGCTGGGGCGATCTGAACGTGTCGGCCCGGGAGTTGCTGGAACGCGTCAAGGGCCGGGTCGACAACGTGGAACTGGTACCGGGCATCAGCTCGGTGCAGGTGGCCTGCGCCCGATCGGGCATATCCCTCGAGGACGCGCTGTTCATCACCCTCCACAAGCGCGGGGACACCGGAGGTGACCTGGACGAGCTGGAGCACTACCTCCGCGAGGGACGCCGCCACGTGATCCTGATTCCCCGGCCCTGGGACTTGATGCCCGCCGCCATCGCCAAGCGACTTCTGGAGTCCGGCATTTCTGGTCAGCGCTCGGTGACCGTCTACCAACGCCTCTCCCTGGACGGCGAACAGCGGTGGGACGGCGCGTTGGACGAGTGCGCCGCCGTTGCGGAGGAATTCAGCGATCTGACGATGATGGTATTTTGGCAGGCCCAGCCGGCCGCCGACGGTCCGCGGTGAGAGTGACCCGTGGCTGATCTGAAGACCATACTGTTCGTCACCACCGCCGACACGGACCTGCTAACCGCCGACCGCGCGCTGGCCGGTATCTCTCTCCCCGGCTTCCCCCAGGTGCGGGCCTTCAACCCCGCCGCGCTCAGCACCCCGGAGGCCCGAGACGAGCTGCTCCGCGCCGCGGGCCAGGCCAGCGTGGTGCTGCTGCGCTTGCTGGGCGGGAAACGGGCCATGCCCGAAACCTTCGAGCCGCTGGTCCAGGTCTGCCGTTCCCGGAAGGTGCCCCTGATCGCCTGCCCCGGACACGAGGAGTGGGATGAGGACCTGGTGGCCGCCTGCTCGGCGCCGGCGGCAGAGGTGGAGACTGTTTTTTCCTACCTGATGCGCGGCGGCGTCCGCAACATCAGGCACCTCTTTCTTTTCCTCAGCGATACCTACCTGGGGACCGGCTTCGGCGCAGAGGCCCCGGCGCCCCTGCCCTGGGAGGGCATCTATCATCCCGACGTAATCGGGGAAATCGATGTTGAGGCCTTCGAGCGGCAACGCTTTCAGCCGGGGCGGCCTGGCGTCGCCGTTCTCTTCTACCGGGCCCACTGGATGAGCGGAAACCTGCAGGGCGTGGACGCCCTGATCCGCCGGCTGGAGACCCTTGGCGCCAACGTGTTGCCGGTGTTTTCCTACAGCCTGAAACACAGTCCCGAGGGCGACGGACAGGCGCTCCGGACTTTCTCCGAGTTCCTTTCCCGCCCCGACGGCTCGCCTCGGGTCGACTGCGTGATCAACACCATGGGCATGGCGATGGGGGAGTTGAGCAAAGAGGGGCCCACCATCGCCTCCGGATGGGCGGCAGCCCATCTGGAGCGGCTGAACGTGCCCATCATCCAGGGCATCGTCAGCACCGGGACCGAGGAAGCTTGGCAGGAAAGCTCCCTGGGGTTGGGCCCCATCGACACGGCGATGAGCGTGGCCCTGCCGGAGTTCGACGGGCGCATCATCTCGGTCCCCATATCGTTTAAAGAAGAGAGCGGCGCCCCGCAGTCCAGCCGGATGGACGCACGGTTGCAGCGGTACATGCCCCGGGAAGACCGGGTGGACCATGTGGCTCGGCTGGCCATCAAGTGGGCCGGCCTTCGCTCGAAACCCAACTCCGAGAAACGCGTCGCCATCATGTTGAGCAACTACCCCACCAAAGACGCCCGGATCGGCAACGCCGTGGGCCTCGATACCCCGGCCTCAGTGGTTCGCCTTCTCCACGCGCTCAAATGGGCCGGGTACCACGTGACCGGTATTCCCGAAAGCGGCGACGCCCTGGTGCATAGCATCGTAGAGCGATGCAGCAACGACCAGGACTCCCTGACCGAAGAGCAGCTCCGGCTGGCCGTGGGCCACGTGGAGGCCCGTCAATATGGGCAGTGGTTCCAGGGCTTCCCGGATACGGTCAAAGAGGAACTCCTGGAGGCCTGGGGCGAGCCGCCGGGACAGGTATACCGCACCAACGGCCGCCTGGCCGTGGCCGGCATCGAGTTGGGCAACGTTTTCGTCGGCCTCCAGCCGCCACGGGGGTTCGGGCAAAACCCGATAGCCATCTACCACAGCCCCGATCTACCGCCCACCCACCACTATATTGCCTACTACCGGTGGATCCGGGACGTGTTTCGGGCCGACGCCATGGTCCATGTGGGCAAGCATGGCACCCTGGAATGGCTGCCCGGCAAAGGCATCGGCCTGTCCGCCGCCTGCTACCCCGAGCTAGCCCTTCAGGACCTGCCCCTATTCTATCCATTCATCATCAACGACCCCGGTGAGGGCGCCCAGGCCAAACGGCGCGCCCACGCCACCATCATCGACCACCTAATTCCCGCTATGACCACCGCCGACAGCTACGGCGACATCGCCCGGCTGGAGCAACTGCTGGACGAGCACTACCAGTGCCAGACCCTGGACCCGGCCAAGCTTCCCCTCTTGGAAGCCCAGATATGGGAGCTGATCGAGCAGGCGGAGCTGCACCGGGACCTGGGGGTGAACTCCCAACCCGATGACTTCGCCCAGTTCATTCTGGAGATCGACGGCTACATCTGCGAGCTGAAGGATGCCCAGATCAAAGACGGCCTCCATACCCTAGGCGAGGTGCCCCAAGGCGAGCAGCTCGTCGGGCTGCTCAGCTCCTTGAGCCGCCTGGATAGCAGCGTAGTGCCCAGTCTGAGAAGGTCGTTGGCCGAGGCGCTGGGGCTGGACTACGACGGTCTCCTGTCCGACCCGGGCCTTCCCTTGGAAGGTGAAGTATCCCCGGTCCTGGCCCGCTTGGAGCAAGACGGTCCGGTGCGGACTCGCGGCGACGTGGTGGAGCGTTTGGAGCTGCTGGGCCGGCGGGCTTACAGCGAGCTGTTAGACCGGGACTTTGCGCCGGAACAGGTACCGCAAGTGGTCGCCGGGCTTCTGGATAAACCCGATCCCCAGACGGAGATGGTGTTGACCTACGCGGCGCAGACCGTCTATCCGGCTCTGCTGCGGACCACCGATGAGATAGATAACCTGCTCCGGGGGCTGGAGGGTCAATTCGTTCCGGCCGGCCCCAGCGGGGCGCCCACCCGTGGCATGGCCAACATCCTGCCCACGGGCCGAAACTTCTACTCGGTGGACCCGAGAACGATCCCCTCTCCCGCCGCCTGGGAGACGGGGAAGAGGCTGGCCGAGGCGCTGCTGGAAAAGTATCTGAAGGAGGAAGGCTCTTACCCGGAGATGGTCGGGCTGGTGGTCTGGGGGACGTCGGCAATGCGAACCCATGGGGACGACATCGCCCAGATCCTTCACCTTCTCGGAGTCCGGCCCATTTGGCAACCGGAGAGCCGCCGGGTCATGGGTTTGGAGCCCATCCCGTTGGCCGAGTTGGGGCATCCGCGTATCGACGTTACCGTGCGGATCAGCGGCTTCTTCCGGGACGCCTTCCCCAACTTGATCAACCTGCTGGACCAGGCGGTGGAGATGGTGGCCGCCCTGGACGAGTCGCCTGAAGAGAACCTGGTGGTCAAACACCTCCGTGAAGACCTGGCAAAGGATGGAGCCAAAAGTGGGGATGAAGGACCATCGGGCACGTCCCAGGAGGGCGAAACCGGCCCCTCCGGCCGGGCTGCCTCCCTCTACCGGATTTTTGGCAGCAAGCCGGGGACCTACGGGGCGGGCATCTTGCCCCTCCTGGACGAGCGAAACTGGGAGACGACCCAGGACCTGGCCGAGGTGTACACCGCGTGGGGTGGGTACGCCTATACCCAGCAGGAGCATGGGGTGAACGCCCGGCAGGAGTTCCGGCGCCGGTTCAGCCAGATAGTGGTCGCGGCCAAGAACCAGGACAACCGGGAGCACGATATCTTCGACAGCGACGACTACATGCAGTACCACGGCGGCATGATCGCCACGGTCCGCGCCCTGACCGGCCGCAACCCCCGGCAGTACTTCGGCGACAACTCCGACCCGTCCCGCGCCCAGGTCAGAGACCTGGAGGATGAGGCCCGGCGGGTGTTTCGGAGCCGCGTGGTGAACCCCAAGTGGATCGACTCCATGAAGCGCCACGGCTACAAGGGCGCCTTCGAGCTGGCCGCCACCGTTGACTACATGTTCGGCTACGACGCCACCGCCCAGATGGTGGACGATTGGATGTACGAGGACCTTACTGAAAGCTACGTCCTGGACCCGGAGACGCGTCAGTTCTTCCAGGAAAGCAACCCCTGGGCGCTGAAAGGAATCGTGGAGAGGCTCCTGGAAGCCATCGAGCGGGGCCTCTGGGAGGAGCCGCCGCCGGACATGCGGAAGAAACTGGAGGATATGTACCTGCAACTGGAGGCCGACCTGGAAGCCCGGCAGGAGAGACCGCCCGGCCCAGGATGAAGATGACGCGGGCCGCCCGTCGAGCCGGCCTGCCGGACCGCCCTTTTGTCAAAACCAGCGCAGTCCACGCAATAAGGGGGGTGATGCCTACGCGAATGGTTCGGCCCACGACGATTGGAAGGCCCGTCGTCGCCCTGCCGGTCTTCAGCAGGGGAGTCTCAGGACTGAATGACCCTGTGGAAAAGGAGAGAGATATGCTGGATGCACTACGGGGTGGCCTAGGCGAAAGAGATGTTTCCAGATGGCTGCCGTGGGTTCTCGGAGCAGTGGTGCTGCTCTACATCATCGGCTACGTGGACGGCACCGTTCACGGAGCAGTGCTGGGCAGTACCGGCGCTAATCTGGGCTACGTGCACGAGTTCTTCCATCATGCACGCCACGTAGCCATGATGTGCCACTAGAGAGCCATCGGGCTTCGTCGCACGGTTAGGAAGTTTCTCGGAAGTCACCGGGAAGTGGGCCCCCTGCCGTTCAAGATAGACGGCGGGGGCGCCCATGAACCGATCCGATAGCTTGCCGCGGTGGGTTCGACAAGATCACCACAAGCAGGCACTATTAGCGTGCCCTGAGCCTGTCGGGGGCAGAGCCTGAGCCCCGGTAAGGATTCTAGTACTCAGTCAGCTTAAATCTGCGAATTGTCATTCTGAGCGAAGCGAAGAATCTCAGCGCAACAATGAGATTCTTCGTCGCTCTGCTCCTCAGAATGACATCCTGCCAAAGCCAAGTTGACTGAGTACTAGGCACTTGTTCAATGACTTGTAGACGGATTCTTGCCGCCCGGTCCGTCATCCAGGCGAAGCCTGGGATACAGCCAACGTTTCACTGGATCCTAGTCACTGGATTACGGCCTTCGCCGGAATGATGGTCGCGGGGAGGGGATGTCGCATCATTTGTCGAGATTGGGCTATTCTCAAGAAAATCCGCCGGCAATGCTCCGCTCTCCCTCCCGCCCGGGTCCGGGCACTCCTCAGGCGAGATGGGTTTTGGGGAGAAGGGGTTGACGGGATGTTCATACGCGCTGGGGTTGAGGTATCATCGTGCCAAGGCTGATGTTCATAGCAATGGTGGCGGGGCTCGTTGCCGGCCTTCTGGTTGGTGGGTTCCACAACCTGTTTACCGTGCCCGTAATGGAGCGGGCCATGGTCCTCGAGGAAGAAAGGGCGGCGGCCGAGACTGTTCTAGCAGAGGCCGGTAATGACGAGGGACCCCAGGTTTCCCTGGGAGTCCAGCGTGTCGGCTTGGTCGTAGGCACCGGCCTGTACGGCCTGATTCTGGGACTCCTCTTTGCCGGGGGGTATTCCCTGCTGCACCGCATCGCTCCCGGCTGGCAGCCGTTGGCGGTGGCCGTGGTGATCGGCGCGCTGGGTTTCTGGGCCCTATCGCTACTCCCGTTCATAAAATTCCCGCTCAATCCGCCCGGGGTAGGAGATGAGAGCACCCTCATTCAGCGGCAGGGATACCAGACCCTTTTTATGGCCCTGTCCGTCGTCGGCGCGACGGGGCTACTCCTTGCTTTGCACCAGGTGAGTTCGCAGGTGGCCCTGGCGGCCCAACGTATTTGGCTCTACCTGGCGGTGCTGTTGGGGTATGCCGCGTTCGTCCTGATAATCGCGTTTGCCACGCCGGGCAACCCTGATCCGGTACCGGTACCGATCGACCTGCTGGAGCTGTTCCGGACGCTGACCATGATCGGGCAATTCCTCCTTTGGGCGTTGCTCGCGGCGGGGGTGGTCCTAGCGTTGATGTGGTTCCAATGGCGAGCGCAGCCCGCGCGGTTTGACGCGGCCTCCGATGAATCCGGGAGACCGGCGGTCCACCCAGAATCCAATAGAAGGACGAGCAGTTAGCCAGTGACCGAAAATAATATCCAACAGCCATCGGAGCCCCGCTTCCCCTTCACCGCCATAGTCGGGCAGACCGCGATGAAGCGGGCCCTGTTGCTCAACGCCGTCAACCCCAAGATCGGCGGGGTGCTGATCCGCGGCAAGAAGGGGACCGCCAAGTCCACGGCGGTACGCTCCCTGGCCGCCCTGCTGCCAGAGGTAGCCGTCCTCCAGGGCTGTCCGTACAGTTGCGCCCCCGACGCCCGGCAGGGCCTTTGCCAGTGGTGCCAATCGGGGAGCAACGATAATCCGGCGGTGATCCGGCAGGTGCGGATTGTGGAGTTGCCGGTGGGCGCCACCGAGGACCGGCTGGTCGGCTCCCTGGACATCGAGCAGGCCATCAAGACCGGGACCCGCAGCTTTGAACCCGGCCTCATCGCCGCCACCCACCGGGGTATCCTGTACATTGACGAGGTCAACCTCCTGAACGACCACCTGGTGGACGTGCTGCTGGACGCGGCGGCCATGGGCCGGAATTACGTCGAGCGGGAAGGCGTTTCGGTCAGCCACGCCGCCGACTTCATCCTGGTCGGGACCATGAACCCGGAGGAGGGCGACCTGCGCCCCCAGCTTCTGGACCGTTTCGGTCTGGCCGTGGAGGTGGATGGGGCCTTGCCCGCCGAGGAGAGGCGCGAGGTGGTCCTGCGGCGCATCGCCTACGAGGCCGACCCCTTCCGGTTCATGGGCGAGTGGCGGAAGGCGGAGGAGCGGGAGAGGGCGCGGTTGCTTCGGAGCCGGCAGCGCTTGGCCCAGGTCGAGGTTGGCAGTGACATCCTGGAGCTGATAACGGATATCTGTGCCGAGTACCAGGTCGATGGGCTGCGGGGCGATATCGTGATGTACAAAACCGCCGGCACCATCGCGGCCTACGAGGGCAGGATCAATGTTACCGCGGAGGACGTCAAGGAAGCCGCCCGGCTGGCCCTGCTCCACCGGCAACGCCGCCAGCCTTTCCAGCAGCCCAACCTGGTCACCGAACAGCTGGATACCATGATTGATGAGTTTCAGCAGCAGCAACGCCAGCGAGAGCCGGCGGACTCGCCGGCCGATTTTTCCCAGGACCAGGCCGACGGTGACTCGGACCCCTCTGACTTAGATAGCCCGGACCTCTCTCCACCCGAGGAACCTGATCCCGAGGGGCCCGGCCCCGAGGGTCCCGGAAATCAGGAACAGCAGTTCGAGGTGGGAAACCCCTTCTCCGTTCGTGCCCTAGAGGTGCAGCCGCCGGATGAGCGCGCCCGGCAGTCGGCCGGGAGGAGGAGCAAAACGGTCAGCGGCACCTCCGCCGGGCGCTACGTGGGCGCCAGGGTCCCCCAGGGCGCGGTATCCGACCTGGCCTTGGACGCCACCCTGCGGGCGGCCGCTCCCAATCAAAGACGCCGCCGCGAAGACCAATCCTCCCCCCATGGCGTCGCCCCTTCTCCTCTCCGTTTCGAAGGAGGGACCAAGGGGAGTCCGGACCCCCCCCGGTCCGGCCCGGCCCTTCTGCTTGAACCCTGGGACGTGCGGGAAAAAGTGCGGGAGACCAAAACCGGAAGCCTGATACTCTTCGTCGTCGACGCCAGCGGCTCCATGGGCGCCCAACGGCGGATGGTGGCGGTCAAGGGGGCCGTCCTCTCCCTGCTCCTGGACGCCTACCAGCGCCGGGACCGGGTGGGATTGATTGCCTTCCGGGGTACCACGGCGGAGCTGCTGCTGCCCCCCACCAACAGCGTGGAGCTGGCCCAGACGCATCTGTCGGAGATGCCCACCGGCGGGAGGACCCCGTTGAGCTGGGGGCTTCACCTGGCGCTACAGGTGATTGAGGCGGAGAAGATGAAGGACCGGGACGTCGTGCCCCTGGTGGTGCTGCTGTCCGACGGGCGGGCCAACGTCACCCTGGCGCAACAGGCCGGCCCGGCTGACGTTGGAGAGGATAGCCCAACGGCCACCGAAGTCAAAGATGTTGCCTCTCTGTTCAAGGAGAATCGCATCACGTCGGTGGTCATCGATACCGAGGACGGCTTCATCAAGATGGGGCTGGCCCGGCCCATCGCCGAGGCCATGGGCGCGAGGTGCCTGCGGCTGGAAGAGCTGCGGGCGGAAGGCCTGGCCCAAGCGGTCCGCCTCCAGCTACCTACCGCCGGCCCACCGGACCCGATGCCAGAGGAAGAGCCCGAAACGGGATTGACCTGACCCTCACCCAGCCCAAGCTTCGCTAGGGCATCCCTCTCCCAATGGGAGAGGGAACGAGGGTGAGGGTATCGCCGGCAACCAAATACCCCCGCCCGAAGCGTTGATCCGTGCAACCAGCAAGCTTTCCTCCGTCCCCCTTTGGTAAAGGGGGATTAGGGGGATTTCCTCCACCCACCAGCAGTAAACGGCCGCCCCCCAGTCCACCAATGTTTACATCGGCAAAGGGACTTGGTACCCTCTAAGTCGAGATCAGCCTGCGGCCTTCGAAGCTGATCGCTGAAAGCTGATAGCTAGGAGGATCTCTTGCCACGATTCCTACCATACGCCGACATGGACAAAGTCCTCTCTCTGTCCAAGCGGCGGGGCTTTGTTTTCCAGAGCAGCGAAATCTACGGGGGCCTGGGTTCCACCTGGGACTACGGCCCCTTAGGCGTGGAGCTGAAGCGCAACGTCAAAGAGGCCTGGTGGCGCTCGGTCATCCTGGAACGGGACGACATGGTGGGGCTGGACGCCGCCATCCTGATGCACCCCCAGGTGTGGGTGGCCAGCGGCCACGTGGAGAACTTCTCCGACCCCCTGGTTGAGTGCAAGGACTGCAATCGCCGGTACCGCAGTGAAGACCTGGAAGGGGACCGTTGCCCCGAGTGCAATGGCGAGTTCACCGACCCCCGCCAGTTCAACCTGATGTTCAAGACCTTCATGGGCCCTGTCGAGGAGACCGCCAACCAGGTCCACCTGCGGCCCGAGACCGCCCAGGGAATCTTCGTCAACTTCGCCAACGTTCTAAACTCAACCCGCAAGAAGCTCCCCTTCGGCATCGGCCAGATCGGCAAGGCCTTCCGCAACGAGATTACGCCGGGCAACTTCACCTTCCGAACCCGGGAGTTCGAGCAGATGGAGGTGGAGTTCTTCGTCAAACCCGGCACCGACGAAGAGTGGCTGAACACTTGGGTGCAGACCCGGTTCGACTGGTACCTGTCCTACGGGATCCGCCCGGAGAACCTGCGCCTGCGCCGGCACGCTCCGGACGAGCTGGCCCACTACGCCAAGGACTGCTACGACATCGAGTACCGGTTCCCCTGGGGTTGGGCCGAGCTGGAGGGTATCGCCAACCGCACCGACTTTGACCTGCGCCGGCACTCCGAGGCCAGCGGCCAGGACCTGACCTACTTCGACGAGTCGGTTGAAGACGGGGAGAAGAGGTACTTCCCCTACGTTATCGAGCCCTCCGGCGGCGTCGACCGGGCCACGCTGGCCTTCTGGCTGGACTCCTACGACGAGGAGCCGGACCCCGGGCAGAAACAGGGAGACGCGGTCCGGGTGGTGCTGCACCTGCACACGAAGCTGGCCCCAGTCACGGTGGCGCTGCTGCCCCTGAGCCGCAACGCCCGGCTGGCGCCGGCGGCCCGGGAGGTCTACGCCCTGCTGCGCAAGAACTTCAACACCCAGTACGACGATGCTCAGAGTATCGGGCGGCGCTACCGGCGGCAGGACGAGATCGGTACCCCCTACTGCGTCACGGTGGACTTCGACAGCCTGGAAGACCAGCAGGTCACGATTCGAGACCGGGATACCATGGAGCAGTCCAGGATACCCATAGCCGACCTGGTGGACGCGCTCCGCGACAAGATTGACAACGGGGGGGGGTAGGGAACGGGCAGCCATCGGCTGCCCCTCCGGCTGATAGCTGACAGCTGATAGCCCACACAACAAAATCCAGAACCGGGGGAGCCTATGACCAGCGCACAGAGCGGCCAGGCATACCGGATCATCAGGACCATCGAGCGGAACCTGCGGCGGCTGGAAGAGTTGGTCCGCGACATGGAAGCCCGGACCCCTGAAATGCGGCCCCAGGACGCCCGCAGCGAGCTGTTGGAGCACGTCCACGTTGCCGGGGCGATGGAGCAGCGGCGGTTATTCGAGCTGCTGGACCAGCGGGGTATTACCCACGCCTGGATCGGCGCTCAGGTCGGAGCGGAGTACCTGGATCTGTGGCAGGCGGCCGATGGCCAGGCCTGGTACCGGGTAACCCAGAGAGCCATCCGGGAACTCCACCTGGGCCAGCTAGCTCTCTCCGCTGCCACCTTTGCCCCTCCCTCCGAGTCAGCCTTCAGCGACGATTGGGACAGCGAACAGGACTCCGTCTATGACCAGCTATGAAGCGGGCGACATCGTCCTGGTTCCCCACCCCTTGGGCGATAGCGCCGGGGGTAGGAAGCGTCCCGTCCTGGTGCTGAGCCCCTCGGAATTCAACCAGGCCGCCGGCGAGATGGTCATCGCCCAGATAACCAGCCGGCCGCCGGCCACCGCCCGGCCCGGAGACTACCGCATCGAGGGCTGGGAGGAGGCCAACCTGCCCAGTCCCGCCATTGTTCGCGCCCGCCTGGTGACCGTAAAGACCTCCCAGGTCTTGCTCCGGCTGGGAAGCCTGAGCGAAGCCGAGTTCCAGGGCGCCCGGAACGCGCTGAGCGCGGCGATTTCGGGCTAACGAGTTTGTGGCCTCCGCCAACTGATCCGCCTTACGATGCGCGGGTTGGAAACGGTCGCTGTCATAGTGCTTGCTCCATCCTCACCATGACGTTGTGGGCGCTCGCGGCCCTGCTCCTGGGCCACATTGACCTCATTCGCTGCACTGTCTGACGGGGACTACGGTGGCACTAGGAGCCAATTGCCTTTAGCAAGAACCCTAGCACGAATCCAATTAAAGCTGTTGCCAACGGCACAACTAACCTCACGACCGTTCCACTTGCTTCTTTGACCTCAAACATGTACGCCGCCTGGTACGGTGGCCCGATTTGCAATTGTGCTCTGCCGGGCCGCTCTAGATAGAACGGCTTAGTCAGGTAGACTTGAGGCTTTTGGTCGAATGCCGTCCCCTCGATATCTAGCTTCAAATCGTCCCCGCTCCCTATTGGCTCACTCTCGAGTTCCAGCACAATATCTTCGGTCCAATCTAACCGAACAGGCTTGGCGCCCACATCACAGTCTCCCGCCCATTTCTCCAACCCCAGGTAGCGCACGGCTAAACGGAACCTTACCGGCTTTCCTAGATCGTATGTGAGATGTGGGCCAAAATACGGAATGCGTGTTAATATCCTTGCTGGCCGAGTCTTCACAAGGAAACAGTGACCAGAGGCCGTTCTTATTACAACATCGTGTGAGCCAGCCATATATCTATCCTCCAAGATGATGCCGCTCATACTAACTAACGCACCACACTTGAAAGTTGAAGCAAAGAGAGAGGCAACTCTATGCGACCAGTTCGGCGTGTCCTGGCAGGCATGGCGGCCCTCGCGATCATCCCCGCGACGCTATGCCTTGTATTGGGTACGCGGGTTCTTTTTCGGCTTAGGTCCTTTTGGTTGGCCCCTTGGCATTGCGTTTTCTCTCTTGCTGGCTGTTGCTGGGTTGGCTACCATGTTTCTCATACTATGGACTCCAATTGTGTTGCTGGGTAACGGGATGGAGTGGTGGAGTCGCTTTCGGGGGCACCGGTAGTTTCGCAACAAACTCCTGCAAGAAAGGGTCCCCCCGCCCGTTCCCCTAGCACCCCGCCACCGGGCGTGGCCTTCGCCCCTAGGCCGTGGTAAACTCCCCTAAGCTATCGGCGGCAGGAACGCCGCAGGCGTGGGAGCGAGCGATGCCTGGAAACCTGGTCTCGGCCACCTTGCGCGGCGGGCTGTTCACCCGAGTGGTAGGCAAGCGGCTCTTGTTTTTCCAAGAAATAGGCTCCACCATGGACGAGGCTGGCCGCGAGGCGGAAGCGGGGGCCGATGAAGGCACGGTGGTGGTGGCGGAGAGCCAGACGGCGGGGCGAGGCCGGTTGGGACGAAACTGGGTGTCCCGCGAAGGCAACCTGTACCTGTCGGTTGTGTTCCGGCCCACCATGCAGGCCCTGCCGCTGCTGAGCATCCTGGCCGGGGTGGCCGTGACACGGGCCATCCGGAAGACGACAGGCCTGGACCCGCGTATAAAATGGCCCAACGACGTGCTGATTGATGGAAAGAAGGTCGCTGGCATCCTGGCGGAGAGCGTCGTGACCGGCAACACCGTCTCCCACGCCGTGGTGGGCATCGGGATCAACGTCGGGCTGGATACCGATGCCGTGGAGGACATCGCCAGTTTCGCCACCGGCCTGAACGTCGTGGCCGAGCGGCCGGTCCCCCGCGAGGACGTTCTGCGGCAGCTGTTGCACGACCTGGACGCCCTGTACCTCGATGTGGGTCAGGGCGGTTCGCCGATGGGGGAATGGCGGGCCCTGCTGGAGACCTTGGGCCAACGGGTGCAGGCTCACTGGCGAGGGGACTCCTGCGTAGGCCTTGCGGAGGACGTGGATGAGTTGGGTAACCTTCAGCTTCGCCTGGAAGACGGCCGGCTGGTTACCCTGAGCGCCGGGGATGTCACCCTGCGCGGCCCTGAGCCTTAAAGGGTCCGGCACCAAGAAGATTGAATAACCTTACCGCATTGGCAGTTCTCCCCGGCAACTGGGCCGCAGAGGCTGCGATCGCTTCGCGGGCAACCCGCGGGCCGTGGCAACGGGGGTCGTATGCTGGAAAAACTTAGCATGGATGACAAGGTCGTGGTGGTCACCGGCGGCGGGACCGGTATCGGGCTGGCCATGGTGCGCCACCTGGCCCGGGCGGGTGCCCACGTGTCTATCGGCGGGCGCAGGTCCGGCCCGATAGAAGACGCGGCCGCCGAAGTGAAGGCCCTGGGCCGGGACGCCCTGGCCATCTCCACGGACGTCTCCGACTCCAGCCAGGTGGACCGGTTGATCAATACCACCCTGGAACACTTCGGCCACATCGATGTGATGATCAACAATGCGGGCGCGGTCCAGGACAACGTGCGCAAAGCTATCTGGGACCACCGCGACAAAGACTGGCATCGCGTCATGGACGTGAACCTGAGCGGCGCCTTCTACTGCTCGCGGGCCGTGTCCCGCCCCATGGCGGACCGGGGGAAAGGCAAGATCATCAACATCGCTTCTTCCTACGGCATGCGGGGCGGGCGAGACATCTACATGTATTGCTGCAGCAAGGGTGGCATGGTCCAGCTTACCCGGGTGCTGGCGTTCAACCTGGCCCGCTACGGCATAACCGCCAACAGCATATCTCCCGGATATATCCCTACCGTGATCGAGTACACCGATATGCGGTCGACCGCGCCCCCATCCGCGGATTGGCTGCCCACCGGCAAGATGTCCCGGCCGGAGGATATCGGGCCCATAGCGGTGTTCTTGGCGTCCGAGGCCTCCGACTACATGACGGGTGAAATGATCATCGTCGACGGCGGCTGCATGACCGCCGGCGTGATCCCCACCGGCCATGCGCCGCTAGTTCCCCTGGAAGACTGACGGCTGATTGCTGATTGCTATTTGAGACACGTCCCCAAGTCAAAACTACGAGGAATGAATGCTAGAGGCTCTTAGCTTGGAAGGCAAGGTGGTGGCCATCACCGGGGGAGGAACCGGTTTAGGCCGGGCGATGGTTCGCGCCCTGGCCCGGGCGGGCGCCTCCCTTTGTGTCGCCGGGCGCCGCCTCGCTCCCATCGAGGACGCGGCCACCGAGGTGACCAAGCTGGGCGGAGCAGCCATCGCCGTGTCCACGGACGTTACCGACCCGGGCCAGGTGGATCAGCTGATCTCCACCGCCGTGGACCACTTCGGCCACATCGACGTCATGATCAACAATGCCGGCGCGGTTCAAGACAATGTGCGCAAACCCATCTGGGACCACACCGATGAAGACTGGCACCGGGTGATGGACGTGAACCTGACCGGGGCCTTCTTCGGCGCAAGGGCCGCGTCCCGGCCCATGGCAGACCAGGGTTGGGGCAAGATCATCAATGTCGCCTCCGGGTTTGGGTTGCGGGGTGGTCGAGAGATCTACATGTATTGCTGCAGCAAGGGCGGCATGATCCAGCTTACCCGGGTGCTGGCCTTCAGCCTGGCCCGCCACGGCGTCACGGCCAACAGCATCGTGCCCGGCTTTATTCCCACCACGGGCACCGATTCGGACATACGGGCGTCCATGCCCCGGTCCGGGGACTATCTGCCCATCGGCAAGTTGGGCCTGCCGGAAGAACTGGGACCTATAGCGGTGTTCCTGGCGTCCGCCGCTTCCGACTACATGACGGGTGAGATGATCATTTCCGACGGCGGCGGTCTGGCGGCGGGGATTATTCCCGCCGGCCATGCACCGGCCGTCCCGTTGGAACCATAATTCGAGCAATCAGCATTCAGCGATCGGCAGTCAGCCAGAAAACCGGGGGGTTGAGCGCTGATGGCTGAATCCTGACGGCTGACCGCTGCTGGAGGTAGCCATGCCAATACTTGAAGAATATAGCCTCTCCGGCCGAGTGGCGATCCTTTCCACCGCCGGGGGCGACCAGGCTCCCATCTTGGCCCAGGCTCTGGCGGAGGCCGGGGCGTCGGTCTTTACCGTGGCCCGTCGTCAGCACCTGCTGGACCCGGTGCTGGCGGCTCTGGCAGGCTCGCCGGGAGACCACGGCGGGGTGGCAGCCGACATCGGCGCTGGAGACCCGGCGGAACTCGCCCGCGTCATGGAGGCCTTCGACGGCCGCCACGGCCAGGTGGACATACTGGTTAACGATGGCCGGAGCATGTTCGCCAAGCCGTTCAACGAGATTTCCCTGGAGGAATGGGACGCTGTGCAATCGCGCAACCTCCGGGCCGCATTTCTCCTCTGCCAGGCAGTGGGACAGCGGATGCGGGACCGGAAGTACGGACGGATCGTGAATCTGGTGTCCGTGCTGGCCGAGAGGGGCATGATCAACGGGTCCGCTTTCTCTGTGAGCCAGGCCTCCCTCCTCGCGCTGACCCGCTCCCTTGCGATCGAATGGGGCAAGGACAATATCCGGTGCAACGCCCTTGGCTCCGGCTGGTTCATCACGGAGGACATCCCACTCGAGGAGCAGCAGAAAGAGTTGCTGGTCCGCTACACTCCCTTGCGCCGCAAGGGCCATCCACGGGACATCGCTCCCCTGTTGGTCTACATGTGCTCGGAATCCTGTGACTACGCCACCGGCCAGCCCGTCTACGTCGACGGCGGCCTCAACGCCCATCCGTAGTCTACCGGCCGGGGAACTGCCAGGCGCTCCATTCACTAACTGACCGGGCTTCGACGTGCCCGCAGTTTCACCGGTCCGTTTGTTAATCTCTGTGCCTCCGTGGCAAACCCGATCCCCACTCTGAGTTTCCGCCCGTCGAAACTGGCCCCGGCCGAGGGCGTTTCTGTTGAACCTGCAAAGGGGCTGATGTACAATATCCGCCTATTAAATCGATATGTTTGGTAAATCCGGCGGACCGATGAGAACCGTATCCCGGCTCCAAGGCATGCGTGACCTCGCTCAGGAGTCGTGGCACCTCAGGCGAGACCTCCAGGACCGGTTGATGGCGCTGTTCAGCAGCTTCGGATACGGCTGCCTGGAGACGCCCGTTTTGGAAGCCACCGAGCTGTTCCTGCGCAAATCTGGCGGCGAGCTGGCTTCGCGCCTCTACAGCTTCACCGACTCGGGCGGCGCTCAGGTGAGCCTCCGACCCGAGTTCACCTCATCCATCCTGCGCCACTATCTTGAGAACTCCGGCGATATCGAGCTGCCGGCCCGCTGGCAATACGCCGGGCCGGTGTTCCGCTACGAGGTCTCCCACCCGGAGACCAGCGGCCAGTTCACCCAGGTCGGGGCCGAGCTGGTTGGCGCGCCAAGCATGATGGCCGATGTCGAGGTGTTGGGCCTGGCGGCCCTGGTGCCGGAGAAGCTGGGGATATCGGGCTGGCGGCTGGAGCTGGCGGACCTGGATGTGCTCAACAGCGTGCTCGACGCGGTCGGTGTTTCAGAGCGGGCTAAAACCTTTATCGTTGCCAGCGTGCCCCGCCTCAAGGAGGGCGGAGACGCGACGGCGCGGGTGCTGGAAGAGGCGCACCGGCTGCGCTTGACCGGCCGGGGCGGGCCGGACGATTACCTGGGGCAAGCCATCGACGGTCTGGATGACGGCCGGGCAACGGTGGTCCTCCATGGCCTGTTGCAGTGGAGCGCCGCCGGTCAGTTGGGGCAGCGGAACGCCGGCGAGGTGGTGGACCGGCTGCTGCGCAAGCTTCGGGGCGGAGACGACGAGAACAGCCTGCGACGCGGCCTGGAGCTGGCTCGCGATCTGGCGATGGTGGGGGGTGAGCCCAGGGCTGTCCTGGAGGCCGCCGGCGCCGTGGTCCGGGCGGCCGGGGCCGACAGCACCGCGTTTGGCCGGCTGTCCGACTATCTGGACCTGCTCCTGGCTGAGGAAGGAATCGCCAGCCACCTGGTCCTGGATTTCGGGCTGGTGCGCGGCTTGGCGTACTATAATGGAATTGTGTTCGAGGTGAAGCACCCGGATTGGCCCGGCGCCCTTGGGGGTGGCGGCCGGTACGACGGTCTGGCCCGTGCCCTGGGAAGCGAGGGACCCCTCCCGGCGTTGGGCTTCGCCTACAACCTCGACGCTTTGCTGGCCCTGACCCGCGAGACCGGCGGCGGTTCAAGTTGGTCGCCGGAGATCCCCGATGCCCTGGTTTTGGCCGCCGGCCCGGGCAGCTACCCGGAGGCCCTCCGGGCGACCGTGGACCTTCGGCGGCAAGGGCTCCGGGTCGAGCTGGAGGTTACCCGGCGGGAGCTGGAGCAGGCCATCTCCTACGCCGCCAAGAAGGGGATCAAGCAGGTGGTGGTGGTACACCAGGATGGACGGCGAACGACCCATGCCGCGAAGTAACGGCGGAGGCCCCAAACCAGCCCTGCGGCTGGCCCTGGCCAGCGACGGCGAGCTGCATAAAGGCACGCTGGATTTTCTGGGGGCTTGCGGCCTGCCGGTGCACCGCCCCAGCTCTCGCCGTTATACCGCCTTGGTTCCGGCCGTTCCCGGAGTAGAGGTGCTGCTGCAGCGGGCCGCGGACATCACCCAAAAGGTCGAAGAAGGTAGCGCGGAGCTGGGAATTACCGGCATGGACCGGTTCCTGGAGGGACGGGCCGACGATGGGCAAGTGATCTCGCTGATCGATGACCTGCACTTCGGGCGCTGCGATCTGGTCCTGGCCGTACCCGACTCCTGGCTGGACGTTACCTCGGTGGCCGACCTGGCCGATCTGGCCCTGGAGTTTCGCCAGGAAGGGAAGCAGCTTCGCATCACCACCAAGTACCCTCGTATGTTGCGCCGGTACTTGTTCGAGAGGGGCATCAACCACTTCACCCTGGTGCCCGCCAGCGGGACGCTCGAGGCTGCTCCTGCCGCGGGATACGCCGACCTGATCGCGGACCTGACCTCCACCGGCACCACCCTCCGGGAAAACCGGCTGAAAACCTTGGAAGAGGGCACCGTACTGGTTTCTCAGGCCTGCCTTATCGGCAACCCGGCACTGCTCGCCGCGAACCCGGCTGAACTGGATTTGGCCAGGGCCCTCGTCGAGCCCATGGAGGCGCACCTTCGGGCCAAGTCCTATTACCGTCTGACGGCCAACGTCCGGGGCCAATCCGCCGTTGAGGTCAGCGCTACAGTTCTGGCCCGGCCCGATCTGGCCGGGCTGCGCGGCCCCACTGTCGCCAGGGTTTATAATGTGGAAGAGCAGGACTGGCACAGTCTCAGCTTGCTGGTCAAGAAGGAGCTGCTGCTGGATGCCGTGGACCACCTGCGTGACTGCGGGGCCGTGGACATCGCCGCTTCCCAGGTTAACTACCTGTTTGAAGGGCACTCGGAAGCGTACCGGCTCCTCCTCGATCGCGGCCCTTGACGCCATACCGAGCGGTCAGCGGTAGGTTCGAGCCGGCGCTGACCGCGGATAGCTGACTGCTCGAGGTACCATGCCGAACTTACCGACACACCTGTACATGGTCAATCGGCTTGTGGAGCGGCTGGACTGGGGGTGCCTTTCCGGCAACCTCGGCAGCCTCTACCTGGGGTCCACCGCGCCGGATATGCGGGCAATGACCAAGTGGCCCAGGGAGCGCACCCACTTCGCACCGCTGTCCGTCCGCGAGGTCGGCACCGGCCCGCGGGAGATGTTCCGGCTTCACCCGGAGTTGGCCGATTACCGGACGCTGTCCAACGCTACCCGGGCCTTCATCCTGGGCTACATCAGCCACCTGGTGGCCGACGAAACCTGGATTACTACCATCTACCGCCCAAGCTTCGATCCCCCCGAGGGGAGCGCCATGGCCGCAGGCAACAAGGTGGAGGCTCATATCTGGGACCGGGCGTTGCAGCTCGACATGGACCGCCGGGCGCTGCCCCATGTGGGAGGCCATCTCCAGCCCATAGCGGAAATGCCCGCCGATGCGGTGGGCCGTGACGTGAGCTTCCTCGGTGCGGAGGCGCTGGAGGAATGGAAGGAATGGGTGGGCCGGTTCGTCGTCCGGGAGTTCACCTGGGAACGGTTGAGGCGGTCGTTGAACCGGATGTACCGGGGTGACGATGAGGTGCAACAGGCGGTGGACGGCTTCCTGGATGAGATGCCCGGCAGCTTGGAACAGGTCTACCAACGGATACCTCGCGAGACGATCGACGCCTACCAGCAAAGGGTCCTCGAAGAGACCGTGGTCCAGGTGCAAGAGCATTGGGGCCCGGCCTATCCTGACTAGTCTGCTGTCTCATAAATGGTTTGATACCCTGCCCGTCATCCCGGCGAAGGCCGGGATCCAGCAAAAGCTTCTCTGGATTTCGGCCTTCGCCGGAAAGACGCCGGTGGTGGGTGTGCCGCATGGTTTCGCAGGTGTAAAGCTGTTTACGAGACTGTACACTAGAAGCGCGAAATACCTGCACCGGTCACTGGGAGTCATCCGGAGACGGATGGCGGACCGGTGACGGGCACCTTATTGAGACCCTTGACCCAGCCAGAGTAGTGAGATCGAATCCGGTCTCACTCGGGGCGGCTCGCCGCCTCCGGACCGGCAATTTGCCAGCCAAAGGATAGAACCAGTGAAGCTCAGAACGATTCAGGGCATCGAAAGCGCGGAGGAAGTCCTGGTCCGGGTTGACCCCCTGGACCTGAGCACTCTGCCCGAATCCGTTTTGGCCCGGACCCGCCAGGCCTTCGGGGACGGGGTTACCCCGGAGCAGTCGATAGTGCGCATCCTCCGTGAGGTGCGCGCCGAGGGGGACCCGGCGGTCCGGCGCTACACCCTGCTGCTCGACGGCCTGGATCTGGACGAGATAAGAGTCACCGAAGCGGAGATGGCGGAGGCGCGGGCCCAGGTGTCAGCCGAGTTGCGCCAGTCCCTAGAGCTGGCCGCCGCCCGGATCAGAGAGTTCCATCAGGCCGTCCTGCCTCGGGACTGGCTGGACGATGAGAAAGGCCTGGGAGAGTTGATTCGCCCCCTGGACCGGGTGGGCCTGTACGCGCCCGGCGGCACCGCCGCCTATCCTTCGACCGTGTTGATGACCGCCATCCCGGCCCGGGTCGCCGGGGTGGGCGAGGTGATTCTGAGCACACCGCGCCGGGGAGGCGAACCGCTCAACCCGGCGGTGCTGGTGGCGGCCGAGATCGCCGGGGTCGACGCCGTGTACCAGATCGGCGGCGTGCAGGCCATCGGGGCCATGGCCTACGGCACCGAGTCGGTCCCCAAGGTGGACAAGATCTGCGGTCCCGGCAACATCTTCGTAGCCTACGCCAAGAGGATGGTGCAAGGCCAGGTGGACATCGACGGCGTCTACGGCCCCACGGAGACCATCCTGGTCGCCGACGAGACCGCCAACGCCGGGTTCTGCGCCGCCGACCTCATCGGTCAGGCGGAGCACGACCCGCTGGCGACCGCCATCCTCATCACCACCTCCGGCAGCCTGGTGAAGGCCGTGGAAGGGGAGCTTGACCGCCAGTTGGCATCCCAGCCCAGGGGGGAGATGGCCCGGGGAGCGCTGGAGCGCCAGGGCCGGGTGGTGCTGGTGGACACGGTGGACCAGGCGGTGGACCTGGCCAACCGCATCGCCCCGGAGCACCTTTGCCTCATGGTTCGGGACCCTTGGGCCTGGGTGGGCCGGGTGAAACACGCGGGAGGCCTCTTCCTGGGAGAGTTTTCGCCGGAGGTCATGGGAGATTACATCGCCGGTCCGAGCCACGTAATGCCCACGGGGGGCACCGCGCGTTTCAGCTCAGCCCTCAGCGTCCACCAGTTCCTGCGCACTATGCCGGTGGTGGGCTTGAGCCCCGAAGACTTTCGCCGGTTGGGTCCGGCGGCGATCAAGATAGCCGAGGCCGAAGGCCTGGCCGGCCACGCCAGCGCCATCACCGTGCGGTTGGCCAGCCTGGGATGAGAAGCCGGGCCCGTGAAAATGTGACCTTTCCCAGCGGCAGCTTCAAGCCCAGCTACTGAACCATGAATCAGCCGCCAATAAGAGCAAGGAGCACAATCCGTGATGCTCCCCCTTTGGTAAAGGGGGATACAGGGGGATTTCCCCCTCAACCAAACCGTCGATCCAAGAGTCAGCAATCTTCAGGCAGGCTGGTGGACTCGGGTTTACCAGGCCCCTGAATTTCGGACAGAAGCGGATCCTTACGTCCTGCCCGGTCACCTACGCCGGCAGGTAACTTCCCGGGAGGTGGACAACAGGTGGGAAAGATGAACGACGTTAGCGGCCTCATGTTGCCTCACATACGCCGTCTGGAAACCTACGAGGGCGTGCAACCGATGGAGGTCATGGCCCAAAGGGCCGGCATACCCGCGGACCAGGTGATCCGTCTCAACGGGAACGAGAACCCCTACGGGCCGTCTCCCGGAGTGGTGGAGGCGCTGGGCAGCTTCCCGAACTTCAACCACTACCCCGACCCGGACCAGAGAAAGCTTCGCGAGGTCCTTGCCGGTTATCTTAGGGTGCCGGCGGAGCAGATCGTGGCCGGGAACGGTAGCGACGAGATCATCGACCTGCTGATGCGGATGTTCGTCGGCCCCGGCGAGAACATCGTCATCCCGTCCCCCACCTTCGGCATGTACGCCTTCTCGGCGGACATCTGCGGCGGAAAGACCGTCGAGGTGGACCGGGACGAAAGCTTCGAGATCGACGTGGAGGCGATGAAGCGGGCCGTCACTCCGAAGACCAAGGCGTTCTTCCTCGCCTCGCCCAACAATCCCACGGGAAATATCGCCACCGAGGCCCAGATTCTAGGCCTGCTGGAGACCGGTCTCCTGGTAGTGGTGGATGAGACCTACTACGAGTTTTGCGGCCACACGGTGCTGCCCCTGCTGCGGGAGCATCCCAACCTGGTGGTCCTCCGCACCTTCAGCAAGTGGGCCGGGCTCGCCGGGTTGCGCATCGGCCTGGGGGTGATGAATCCGGACCTGGCCAGGGCCATGATGAGCATGAAACCCCCGTACAACGTGAACCTGGCCGCCGAGGTGGCCCTGCTGGCCTCGCTCCAAGACATTCCAGGCCTGCTGGGCCGGGTGCGGAGCATCGTGGCCGAGCGGGACCGGGAGATGGGCCTGCTCCGGGAAATCGAGGGACTGAAGGTTTGGCCCTCCCAGGCCAACTTCATTCTGTGCGGGCTGCCCGAAGGGAAAGGAAAAGAAATTTTCGATGGTCTTTGCAGCCGGGGCATCTTCCTGCGCTATTTCAGTACCTCGAGGCTGAAGGACCACATCCGGGCCAGCGTTGGGCTGCCCCACGAGACCGATGCCGTGGTCCGGGCCTTCGCCGAGCTGATCGGCGGGTGACGGAAATGGGACCAATTGGAACCAACAGGGAGTCTGTTCTGCAGAGGAGAAACGGTCAAGGATGACCAATAAGGATATTGTCCTGGCAACACTCGGCCAGGCTGAGAAACCCAACTGCGACGATTGCGTCTCAAAGCGATCCCAAGTCCGGCCCCGTCAGACGGTCAACCAGATTTGTTCATCGCTGGGGCGGCAGGGCATCCTTCGCCGCGAGAAGGTACCCTGCGGCGATTGCGGGAAGCGGAAGCTGACCAGCATCATCGTTCAGTGCCCGCCGGCAAGCCTGCCTCCCGTCCGGGAGCCGAGGTTGGCGTCCCTGATCCGAGAGACCGGGGAGACCAGCGTCAACATCTCCATCAACCTGGATGGAACGGGACGATACGAGGTGGACACCGGCAACGGCTTCCTCGACCACATGATCAGCCAGGTGGCCCGCCACGGATTGATTGACATAACGCTGAAGGCCCGGGGCGACGTTCACACCGGGTGGCATCACCTGGTCGAGGATGTGGCGATCATGCTGGGGCGGGCCTTTCGCGAGGCCCTGGGTGAGGCCCGGGGCATCCGGCGCATGGGCCACGCCATCGTGCCCCTGGACGAGGCGCTGGCGTTGGTGGCCGTGGATTGTAGCGGCCGGCCCCACGCGGCGGTGGAGACCACCCTGGACGATACCATGGTGGAGACGCTGCCCGGCGACCTGATCCGGCACTTCCTGGAGTCATTCGCCGTCGAGGGCAGAATCAGCCTGCACGCCAAGGTGCTGGCCGGAGTCAGTCCCCACCACAAGGCTGAGGCCCTGTGCAAAGCCCTGGCCCGGGCCCTGCGGGACGCGCTGGAGCCGGACCCCAGGGCCCCCGGGCAGGTCCCCAGCACCAAGGGGACCATCGACAGCTAGGAGCCAGGCCGGTCTCCGCGAAATGGGCTTACAATACCCGAGCACGCGACTTGGTCCTTGGCACGGCCTCCTCTCCCTTTGGGAGAGGATTGAGGTGAGGGCGGTGCCGAGGCTCGTGGGCCAAGCCCTTCGCGGCTGGCGTACCGTCCCGATAATAGCCTTAGAAGGGCGGAACCAGGCGACAACCCTTCTCCGCCCCTGTCTTTCCGGCGCAAGCCGGAACCCAGAAAAGGGCAAGCTGGATCCCGGCCTTCGCCGGGATGGCGGGCCGGGTATCAAGCCATTTGCGGGACACTACACAAGGGCCTTGTGCGGGTGAACGGCTGCCCTGCGTCGTCACCCCAGCCCCTACCGGCCCTTTCTGGACAGGAAGTCGGGGAAGGCCTCTTCGACCCCGTAGCCCTTCACCTTCTCGGTGGTGAAGATGCGCTCGTTGTCCCACTGCCGGTGAAGATCGCAGCCCATATCCTGGAGGAGCAGCTCCTTGACCCCCATGACCGACTCGTGGCGGTTGGCGGCGATGGTGGTGGCTATCTCCATGGTCTTGGCCCGTAGCTGGTCCGCCGGCACCAGGTGGTTGAGCAATCCGATGCGGTAAGCCTCGTCGGCCCCCACGACGCGTCCGGTGAACAGCAGCTCCTTGGCCATAGGCCAGCCCACCTGGTTGGGGAGGGTCCAGGTGCAGTTGATCCGGCCATAGGCGGCGGCCAGGAAGCGGAATATAGTGTTCTCGCAGCCGATGCGGAAATCCAAAGACGACGCCAGCACCGAGCCGCCTCCGTAGGCCAGGCCGTTCATCATGCCGATGACCGGCTTCGGGCAAGCGGAGATTTCATAGGAAAACTGGGATCGCTGGGCGGAGTTCCGGTCCCGCTCTTCCTCGCTCAGTTCTTTGGCATCGGTGCGCTGTTGATGAATGTCAGCGCCGGCGGAAAAAGCGCGGTTACCCGATCCGGTGATGACAATGCAGCCGATGTCGTCGTTTGTACTCGCTTTGACTACCGCATCATGTAGCTCAAAGCTAAGCTGGCGGGACAAAGCGTTGAGGACTTCTGGGCGGTTCAACGTGATGATGGTCACACCGCTGTCTTGTTCCACCAGGATGTGCTCGTAAGGCATGCTTTCCTCCTGAATAATGGGCAGCGATTTTTCCGGCCTGCCGGCGGAGCTTGGTCGGCGATTCGCCGAGCTTGCGCCTCGCGGGCCGGGCAAATCTCATTGTACGGAGTGAAGCCGGGACAGTCAATTTGCCCTAAAAGTTTGCCCTAATTTCGCCCCAGAGGGTTATGGTACACTGCTAGCAGGCGCGGCCCGGGCCACTCTTCCTCCCGTTTTGCCGCGGCCCTGGTAGATGATTGATCTTGCTTCGACGGGTGATGCCGATTACCCCATCCTAACCTTCCCCTTCGTAAGGTTAGGGAACTATCCTCTCCCCTTTGCTAAAAGGAAGATAAAAGAGGGGGTCAGTTCGAGTACCGGCCGGCTGTCGTGGCCCCATGTTTCGAGAACTCAGGAGGTGGTCACCGTGGCCGAGAAACTGAAGGCCGGTGAGGCAGTAATCGAACTGTTGCGCCGGGAAGGCGTATCCCACATCTTCGGCATCGTGGGGTCTTCCTTCCTGGACATACTCGACCCTCTGTACGACCGGGATGACATCCAGTTCATCGGGGTCCGTCACGAGCAGGGGGCGGCGCTGATGGCCGACGGCTACAGCCGGGTCACCGGTGCGCCCAGCGTCTGTCTGGTCACCAACGGCCCCGGCGTCTTGAACCTGTCCTTCGGCGTTGCTTCGGCTTACGTGGCCCACTCGCCGATGGTGATACTGGCCCCCTCGTCGTCCCGGGAGCACCAGTACCGGGACTCAACTCAAGAGTTCGACCAGGTTGCCCTGTTCAAGCCAATCACCAAGGCTGCCTTTCCCGTCAACAAGATTGAGCGGTTGCCCGAGGCCATCCGGCACGCCTTCCGAGTGGCGACGTCGGGCAAGATGGGGCCGGTGTTGCTGGACATCCCCCGTGACCTGATGCCCGGCGCTGACTTGGAGATCGACATGCTGCCCCCCGATACCTACCGCTCCGGCCAGACCAGGGCTCGCGGGGACCGCAACCTGATCGAGAAAGCGACGAATCTGCTGCTGTCTGCCAAGCGGCCGGTCATCCTGGCCGGGGGTGGTGTCGTGTGGAGCGCCGCCGCCGCCGAGGTTACCCGCATGGCTGAGCTGGTGGGCGCGCCCATCGTGACCTCCTACGGCCGGGCCGACGCCGTGCCCAACGACCATCCCCACTATCTGGGACATCTGGGCCGGCTGGGCGCCGTCGAGGGCATCGAGGCCGCCCGGCAGGCCGACGTGATCCTGGCCGTGGGCACCCGCCTGGGCCAGTCCACCACCTTTTACGACAACCGCTATATCCCGGCCGACGCCCAAATCATCCAGATCGAGATCGACCCCCAGGAGATCGGACGCAACTACCCGGTCGCGGTGGGCATCGAAGGCGATGCCAAAGCGGTGATGCAAGGGCTGCTGGAGGTGGCCCAGCAAGGGGAACCGCGTCCCAATCCAGCGTGGGTTTCGGAGATAGGCGACTGGTTCGCCCGAAGGAAGCAGCGGCTCGATGATGAGGGAAAGCTGAACTCCACGCCCATGAAACAGCAACGGGCCTACGCCGAAATTCGCAAGGTGTTGCCCCGGAACACCATCGTGGCTCTGGACGCCGGGCTGTCCCCGAACATGGGGCAGGACCGCCTGAACTACTACGAGCCCCGCAGCTTGCTGACCTCACTGGACCTGGGCGGACTGGGGTTCAGCTTCCCCGCGTCCTTGGGGGCCAAGTTCGGCGCTCCCGACCGGCCGGTGGTGAACTTCAACGGCGACGGTGGCTTCATGTTCAACGCCCAGGAGTTCGAGACCGCCGTCCGCTACGGATTGCGGGTGGTCACGGTGGTGATGAACAACGGCTGCTGGGGTTCGGAGAAGGCTTACCAACGGTACGCATTCAACGAGCGATACGTGGGAGCGGATACCAGCAACCCCCGGTTCGACAAATTCGCCGAGCTGTTCGGCGGCGCCGGTTTCTACGTGGAGCGCCCCGAGGACATCGGAGACGCCTTCCTGGAAGCGCTGAAAGCCGACGGGCCCAGCATCATCGAGATTCCAGTGGACCCGGACGAGCTGCCGCGCCCGGCACGCCTGGCTGACGTCCAGGCTCCCAAGGACCGCTAGGGCAAATTCAATCACCGCGGAGTCGCGGGGCGCGCGGGGCAGGCACGGAAGATCATCTTCACCCTTGTTCTCCCGGAATCCTCCGCGACTCGGTGGTGTACTTTTTCAGTGGAGCCTGGGGCGATGCAAAAAGCTGTTATTCCAGAGGAAATCGATATAGACGGGAACGCCATCATTATCCGGTGGTATGATGGCCATCGAAGCCCGTACCCGCATCGATACTTGCGGCTGCGGTGCCCGTGCGCCGGCTGCGTGGACGAGATGACCGGCCGGCCTACCCTCGACCCGGATACGGTCCCCCAGGACGTGCGGGCCGTGGACCAGATACCGGTGGGCAACTACGCGGTCCAGTTCCTGTGGAGCGACGCCCACTACACCGGCCTCTACACCTACCAGATGCTCCGCGCCGCCTGCACCTGCATCGCGTGCAACGCGGCCCGCGCTGAAGCGGAAACTGCCGGAAGCTGACAGTTGGAGTTCAACCGCCATCGAACCGCTGATGGCCCGCGGCGCTGTCACCAGAAGCGGCCGGCTGTTTGCGGATCGTAGCTGAGCCGGCCGGGTTTTGCCGGCCGCCGTTCTCCCAGCGGCGGTGAGCCCTGGGAACGAAGTACGCCAGGTTGCAAATTTGTGAATGGTCGGTCAAAATCCCCCCAGATTATTTTGAATTTCCTAGGTGACTCCGGCATCTGGGTGCTATGCACGCGCCCTCACCCTCGTTCCCTCTCCCAACGGGAAAGGGATGCCCTGGCGCAGCCTGGGCTGGGTGAGGGCCGCGGCCCCTTGCCCCTGTGACATTGGGGGTCCAATGCAAGGCGTTCGAGCTATCTGGAAACGAGCCCAAGACTTATGAGGTGCGCTATGAAGAGAGTTACTGAGGTCGCCATCGTGGGCGGTGGAGCCGCGGGGTGCTCCGTCGCTTATCACCTGGCCAAAGCCGGCATCAAGTCGACCATCATCGAGCGGGAGGGCATTGCCTCCCAGGCCTCCGGGTTCTCGGCGGGCGGGCTGAATCCATTGCAGGGCGCCGGCATTCCGGGGCCCCTCGGTCCCTTCGCCATGGAGTCTTTCCTGATGCATCTCGAGATGTTTGGGGAGCTTCAGTCCGGGACCGGCATCAGCTACGACGGGCGGATAATATCTCTGGTGAAGGTGGCCTTCGACGAAGCCGGACTCCCTGAGCTTCAGGATACCTTCGACATCTTCACCGGCGCCGACGACGCGTTCGAGGCCCAGCTTCTGGAGCCCAAAGATGTCATGGAGTGGGACCTTCGGGTTGCCCCGGACGTCATTCGTGGAGTCCACGCCCGGGGCAACGCCGCCTTGGACAGTTACAAGTACACGCTGGCCCTGGTCCAGGCCGGTGAGAAGCTGGGGGTCACCGTTCGTTCCGGGACGGTGCGCGGGTTGGAGCGCACCAACGGAAGGGTGACCGGGGTGCTGCTGGGAGAGGGAGTGCTTTCTTGCGACGCGGTGGTCGTCGCCATGGGACCCTGGTCCCGGGAAGCGGAGGCGTGGCTGGACACCACTATTCCGGTGGACCCCTTGAAAGGTGAGATTCTCCGCGTCGAGCTACCCGATCGGCGTCTTTCTCCCGACCTCTCCGGCGCCGCGGGCTCCTTCCACCCGAAGCCCGACGGCCAGGTGTTCTGCGGCAGCACCGAGGCGTGGCAGGGCTTCGACCGGGAACCCAGCGACGCGGCGCGCCAGAACATCACCACCGACTCGGTCAGGCTGATGCCGGACATGGCTCAGGCGCGGTTGGTTCTGCACACCGCCTGTCTCCGGCCGGTGACCGCCGACTGGCTGCCCATTATCGGGCTGGCTCCTGGTCACGAGAACGTGTACCTGGCGACGGGCGCGGGCAAGAAGGGAGTCTTGTTGAGTCCCGGGATTGGGAAGGCAGTAGCCGATCTAATCTCCCACGGCGAGACGCCGCTTTCCATCGGTCCCTTCGACCCGCAGCGATTCGTCGGGACCGGAGACTAGCAGAAATACTCATGATCGGCGCCAAGCAAATGAAAGCAACGATCGCCGTGACGGACACAACGGTTGAGTGCCCGGTAGAAGAGTGCTCCACAATAGTGAAACGGCAACGCAAGCAATTTAGGCGAACGCAGGATTTTCTGTGTCCTGCTCATGAAATCTGTATTTCGCCAACGACGTTCGTGTATGGGAACGAGACGGACAATCTCCTGTGGACCGACCCTGAGGACCTGGATCTTCTTCGCCGGCTTAATGTAGTCAAACGCGAGAGCCGCATGGAGCATGACAACAGCGAAGACGCTGTGACCTGGAACGTGTTCCGCTACCTGGAGAAGACGGAGCAACTCTCTGACTTCCTGTCGTCCATGATCAAACGCCGAGTAGGCAACGCGGAGCTAATATACTGGTCCTACGGTCAAGAAGTAGATGGGGTGTGGCCGGAACTGAAGAAAGCCAGGAAGGAATTTGGTGAACACTCGGGACGAGGCACTGAGCCCGATTTGATCATCGTCACCGACAATGCGTTGTTCTGGGTTGAAGCAAAGCTGACCGCCTCGAACGATACTTGCCCCAGTAATCCTCAAGACAGAAAAAAGTACGAGTCAGGTGGCGACAAATGGTATGAGCAGGTATTTAGCTCCGAGTTTGAAGTGCTGGCGATCAGAGAGAAGAAATACGAGTTGATGCGCATGTGGCTCACGGGAAGCTGGGCTGCGGTGCCGTTGAATCGTCGCTTCTACTTGGTCAATCTGGTCCGGGCAGAGAGCGAGAAAGACATCGAGCCCCGCTTTGGGCCGCACCTCAAGATGGACGCAGAGAAACGCTTCCTGCGCTGGACCTGGGAGGACGTCTACTACTTCGTCTCGAAGAATGCCCCACCAAGCCCCGAGAAGCAAAAGTTCATGACATATTTTGAAAACAAGACGATCGGATACAAGCAAGTCCGTGGTTCGGAAAGCTGGGAGCTGCAACTGGCCTTCCACCTAACTTGAGAATTAGGAGATGAGAATGCCTCGAGGAATCCGCATCACGGCCGGCCCTGTCCAATTGAATGCCCAGCTTAACGGCACCGAAACGGCGGGGGCCGTCTGGGATGCGTTACCCATAGAGGAGCCGGCGGGCACCTGGGGTGACGAAATCTACTTCGGTATCCCGGTGGAGGCAGACCTGGAGGCGGGCCAGGAGGTGGTGGAGATGGGAGACCTGGGCTACTGGCCGCCGGGCAATGCTTTCTGCATCTTCTTCGGGCGCACGCCGGCCAGCCGGGGCGACGAGATACGCCCGGCCAGCGCCGTGACCGTGATCGGGAAGGTTGAGGGAGACGCCACCGCGTTCAAGCAGGTGAAACCGGGCACCCCGGTGGCCATCGAACGGGCCGTCTAACGCGTCCTTGACGCAGGTGAACCGTCTACAATCTCATCCAATAACCAGCCGCCGAAGGTCGATAGATCCGACTTCGTCGAGACTCTCGATGGAATCGGAACTCACCACGAACGGGGCGAAATCCCTGAACGGAGGAATCCACGGGCGAGAGGAATCCGTTCGTCCTGAGCTTGTCGAAGGGGCGTGAGCGGCCTCCTTTGGAATAGTTGGATAGGCCCTAGTAAGGAGCAACGGATGGTGAGCAAGGTAGAAACTGAGCAAACGGCGGCGGGAGCGCTGCGGGGAGTCCGGGTGTTGGATTTCGGCCATTACATTCCCGGCCCCTTGCTGGGCATGCTGTTGTCCGACCAAGGGGCCGACGTCATCAAGGTGGAGCGGCCCGAAGGAGACCCGGCGCGGCGTCACGCGGCGTTCTCCACCTGGAACCGGGGGAAGCGCTCCGTAGTCCTCGACCTGAAGTCCGAGGAGGGCCGGCGCCACGCCCAGGCCCTGGCCGGGAACGCCGATGTCTTGATCGAGAATTTTCGGCCCGGAGTGGCCGACCGCCTGGGCATCGGCTACGGCACGTTGTCGCAGGCGAATCCGGCTCTGATCTACTGTTCCTTGCCGGGCTTCGGCGAGGAGAGTCCCTATCGTGATCAGCGAGGCTGGGAGTCCATTGTGGGCGCGGCGACCGGGATTCACCGGGCCGCCCGTGGCCTGGACGAGCCGTTGTTCGTACCCCTCCCCTTCACCAGCACCTTCGCCGCCATCATCGGCGCGGTTTCCGTGGGAATGGCCCTCTGTGCCCGGCAGCGTACCGGCGAGGGCCAGCGGATCGAGGTCCCGCTTCACAGCGCCATGTTCACGGGGATCGGCCGGTATATGGTCAAGATGCACGACATGGACGTCGAGTACCCCTTCGAGTTGCCCCGGCGGACCATGGTCAAGCAGTACCGGTGCTCCGACGGCCGGTTCATCCAGCTTCAGGGAATGTACGAGCGGTTCCCCAGGCGGTTTTTGACCGCCGCCGGACACCCAGAGTGGGTCGAGGAATTCGTGGCCGGCTTCGGCGAGCAGGTGGACAACCAGACTGTAAACATGTGGCGGGAGCGGTTCAGGAACATCTTCCTGCAGCGGACGGCTGAAGAGTGGGAGACCGCCCTCGCCGATGCTGGGGGCGCTGGCTCGCTTTGCCGGTCCGTTGACGAGTGGCTGGTCCACGAGCAGGCCATTGCCGCCGGCATGGTGGCCGAGGTTGACGACAGCCGGTTTGGCCTCATGAAACAGCCGGGGATACCCATGAAACTCCGGGGCACCCCCGGGGCGATTCAAGGCCGGGCGCCGCGGCTGGGGGAGCACGCCGAACAGGTTTTGGGGCAGTTGGACGCTGCCGCCAGTTCGGCGTCCACTCCCGCGAGAGCCGGCGGACCCCAATCCGCGGCGCCGGTGGAAGACGTGATGGGCGCCCTACAGGGGGTGCGCGTCCTGGACCTGTGTATCGTCCTGGCCGGGCCGGCTTGCGGCCGCACCCTAGGAGAGTTTGGCGCCGACGTGATCAAGATCAACGACGCCTCCCGGCCCGTCGACATGGAGGGCTCGCTGGACGTAAACCGGTGCAAACGCTCCATTCTGCTGAACTTGAAGACGGAGGAAGGCCAGGAGGTGTTCTGGCGGCTGGTGGAAAAAACCGACGTCATCGTGGAGAACAACCGGAAGGGCAGCTTGGCCCGGCTGGGGCTGGGCTATGAGGACGTCAAAAAGAGGAAGCCTGACATCATCTACGCCTCGTTGAACACCTACGGTTACGACGGTCCCTGGAGCGAGCGGCCCGGCTGGGAGCAGATGGCCCAGGCGGTCACCGGGATCGAGGTCCGCCGGGGCGGCCGGGACGGGATGCCGCTGATGTTCCACTACCCGGTGAACGACTACGGCACCGGGCTGCTGGGAGCCTACGCGGTGGCCCTGGCTCTCCTCGAACGGAACCGCACCGGCGAAGGGCAGTCGGTCGACTGCGGACTGGCGCTGACCGCCTGCCTGCTCCAGTCACCCTACTTCCTGGACTACGCCGGCTTCCAACGCGACGAACCGGAAGGCCTGGGAGTCCGAGGGTATTCGGCGCTATCCAGACTGTACCCCGCCGCTGATGCCTGGCTATATTTGCATTGCCCCGAGGAGGCCGGCTGGCGAAATTTGACCGCCCTGCCCGAGTTCGCGGCGCTGGCCGCGGACCCTCGCTACGGCGCCGCCGCTTCTCGCGAGGAAAGCGATGGAGAGCTGGTGGCGGAGTTGGTCCGAATCTTTGCGCTCAAGAACCGGCGGCAGTGGGTCGGCCAGCTGAACGCGGCGGGAATCAGCGCCATCGAAAACGTGGACATGCTTGAGCTTCGGGACGACCCTTACGTGCGGCGGGCCGGTTTGGTCCTCACGCGAGAGCATCCGGGCCGCGGCCGGGCGGACCAGGTAGGCACCACGGCCCGCTTGTCCGGTACACCGGTACGGCTGGGGCGGGCGGCCCCCATCCTTGGCGCCGAAACCAACGAGATACTCTGGCAAGCCGGCTACACCGATGGTGAGATCGAGGCCTTGAAGTCGGCCGGGGTGGTGTCTGGGCCCTAGGCCGGACTAGAGTACTTCTCGGGCCATAGAGACCTCCCGGCGGCCGGCCTGCTGGGCCAGCGCCGGCGCCACTGGATTTGCCGCTGGCGAAATCGCGGCGCTGCTGGGGAGAGGGGCACGGTGCGTAGCCGGAGGCCCCGGCAATTGGCGATGCGTTCCCCCGCGTGCTAAACTGCTATTATCGGTTCCAAATAGACTTCGGATTGCCTAAGACCCCCATCCTCGCCTTCTCCCCCCTCACGAATGAGGAGAGTTAGAATGGGGGTTCACTCGTATATACCCGTCGGATAAGGGTGAGCCGGTTGCTTCGCATCTACAACACCCTGACCAAACAGGTCGAAGAGGTCCGGTCGATTGAACCGGGCCTTGTCCGCATGTACACCTGCGGTCCGACCGTCTACCGTGACGCTCACATCGGCAACCTTCGCACCTACATGATGGCTGACTGGGTCCGCCGCGTCATCGAGGCCGGGGGCCGGGAAGTGTTCCACATCAAGAACATTACCGACGTGGGCCACATGCGTCAGGAGTTGGTGGAGACAGGCGGCGACAAGATGATCTTGGCCGCCCTGAGCGAAGGCAAGACGGTTCAGGACATAGCTCAGTTCTACGCCGGCCGCTTCTTCCGCGACGAGGCCCGGATCAACATCCTCCCCGCCCACGTATTCCCCTGGGCGACCCAGCACATCCCGGAGATGGTGTCCATCGTGGGCCGGCTCCTGGCGAGCGGCCATGCCTACCATGCGGGCGGCAACATCTACTTCGACGTGGGACGTTTCAATGGCTACGGCAAGCTCTCCCGCAACACTGGGGCCGACCTGTTGGAAGGGGTGAGGGCGGAAGCGGACCCATTGAAACACGACCCCCGGGATTTCACTCTGTGGAAGGCCGCTGAGCCGGGCCGGGACTTGAAGTGGGCCAGCCCTTGGGGTGAAGGGTTCCCCGGCTGGCACATCGAATGCTCCGCCATGGCTTCCAAGTACCTGGGGGAAACCTTCGACATCCACACCGGCGGCGTGGACAACATCTTTCCCCACCACGAAGACGAGATTGCCCAGAGCGAGGCCGCCTTCGGGCGGCAGCACGTGCGATATTGGATCCACGCCCAGCACCTCTTGGCCGACGGCGCCAAGATGGCCAAATCCTCGGGCAACGTCTTCTTGCTGGAGGATCTGATAGCCCGCGGTTTCGACCCGCTTGCTTTCCGCTACCTCTGCATGACCGTCCGCTATCGCCACCGGATGAACTTCACTTTCACCTCTCTCAAGGCCGCCGAAAGAGCCCTCACCAACCTGCGGCACCGGGTCTGGGTATGGAATGACCTGCCCCCCCTGGCTGAGCTGCCCGCTGAGGCCGGAGAGTGGCGGAGCCGGTTCTGGACCAGGGTGGAAGACGACCTGGATCTGCCGGGAGCGTTGGCCCTGACCTGGGACATGATGCGTTCCGGCCTGCCCGATCCAGTCAAACTGGCCTTGCTTCTCGAATTTGACCGCATCTTTTGCCTGGACCTGGACAAAGTGCCGGCGGCCTATCCGCTTCCCGAGTCGATCTCGGCCGCCGCCGGGAAACGCGCGGCACTCCGAGAGCACGCCGACTATGGCTCCGCGGACACCGTCCGCACCCAAATGGCCTCCGAGGGTTACTCGGTCGAAGATACCCGGGAAACCGTCCGCATCCGGCCGAAGACGGCAATGGAACGGCAACGGGAACGGTGGCAGTCCTTCTCCTCCTCGCGGGAGGTGGAGTCCTTCCTGGGGCGCTCCCCGGAATACGACTTCACCTTCGTTCTCAACGCCTATGGTTACCGTGATGACATCGAGCGGTGCGTCCGCAGCATGACCCGGTTCGGCGAAGGCTTCTCCACGGAGATTGTCCTCATCGACAACGGTTCTATTGACGGGACCGGTGAATGGCTGGAGGAGTATCAGGCCGGCCGGCCGTCGGTGCGGGTGGTCCATTGCGACCACCCCCTCGGCGACGCCGCCGGCAAGAACATCGGGTTGAAGCAGAGCCTGGGGGCAAATGTCATCATCCTGGACCCTTCAGCGGAGATCTTGGGCAACATCCTGGGGCCCATCGCACGGCAGCTGGCGGATGGCTCGGTGGGCATAGTTGGCCCCTACGGGCTGAGCACCAACGATCTGCGGCACTTCCATGAGGATGCGGAGAACGGAGAGGCGGATGCCATGCAGGCCTATTGCATGGCGTTCCGGCGGGAGACGGTGAACACCGTCGGGCTGATGCGGGAATGCTTCCGTTTCTATCGCAATCTGGATATCGACTACTGCTTCCAGTTCAAGGATAAAGGGTACCGTATCCTCGCCGACAGCACGTTGCCAATGGTCCGCCACGAGCACCGGCAATGGACCGAGCTGGAAGAAAACCAGAGGGACGAGCTGAGCCGCAAGAATTTCGGACGCTTCCTCAAGCGTTGGGGCAACCGGCCGGACCTCCTCGTCAGCCCCGGCGGCCAAGGCGTGGGCGACACCTTTTCCCATCACTGAAGGCGGCTCGGCGACGGATTTTTTCGGCGCCGGGGTAGGGGCCAGGCACAGGAATGTGATCCTCCGGTTATCCGATTTGCCCTCTCCCGCTTCGGCGCCCAACTGTTTTTACCGGACATAACGAGTTTTCAGTGAATCATCGTTCGGCGAAGTGCCAATATATCCCGCTGAAGAATAGCTCGAATCCCGCACGCCCGGTGCAGATTGGCGCAACACTGCATATTGCCTTCACAAACTGTTCACGTAGTTTTTACAAAGTGGGGCACCGGCCGGGTCTCTTGACGGGCCTGACCGGGGATGCTAGAGTCCAAAAGGCCCGGTCGGTTGCTCTTTTCAGACCGCATCCCCTGACCTGGAGTCCCTACCAGATGGAGGAAGCTGCCCAGCGGTTGTTGGCGGGGGACCAGCGCATCCTCTCCCGGCTGATCTCTCTCCTCGAACGGGGCGATCCGCGAGCCGCCGACGTATTGAAGGCCATAGATTCTCGCACTGGCCGAGCCTATACCGTCGGCATTACCGGACCGCCCGGCGCCGGAAAGAGCACCATCGTAGACCGGCTTACCGAACTGTTGCGCGGTCAAGGACTGACCGTAGGCATCGTTGGGGTCGACCCCAGCAGCCCATTTAGTGGCGGCGCCTTGCTCGGAGACCGGGTTCGGATGCAGCGTCACTATCTGGACTCGGGGGTTTTCATCCGTAGTGTGGCGACTCGCGGACACTCTGGGGGGCTGTCCCGGATCGTCAAAGGCATTGTCCGGCTTCTGGATGCCGCCGGCACGGACATTATCCTGGTGGAAACCGTGGGCGTCGGCCAGACCGAATTGGGTATCGTCGGAGTCGCGGATACGATCTTGCTGACCTTGATGCCCGAATCAGGAGACGCCATTCAGGCCCTTAAAGCGGGAGTCATGGAAGTGGCGGACGTCTTTCTGGTCAACAAGGCGGACCGGGAGGGTGCGGACCATATGGCGGCGGCCATTAATGGGATGGTCCAGATGGTCGATACCCACTCCGGCTGGACTCCTCCAGTGGTGTTGACCACCGCCCGGTCGGGCCAGGGCATCGAAGAGTTGTGGAACAAGATCCAGGCCCATCGAGAGGTACTTACGGCTACGTCCGAGTTGGCCAGGCGCCGCGGGGCTCACCGGCGACGGGAATTCCTGGAGACAGTGCAAGAAGAGTTGGAACGGCGGCTTAAGGCACTTGTTGAAAACGATCCGGTTATGGAGGCCACTTTGGAGAAGGTGGCGAACCGGGAAGCAGAGCCGTACTCGTCGGCCATGGAATTCCTGAACTCTTCGCAACTGCCGCCGGAGTGGCTCGCCACTCTGCCGGTCAAGCAGGATTAGTCTTTTCCGAGCCTTATCCCCGTATTGCGGAACCGCTTGTGATGAGGATGACCGTCGGCCAATAGCAGACGGTTTTTGACCACCTTTTTCTATATCGGAGTATCAGAATGGTTATTCTTGGAGTTGATCTCCGGGCCTCGTCCAAACGTGCCAGCACAGTGGTTGGATTGGATGGGAAATCCTGTGTAAAGTTCATCGATAGTTTTCACGACGACAGCGAGCTGGTTCAAATTGCTGAGAGCCACAAACCTGAGCTTATTGCGATAGGCGCTCCCCTGGGACTGCCGGCCGGCCTGTGCTGTTTGGAGACCACCTGCGATTGCTGTTTCTCGGTTCCGCTACGGAAGGGCCGCCAGTCGGAACTGGAGCTATCTCGGATGGGAATCAGCTGCTTCTTCACCAACAAGGGCTCCATCATCCGCAACCTGATATACCGGAGCATGGCGTTGAGCCGCCTGCTGAGCGGGCTGGGATCAGAAGTCATTGAGGCCTATCCCCACGCGACCAAGGTGATCCTCTTCGGTGACAAGGTACCGCCGAAAAACAGCGCCGAGAGCCTGGTATTCATGAAAGAGCGGCTCGCCCCTCTGATAGCCGGCTTGAGCCCCCACTTGGACGGGCTGGACCGCAACACCTGCGACGCGGTGCTGAACGCGTATACGGGCCTGCTCTACACTCAAGACGCCACCGACACCCTCGGCGCTCCCGAAGAGGGCACGGTGGTCCTGCCGAAGCTTCCCCGTTAAGGCTCATTCCGGCTGAGGGACCTCTCGTAATGGGAGGCCCCGGCTCCTCATTGACTTGGGCCATGAGCCCCGACGCCACCTGCCTGCGCCTTTCCCCATCGGTGGCTGAACTTCCAGCTTTATCCCTCCACGATGGCCCTGGTTCGGTAGAGGCGGGTCCCTTGATTCGCCTCCGGGCGCGCCGAGTTCCGGATTGAGCCTCTGTGGCGGGTGATGCCTGGCACCCGTCACTCTGGCGAAACAAGCGATACCGCCATTTCGAGGAGCGTATCTATCCTGTTCCCGAAACGCTGGGCCGGCAGGATTCCGGCGCGGCGCGTCCTTGATTCAGCTGCTGGGTACGTTACACTATTAGTAGAGGAATTGCGGGTTGAGAGCCGATCAGGGCAAGGAGGTAGGGACATTGGATCTGAAGATAAATGGCAGAAACGTTGAGATCAGTGACCAAGTCCGCAAGCACGTCACCGAAAAGCTGGGCCGGATCGGCCGGCACCTTCCCGGGATCACCAAGGCCGCGGTCGAGCTTGCATCGGAGCCTACCCGCTCGCAGCGAGACCGGGTGGTCGCCCAGGTGACCCTCGATGTGAGCGGTTCCATTCTTCGCGCCGAGCAGCAGGCGTCCAACACCGAGGCGGCCATCAACTCGGTGGCCGAGGTGCTGGCCCGGAGGATAGAACGGTATAAGAGCCGGACCTATCGCAGCGAACGGGCCCGGCAGACCACTTCTCTCAGGGTCCAAGAAGCCGAAGAGGCGGTCCCCTCGGCAAGTCCGTTCGAAGGTAAGGAGCTGGGCGACGGCAACCTGGTGCGGATCAAGCGGTTCAATATGAAGCCCATGTCAGTGGACGACGCGGCCTTCCAGATGAGGCTGCTCGGCCATCACTTCTTCATGTTCCTGAATGACGAATCGGACCAGTACAACCTGTTGTACCAGCGAGACGACAACAATCTTGGCCTCATCCAACCCAAGGGCTAGCCGCCCGCCCGGTCGGCACGCATAAGCGGGCTACTCGCCCAGGTTCATCAGAAAAGACCGGAGAAGCATGAAGGGCCTCATTCTTGCAAGAATGAGGCCCTTCGGTCGCTACAGGGAACGTAGGGGCGGCCCCGTGGCGGACTCTAGGTCCCGCTGCCGCCTCCCTGCTGCTCGTTGCCCTGGCCCATGCCCAGGAAGGGCGACAGCATGGAGGTGAACTCCATGGGGAAGATCCACTTGGTGGAAGGGCTGGAGCCAAGCGCCTTCAGGGTTTCGAAGTACTGGAGGCTCATGGTCTTGCCATCCACCGTGTTGGCCACCTGGTAGATCTTGTCCAGCGCGTTGCTGAACCCCTCGGCCCGCAGGATGGCCGCCTCCCGGTCTCCCTCAGCCTCCAGGATAGCCGCTTGGCGGCTCCCCTCGGCCTCCAGGATGGCCGCCTGCTTCTCACCCTCGGCCCGGTTGATCTGGGCCTGGCGCGCGCCCTCGGACTCTGTTATCTCGGCGGTCTTGATGGCGGCGGCGGATTTCTCCCGCTCCATCGCCTGTTTCACCCCCGCCGGCGGGTCGATCTCGTTGATCTCCACCTGCCTCACCTTGATCCCCCAGCGCCCGGTGACCTCGTCCATCCTCACCTGAAGTTGGTCTCGGATCCTCTCCCGCTCGGAAAGAGCCTCGGACAGGGAGGTGGAGCCGATGACGGCCCTCAGGGTCGCGAAAGAAAGATTGATGGTGGCGACCCGGTAGTTTTCGATATCCAGAACCGCCTTCTCCACCTGGTCCTCCAAGACCTTATAGTAGATCACAAAGTCCATGTCCACCACCACGTTGTCCGAAGTGATGTACTTCTGAGTCGGCACCCGGTCCACCTGCTCGCGGACGTCCACTTTGATGGGCCTGTCTATAAATGGGATCACCAGCCG
>JASMCQ010000023.1 GCA_030753265.1 Dehalococcoidia bacterium
ACGTGAACCAGGTCCCATACGAGATGCCCTCTGACTTGGAAGAAGCTCTTGCCGCCTTCGTCAATTACTACAACTACAGGCGGTATCACAAGGCACTGGGCAACGTAACACCCGCAGATGTGCTTGAAGGGAGAAGGGAATGGATTCTACAGCGCAGAAAGGAGGTGAAGGCTCAAACGATCGATAGGCGAAGACTTCATAACCGGACCCTCAGGCAGCTCACCCAAGCTCTTCCACACCTCTGATCTCTCGGGTCCCAAACTGTCCCATTTGTGCTGGTTGCCAACACCGCAAAATTCTCGACATTTTGGCCGCCGAACGGGGCCGGGACCCGGCATCGCTATCCATCTCGGTGTTCGGTCAGCCCACCGATACCACCAGGGAGCAGGTAGAAGACTTCCTGAACGCCGGAGCGGAGCGGGTTTCAGTGTGGGCTGCCCATTGCGAAACCGAAGAGGAGATGGCCGAGCAGTTGGAGCGGATGGCGGACGCTTTGGTACGGTAGAGCATTCGACCGCGCCGGAGGGTATGACGTTAAGGCGGTCTAACTCTCCCGAGGTGGGAGGTGGTTTTCCCTCCGCAAGTGGTCCGGAGCCGCTGGCCCGATGCTCGCCCTTGTGGTACCGATACATCGAGTGGTATAAACATTGGGTTGAGTCAACCCGGGCGGTATGGAGACCACAGGATAATGAGCGATAAGGTCAAGTTGGGGATTCCCAAGGGAAGCCTCGAAATCCCTACTGTTGCCCTGTTCCAACGGGCTGGTTGGAAGCTGGACCTCGACGGTAGGAGTTACTTCCCCAGGATCGATGATGAGCGGCTCGAATGCTTCATCTGCCGGCCCCAGGAGATGTCGAGGTACGTAGAGAACGGCGTCCTCGATGCTGGCATCACGGGCAAGGACTGGGTGGCGGAAAACCAGTCCGACGTGCACGTGGTAGCTGACCTGGTTTACTCCAAGACCAGCAGTCGCCAAACTCGTTGGGTAGTTGCGGTCCGGCGAGACTCGCCAATCAGGCAGCTAGCCGACTTGAACGGAAAACGAGTGGCGACCGAGTTGGTGGGATTTACGAATCGGTACTTCGCCGAGCGCAATATCGACGTGACCGTTGAGTTCTCCTGGGGCGCCACCGAAGCCAAGGTCGCCACCGGCCTGGTGGACGCCATCGTAGACGTCACGGAGACAGGCAGCACCATAGAGGCCCAAGGTCTACGGATCCTCCATGAACTGATGGACTCCAATCCACAACTCATAGTGAACCATGACGCCTGGAGCAACCCGGCAAAGAGGGAGTTGATCGATCAATTGGGCCTACTTCTAAAGGCGGCGCTGCTGGGCGGAAGAATGGTGGGGCTGAAGATGAACGTGCCTCAGGAGTATTTGGAGCGGGTCATCTCCATGCTGCCCAGTCTGACCGCCCCTACGATAGCGCACCTATATGGGAAGGAATGGTTATCCGTGGAGACCGTGGTCGGCTCGGATCTGGTCCGGGACCTCATCCCGAAGCTTCTCTCCATTGGCGCTGAGGGGGTCATCGAATACCCCTTGAACAAGGTGGTTTAGGAGCCGGCCTCGCGGACGTCGGCCGTCGCCTTCTGAAGCTGGGCCAAGCTGCCGGCATCTGGGGATCCTTCGCCGCTCCCGTCGCCCTCGATTAGGGGTTGGGCCAAGACCAGATCCCTTCCAGGGGACCACGTGGGCGAAATGCCGGGTACGGCTGCTATGGCTTATCGGTGACCCGCAAGATTGGGAGATAATCGAACCTGACCTCGGCGACAACAAGCCCCAATTGAGTTCCACCCCACGGGGACGAAAGGGGCCTCGACCTAATCGAGCCACCACCGTCAAACCCGCCTTTTTACCATCGAACCGGCGGTCCTTCGCCTCACTTGATGCCCCGGCGGAAATAATACTTGGGAGAAGAAACAATGGACGTCTTTCAATGCATCCGCTCCCGCCGAACGGTGCGGAGCTACAGACCCGACCCGATTTCTCGAGAGGTGCTCCACAAGATCCTTCAAGCCGGGCGGTGGGCGCCCAGCTCCAGCAACACCCAGAAGTGGAACTTCATCGCGGTTCAAAATCGGGAAACCCTGGCGGCCCTGGGCAAAATCGCCACCCATGGCACGTTCATCGGTCAAGCGCCCTTGGTCATTGCTCTCGTCATGGACAATGCGCCCAGGCCGCAACTGGATGCCGGAAGAGCTTTGCAACAAATGGAGCTGATGGCCTGGTCCCAAGGCGTTGGGATGTGTTTCGTGGGCGTGCGTGAGGCGGAGCAGCAGCAGGCGGTGAAGCAGCTCTTGAGCATTCCGGAAGCCATGGAGCTGATAACCCTACTGCCCTTCGGCTACCCTGGCGAGGCCACGAAGAGCAAGGGCACTCCAAGGACGCCCATGGAAGAAATAGTCCATTGGGAGAGCTTCGGAGAGAGGATAAGGCCCGCTTAAATAGAATCAGGCCGCCGGTGTCGGCGCCCACTTTCGCCCCGGTGACTGCGAGGCCATACCGCTCACCCGGCAGGTTGATTTGTTGGGGCAGGCCCGCCGGCGCCACCAGTAGCCAGGATCAAAGCCGGAAACCAGGCCTAATCTCTTAGCAATATGTAAACGGCGGTGTTGTGGCTCAGATCACGATGCGTATGGCCGCGTCCGGTTACGTCTTCCATCAGCCGAATGTCGCCGGGCCGGAAGATGTGTTTCGTCCCGTCGCTGAGTCCGATCTCCGCCTCCCCTGAAACATGGATAATCAATCTCCGCTCCGGCAAGGGGTGGAAGTCCATGTTCCTCAACTCGGGAAAATGCTGGATCCTTGCCTCCGTTGGGTTCTCGAAGGACCGGTATTCGGGGTGTCGGTCCAGGTCCAGCTCCTCGATATGGCTCTCCCCATCGGCTCCGGCGTACACTCGGAAGATTCCCAAAGCAACTCACCTCTCGACTGTAATAGCACGAGTAGAACACCCGGTTCTATTGGCGGTCAAGCGAGCGCGACGAAACCTATTCAAAAGCAACGATACCCGCAGGACTATCCGGGCGGTGCGGCACGAGGACAAAAAAGAGCCCGCCGCTGCATACGGCGGCACGTCCTGGGACGCGGCGTAGCGGCCTGCTGATCCGGGTGTCGCGGGATCGCTCCCCGGACGGACGGCCATCTCCAGGCCACTGAGCACTTCAAGGGCCTTGCTCTTGCAGGCATGATCTTGTCTCGCAGACGCCGGCTCGAAGCCGGAATTGACAATACCCCGATGGCTGGTTACCATTTCGTTCGCCGGACCCAGCCCGAAAGCCAAGTCCGCCATCGGCCGCGGCAGCGAGACCCTTTCGCCGGAATGGCGCCGGCGTGGCCTGCCAGTCCATCACCGGGGAGGTAAGCTATGACCACATCGATCGATCCCATCCGCATGGAGGTCGTCAGAAACGCCCTGGAGAGCATTGCCGACGGCATGGCGCTCACCGTGGTGCGGACCTCTCGTTCTTCTGTAGTACGCACCAGTCTGGACTTTTCCACCGGCGTCCTCGATTCCAAGGGAGAACTGGTGGGCCAGAGCATGTGCTCTCCCACCCACCTGGGCGGGATGATGCCCGCGCTGAAGTCCTGCTTGGACCAATTCGAGGGGCGTATCTACCCCGGCGACATACTGGTTACCAACGATCCCTACGAAGGGGGAAGCCACCTCCCCGACATATTCCTCTTCAAGCCTGTCTGGATCGGCGACCGGATCGTGGCCTATCTATGTGCCATGGCCCACCATACCGACATCGGGGGCCGTGTCCCCGGAGGGAACGCCTGCGACAGCACGGAGATATACCAGGAAGGGCTTCGCATCCCGCCCCTCAAGCTGCAGGAGCTCGGCGAACCCAACGAGACCCTCATGCGCATCTTGGAGAAGGCGGTGCGGGTGCCCGATAAAGTCCTGGGAGACCTCAAGGGCCAGGAAGCCGCCCTGTACTACGGTGAGCGGGAGTACAACAAACTGGTGGCCCAGTACGGGATCGAAGGGCTGGAGTCCGCCGTGGAGGAGCTTCTGGACTACACGGAGGAGCTGACCCGGAAATCCATCTCCTCCATGCCCGACGGCACCTGGACCTTCACCGATGTGGTGGACAACGATGGCTTCGATGACGTGCCCATCAAGATCGTGGCAACCGTAACCAAAAAGGGCGACGAGATAGAGGTGGACTTCGAGGGCACCTCACCCCAGTGCAAGGGCGCGATCCAGCCGGTATTCGCCACCACCAAGGCGATGGTGTACGCGATACTTCGCTCGGTTATGGAGGGCGAAATTCCGAACACCGGCGGGTACTTCCGGCCGGTGAGTGTCTACGCCCCCGAAGGGACCTTCGTCAATCCTCTTCCCCCGGCCCCGGTCGCCGCCCGGGCGCTGGGGTGCCGGCGCATAACCCATGCCATCCTGGGCGCCTTTGCCCAGATGCTCCCCGATCGGGTTTTCGCTTGCCCAGGCGGGTCCGAGGTTGGGGTGGGTGTCGGGGGGTACGATAAGAGCATTACGCCCTGGAAAGCCTGGGTACAGCTCGAGTTTCACAACGAGACCGCCTGCGGCGGACGCCCGACCATGGACGGCACCGATGGCCAAGGGTCCAACATCTCCAACCTGGCGAATATTCCGGCGGAGACCATCGAGGCCGAGCAACCCATCCAAATATTGGAATACGCCCTGATTCCCGATACCGAGGGCGCCGGGAAATACCGTGGCGGGCTGGGCATGGTACGCACCTACCGGTATTTGCTGGACGACACCCTCGTGCAAGTACGCGCCGACCGGGAGAAGACGGCCCCCTACGGCCTCCATGGCGGTCTGTCCTCCACGACAACCGAGGTCACCGTCACCAAGGGTGGCGAGACGAAAGCCATGCCCACCAAGTTCCTCGACACCCTCAATTCCGGTGACTCCCTCCGCATCAAATGGCCGGGGGCCGGCGGCTGGGGTGATCCCCTGGATCGGGACCCGGAAGCGGTGCTTTGGGACGTCGTCGAAGATAAGGTGTGCGCGGAGCGGGCCCGGGACATCTATGGCGTCGCCCTGGACATGGAGCATCGCGCCGTCGACTGGGATGAGACGCGGCGGATGCGGGAGAAGATCATCGCGGGACGCCGGGAGGCCTCGTAGCCTGGACTGGATAACTCTCCATCGCCGCGGAACCCGCCGCAACAAAATCCACGGACCGGAACGAGTAAGCCCACCGTTCGTGGCTGCCCGGCAAGTCGGCGCCCGCACCCGGAGCGTTCGGTGCCCCGGGACGGCCCCTCGAAGTATCGCGCAACACACAGATCGTGTTGGTTCAAATCCGGTGGTTAAATGCCGGGTAGCCCTTCGGTAGGGCCGCTAACCGAACAAATTGGTCCCCCCGGATGGGGGATGTTCACCAGCTACGTGCGCCAGTTCAAGAGCGCCTGAGGAGGTCTGGATCGTTATGTCAGAGGATATCCGGCTTGGAGTCGATGTGGGCGGCACTTTCACCGATGTAGTACTGTTGAGGGCCGACGGGACTGCCCTTCCGATGAAGGTGCTCTCGTCGCCGCCGGACTTCGGCACCGCAATCAAGGCAGGCGTGCAGGAGATACTCAAGAGCAACAGCATTGACGCCGGCCAAATTCGGGAATACACCCACGGAGCCACCGTGGCCACCAACGCCATCCTGACCCGGACCGGCGCCCGCACCGGCCTGATTACCACGCAGGGCTTTCGAGACGTGCTGGAAATCCGCCGTATGCGGATGCACCGGTTGTATGACATGAACTGGCAGAAGCCCACGCCGCTGGTGCCTCGCCACCTGCGCATGGAAGTGCCCGCCCGGATGGACGCCAGCGGCGCGGAGGTGATAGCCCTCGATGAAGATGCCGCCCGGCTGGCCATCCAGCGGTTGATCGAGGAAGGCGTAGATTCCATAGCGATCTGCTACATCAACTCCTACGCCAACGGCGCCCACGAGTGGCGCACCCGAGAGTTGGTCCGCGAGTTAGCCCCGAGACTGGCGGTGTCGACCTCCAGCGAAGTCCTGCCGGAGATCAGGGAGTACGAGCGCACCAGCACCACGGTCATCAATGCCTATGTCCAGCCGGTGGTAGACGCCTACTTCCGGTCCATGGAATCCGACGTCAAAGAGATGGGAATGGACACCCCCATCATGGTGATGCAGAGCAACGGCGGCATGATTCCTTCCGAGACGGCCCGGCAGTTCCCCTGCCACGTCATCGAGTCCGGTCCCGCCGCCGGGGTAACCGGGGCCTACCACCTGAGCAAACGGATGGGCATCGAGAACGTCATTACCCTGGACATGGGCGGCACGACGGCCAAGGCGGCCATGATCGAGGACGGAGAGATATCCCGCTCCCCAGAATACGAAGTCGGGGGAGAACTCAGCATCGGGCACCGCCTCTTGAAGGGCAGCGGGTACCTCTTGCGGGTACCCTCCATAGACATCGCCGAAGTGGGCGCGGGCGGCGGCAGCATCGCCTGGGCCGATGCCGCGGGGGCTCTCAAGGTGGGCCCCAGCAGCGCGGGCGCGAAGCCGGGTCCCGCTTGCTACGGCCTGGGCGGGGTGGAACCCACCATCACCGACGCCAACGTCCACATGGGCCTGACCAACCCGGAGTACCTGGCCGGCGGCGCCCTCAAGGTTCACCCGGACCTGGCCGACAAGGCGATCAACGACGGCGTGGCCTCCCGGCTGCGCCTCGACATAACCGCCGCCGCTTGGGGTATCCGCACCGTGGCCAACTCCAGCCTCATCCGTGCGTTGCGCGCCGTGTCCACCGAACGTGGCCGCGATCCCCGGCGGTTCACCCTGGTCGCTTTCGGAGGCATGGGTCCGGTCCACGCCCTGGACCTGGCAGCCGAGCTGGGCATCACCAAGGTCGTCATTCCCCCACTTCCGGGGCTGTTCAGCGCGCTGGGCCTGCTCCTCGCGGACGTGGAGCACCACCTGATCCAGACCCAGTACAGCAACACCGCCAGTCTGGACTACGATTCAGTCCACGGCGTCATCGACAAACTGATGGATGATGCGGCCGGAATGCTGGAGCGGGAAGGGTACGACGCCGCCCACCGTTCCATTGCACTCTCCGCCGACACCCGCTACGTGGGCCAGGACTTCGCCCTCACTATACCCCTGCCGGGCCGGAAGCTGGACCCCGCCATGATGGCCCGGTTCGTCGAGGAGTTCCACCAGGAGCATGCCAAGACCTACGGGTACGATTCCCGGCATGAAGATGTGCAGATCGTCGCGCTGCGATGCGTGGCCAGGGGACTGACCGACACGCCGAGGGTGCCGGAGCAGCTCAAGATCGACCCCCTGAAAGGCTGGAAGCCGTCGCCTTCACGAAAGTGTTATTTCGGGCCGGACCGGGGCTGGATTCAGACGCAGGTCATGACCCGGCACGATTTGGGGGCCAAGCCGGTGGACGGACCTGTCATCATCGAAGAGGACAACTCGCTGACAGTCGTGTTACCCGATTGGAAGGCTAACCTGGACGAATGGTCCAATATCGTGGTGGAACCAAAATAGTGTAGGCCACGGCCACACCGACGCGAGGTAGCGAAATGGTACTGACCCGCCAAGATATACCCGCAGTTCCCGCCGAGGCCCGAGGGTTGTTCCGCCAAGGCAGATGGACCCAACGTACCAGCGGCCTATGCGTGGGCTATGCCAACGCAAACCTGTGCATCGTGCCCCGGGAGCTGGCCTTCGACCTCCTCCTCTACTGCCAGCGCAACCCCAAGCCCTGCCCGGTGCTGGAGGTGCTGGACCCCGGAGACCCCATGGTCAAGAGCCTGGCCAACGGCGCCGACATCCGCACCGACCTGCCCCAGTACCGGGTACTGGTCCGGGGCGAAGTGGTGGACGAGCCTTCGGACATAACCGAGTATTGGCGGGACGACCTGGTGACCTTCCTCTACGGTTGCAGCGGCACCTTTGAAGGTGCCCTGGAGGGCGCGGGGATTCAGCCTCGCTGGCGGCAGGGGGACGAGTCGGGGGCGGGAATCTACCGCACCAACATCCCCACCATCCCCGCCGGGAAATTCCGCGGGAACCTGGTGGTCTCCATGCGCCCCATTCCCAGCCATCAGGTATCCCGGGCGGTACAGGTAACCTCCCGGTTCCCCAGCCACCATGGCGCCCCCGTGCACATCGGTGACCCGGCTGCCATCGGCATTCCGGACCTGTCCCAAGCGGAGTGGGCCCCCGGGCCGACGATTCAGCCCGGGGAGGTGCCCGTGTTCTGGGCCTGTGGCGTAACCCTGCAGGTGGTTGCCCAGGAGAGCAAACCGGAGTTCATGCTCACCCATTACCCCGGCCGCATGTTCATCTCCGATATCCCGTCGGAACAGCAGGCCGTCCTCTAGCGCCCGGTCTCGGAAGGAACGGAAAGGATTATCCGTTCGCCCTGAGCGTGTCGAAGGGCCTCGGACTGGTGGTTCGACAAGCTCACCACGAACGGGGTTGGTTGCGCCCACCTTCGAAAGGAAGTACCGGGTATCGCTCAACCCGCCGGCGCGTTGATCTGACGAGGGCCATCGCCATGAAACCGGCCCCCAACGATGGCCGGCCAGCCCCGGCAAGAATTGACCTCAACCAACATGGCCCCACCCTTGGTGGGACCACACTGGTTTCGCCCTCTGGCTCTCGCTTATTACCTTGGGCGATGAAAGACTGTCCCCCACCTCGTCTTTCCGGCGAAGGCCGGAATCCAGAGAAGCATTGGCTGGATCCCGGCTTTCGCCGGGATGACGGGCCGGCGGTAAAGCCATCTACAAGCCGCTGGGCCAGTACTCAGCCTCCTTGAATCTTTCAAAATGTCATTTCTAGCGAAGCGAGGAATCTCAGCGTAACAACGAGGTCCCCCGCGGAGTCTATCTTGAGCCGGGCCGACGGGCTCGGAATGACAACGGTCTTACCTCACTCCCAAGGGTCAATTTACTGGAACAACGATTATCAGCATTAAGCTGACTGCACACCAGAAATGCCAGCGCGACAAATTCGACGAGGGCCATCACCATGAAACCGGTCCCCAACGATGGCCGGCCAGCCCCGGCAAGAATTGACCTCAACCAACATGGCCCCACCCTTGGTGGGGCAACATTACATCCGTCCTCTATTTCTCGTTCATTGACTCTGGCCGAGATTGATTCTCCTTGATTTTCCCCAGCTCGCACCCCATTTCCGCCCGCCACACGGGCGATTGACACTGCCGCTGCGGGCAACTACACTCGTGCTCATTAGAGGCGGCGCGCCGGCCAACCACGGGAAGCCGGCGGCAAAAAGACCCGAAACAGATCTGCATAGGTTGGGAGGTGAGCCATGGCGGGACCGGTTCGCATCATCCATTACCTGAACCAGTTCTTCGGAGGTGTCGGAGGCGAAGAGAAGGCCAACGCGCCGGTGGAGGCACGGGAAGGACCCGTTGGGCCCGGTCGTGCTCTTCAACTGGCTCTTGGCGACCAGGGAACGGTGGTTGCCACCGTGATCGGGGGAGACAACTACGTCGTCGAGGAACAGAGCACGGCGGTAGAGGCCCTGGAAGACGCCATCACGCGTTTCAAACCGGACGTGTTGGTCGCGGGCCCGGCCTTCGACGCCGGCCGGTACGGCCTGGCCTGCGCGCTGATGTGTCAGGCTGCCCAGGCAAAGGGAGTCCCGTCGGTGGCCGCCATGCATCCGGAGAACACCGGAGTCCTGACCCTGAGGAAAGAGTTGGTGGTGGTATCCACCGGCACAGAGCTGGCCGAGATGCAGTCCATTCTGGCCCGGGTGGTGCCGCTGGCGGTGAAACTCGGCCAGGGCCAGGAGCTGGGACCGGCCCTGGAAGAGGGTTACCTGCCCCGCGGGTTCCGGCGTCAGGTGATTCGGGAGAATACCGGCGCGGAGCGGGCCATCGACATGGTGGAAGCCCGGATGGCGGGCCGGCCTTTTGAATCGGAGGTCTTCCGCCGCGACTTCGATCTCGTGCAAGCCCCGCCCCCGGTCCCCGATCTGTCCCGGGCCACCCTGGCCCTGATCAGCTCCGGCGGGTTAGTGCCAAAGGGCAACCCCGACCGTCTGGAATCGGGGCGGACCACCGAGCTGGCTCACAAGTACTCCATCGCCGGATTGAAGGAGTTCACCGTCGAAGACTGGGAGTGCATCCACACCGGCTTCCACGCCGGCATCGTTAACGCTCGGGACACCAACTACGTGCTCCCCTTACGGTCCATGAGGGAGCTGGAAAAAAGGGGAGACATCGGGGAGATTTACCCGCTCTTTTACTCCACGGCGGGGAACGGGATGGCGGTGAGAGCGGCGCGCAGTATAGGAGAGGGGATAGCCAGGGAACTCAAGGAAGCCAAGGTGGACGGCGTGGTGTTGGTCGCAACTTGAGGGAGCTGCAATCGTTGCGGTGCAACGATAGCGAAGGAGCTGGCGCGGCTGAACATTCCGGTTGCCCAGATCAGCGCCGTGCCCATGATTCCTCTGTCCGTGGGCGCCCACCGCGTGGTGCAGGGAATAAGCGTCGAGCATGTCTGCGGTGAGCCGGAGCTTTCGGTGGAGCGGGACCACGATCTGATGATGCGCATCACCCAGGCCGCCCTGACGGCGCTGGTAACCAAGGTGGACGCGCCGACGCTGTTCGAACCCTCAGACGAGCCCATGAAGGAGGCCGTCCATGCATCTTGAAATGGGCACCTTCCCGGTTAAAAACATCGTGTTCGGATCGAGGACCAGGTGGGACGACGGCGTCCTGGAACTGGATGCCGACGAGCTGCTGGGCCCTATCCTGGCCGAGCCGAGCATCGAAACGGCCATGCTGGAGATAGGTAAGCCGGGCGAGTCGACGCGGATCATCAATTACCACGACATTCTGGAGCCTCGAATCAAGGTTGAAAGCCCGGCCATGACCTACCCCGGAAGGTGCGGCCGGCCCGCGGACACGGTCGGGTCCGGCCGCACCCACCGGCTGGGCGGCATGACCATCATGACCTGCGTCGATGATCCGAATGTATGGGCGGCGCGGGGTTGGAGCGTGGACCAGAAAGATGACGTGCCGCGACCAGGGCGGGGGAAACCCTGGTCGTGGCAACGTTTCGTCGACATGTCGGGTTCCGGCGCCTTGCTGCCCTACGCGTCGACCTACAATCTGTGCCTGGCCCTCCGGCTCAAGGGAGGGCTGGACTCGGGAAACAGCTCGAATATCTTGCAGTCGGCCATACTATCGCTGTCGGACAAGCTGGCGGAGACCACCCTTGGATTGACGCCACCCGAAGTGGAGGTGTTCGACCTGACCGAAAAGGACCCCTCGCTGCCGGGCGTGGTGCTGAGCTGCCACTTGGCATCGCAGGAGGCCAGGGTGGGTCCCCGGTCGGCCCACGGCACGGCGATCTATGGGGTAACCCGGCTATCCGCCCCCTGGGTGCTGGGTCCCACCGAAATGATGGACGGCGCGGTGACCGCCGGAGCCGCCCACGTGACCTGGCCCTTCACCAACAACCCCATCATGCTGGGCCTGGCCCGCCGCCACGGCAAGACCCTCAACTTCCTGGGGTGCATCATCGGACGCACCAACTGGGGTGCGGAAGAAGAGATGCGGCTGGCGGGGAACCGGGCCGCCGAAGCCGCCAGGCTAATGGGCGCCAGCGGCGCCATCGTCACCAACGACGTCAGAGGCAGACGGTTCGTCGACTCCATCAGCGCGATACAGGCCTACGAGCGGGTGGGAATCAAGACGGTGTTCGTGACCGAGGAGGAGGACAACGAGGACGGCAATGCGCCGCCTTTCCTCTACCATCCCGCCGAGATGGTCGGCGTAGTGAGCACCGGCACCGGCCGGATGGACCCCTTTCCCAGCGTGGACCGTGTTATCGGCGGCGTAGACGGCGTGGACCCTGCTTGGTACCTGGAGCAACCGTACATTCAAGGCAGATATGGGGCCGCCCACGTTCGGGACCACTACGGTGTTGGCCGGCAAAGCTGCATCGATTATTGAGAGCCCGGCTCCTTTGATGTCACCGGCGCCGCCCCAGTCGGCGGTTCCCTGAATGATGGCCAATCTTTGGGGAGGTACTTCAATGACAACAGCGGAACCGTGGCCCATTCGGGGCTATATTTTGGAGGCGCGGAACTGCAACGTTGCTCTTCCCTAGATATGGAGGATCAAGGATTATCCAAAAAAGAGGTTGAACGCGCACTCAAATTCGAAGGATATGGGAGGAAAGCCGCGCCTTACTGGTTCATCGGCATGGAGGAAGGTGGCGGATCGATTGAAGAGTTGCGAAAGCGGGCCAGGTTATTTGACCCTGTCGAGGACCTGCGCTTGGCCCACGAGAAGATAGGCTGGAAAGATATGTACCGGCACGTTCCGACGTGGCGAGTCATGTCGAAGCTCGTCATGGCGATGCAGGGCACATGCGGATGGCAGGAGACGTCAAGCGCACGAGAGTATCAAGCCAACATGCGGGGACGTGCTGACGGGGACACCTTTCTTACCGAACTGATGCCGCTACCGTCACCATCGACCGCCGTGTGGCCTTACGAATCAATCTTTCCTACCCGCGACGAATACTACGCTGCTGTTCGGCCGGGTCGAATCGAGCGGCTGCGTTCGGAGTTTTTGGCGTTCCATCCCTGCTTCGTGATCTGCTACGGCAAAGGGAATTGGAACCACTATGAGAAGATCTTTTGCGATGTCGAATTCAGGCCCAAGCTCAATGAGAAAATCCGCGTCGGCCGGCGTGGGCGCAGCACCATTCTCCTGCTACCGTTCCTGTTCTACTATCACGTCACACCGGTGCTCATCAAGCGATTAATCGATCTGTGTGGAAGGAAACTCAACGAGGCCGCCCTGAAGGAGTACGAGGAAACCTAGTACTCAGTCAACTTGATGCTGATTATTGTCATTCAGAGCGAAGCGAAGAATCTCCTTGTAACGCTGAGATTCCTCCCCGCGGTCGGAATGACATTAGTCACTTCCACCTGGCCAGACTTCTAGGACCCATCCCGCCTCCGGCCCGGAATGCCGATGGCGCCGGGATGCGGGCTGACCCCAGCCTACAATTTCCCGATGCGCCGCAGGGATATCTCGCGGGCGGTCTCCACTGGCTGGTCCACCGTTACCTCGATATGGTCGACCCATTTGACGCTGTCAAAGCAGTCCTGCCCGGCGATCACCAGCCGGCAGGGCCCGCCGTGGCCGGGCGTCAGGGGCTCGCCGTTCAACCGCAGGGCCAGCAGCGCCGTGGCGTCGTGGGCCCTCTCGAGGGTTACCACCGCGGTGAATCGCCCGGCGCTAAAGCTCACGTACCGCGCCTCGGCAAGGAGTCCAGCCGCGCTCAATATCTTGCCCACCGGCACGCCTTCCCACGCTTGACCCGGCACCACCCATCCCTCTTCACAGTTGAAGTCCTCGACCATCTCCCCCCGGCCGAGTTTGGCCAGGTCTTCGGCGCTCAGAGTCAACGGCCGGGCGACGGAGCCATCCACAACCAGCCGCTCCCAAGCTGAAGCCTGGCCTCCATCCGGATGGTCAGGCACCTGGTCCAGTCTTGCGTATTCCACTTCTCCGGCCTCCTTTCCCACTGGGCTCTTTCCGGAAGGGTGCGGGAAACCTCTTTCTCGCGAGAAAGAGGTTTCCCGCCGTCACGTATCTCTGTGCCGGCATTTTCGCCCAAACCACTACCCGCCGATGGCGTAGCATTCCTTTCGGAGATCGGCGGCGCCCTCCAGGGTGCCCCACTTCGGGTGCACCATGATCCCGCACAAGCCGCCCGCATCCCAGGTCCAGTCCGGGCACCATTCCACCGTATGCCCGAGGCGCGTCAGCCCGGCGCCGGCCTCCTCGGCGATGCGGCCCTCCAACTGCACCATGCCCGGATGATAGGCATGGGGCCAGTAGGAGCCAGGGAAGCTGAAGCTGTTGAACCGGGGCTCCTCCACCGCCTGCTGGGGAGTCCGGCCGAAATCCACCATGTTGACGAACATCTGGGCCATAGCTTGCACTTGGGCGTCGGTCCCCGGCGTGGCGAAGGGCATGAAAAGCTTGCCACCCTTGAAAGCAATCGCGGGATTGGGCGTGATGCGAGGCCGCTTCCAGGGCCCCATGCAGTTGGGGAGTTCCGGATCGAGCCAGCTCTGGCCTCCGCGTGAGGAGATTATCAGGCCCAGGCCTGGCACTATGGGCGTGGCGGTAAAAGAGTCGCTGAAGGTGGCGGCGAAGGCGTTGCCCCACCGGTCCACCGCACAGGTGGAGGCGGTGTCGGACATCATTGGCGCAGCAGCAAGCTCGGGGACGTTTACGCCCCTGGCGGCGGGCCGGTCAACTCCCTGGAAGGGCCAGGGATTGCCCGGAGGCGGCAGCTCCGGCCACGCCTTGGATGTGTCGAGGGTCTTCCGGCGCTCGGCGGCGTACTCCTTCGACAGGAGGCCCGCCATGGGCACCTCCACGAATTCAGGGTCCCCGAAGTAGGCATCCCGGTCGGAGAAGGCCAGCTTGACGGCCTCGGTAAAGATGTGGATGTACTCGGCGGAGTTGTGGGCCATGGACTTCAGGTCATACCCTTCAATCAGGTTAAGCACCTCGATGAGGCTGGGTCCCTGGCACCAAGGCCCGCAGGTGAAGAGGGTGTAGCCGTTATAGGTGCCCGTCTCCGGCTTCTCCACCTTGACGCTGAAGTCGGCGAAGTCCTCCATGGTTATGAGGCCGCCCTGTTCCTGGGCGAAGCGCACCATCTTCTCCGCCACGTCCCCTTTGTAAAAGTAATCCCGCGCGGCGTGGACGCCGGCCTCTCGTCCACCGCCGGAGCAAGCCCGCTCCGCCTCGATCATCCCGTGGAACACGCCGGCCAGGTCCTTCTGGACGAAATGCTGCCCCAGCTCCAGGCGTTTGCCGTCGGGCAAAAACAGCTCGCGGCTGCCGGGGTTGGCGCTGAGAAACTTCTCGTGGTCCTTGATCCGGGAGACAAAACTTTCGGAGGCGGGAAACCCACCCTCGGCCAGCTCCAGGGCAGGCTGCACGGCCTGCTCGAAGGTCATGGTGCCGTACAACTCAAGGGCGCGCAGCCAGGCGTCGCAGGCGCCGGGCACCGCGCTCCGGGCCACCCCGACAGGGATTTCGCCGTAGGTATCTCGGAAGTACTCCAGGGTGGCCGCCTTGGGCCAACGCCCTACGCCGCTGATGGTCACCACCTCGTCCTCACCCGCCAAGTAGATGATGATGGGCGCTACTCCGGCGAAGCTGGTCCAATGGGGCATGGTCACGTTGACGGCGATACCCGAGGCCACACCGGCATCGATGGCGTTGCCTCCCTGTTCCAAGATACGTAGGCCCGCGGCGGCGGCCAGGTAATGGCCGGCGACCACCATGTGATTGGAGCCCCGGGCCGGAAACCGGTACGAGGGAATTCCGTTCGGTGGCATTCCTTCACCTCTCTTACACTGTAGGTACGGGCAGCACGGATACGGGCCCTAGGTGCCCCCGCGGTCGGTCGCGCCGGATATCAGGCTGCTTCCCGGCGTGGCCCAGTCCTCAGGGCGGGCCAATACCAGTCTACAACCTATCTGAGGAACTGGCCATACCGCTTCCAGCTCACGGGCATACCCGGATCACGGACTGTTTCAGAGGGAAGCTGCCCGCCCGCGGCTCCAAGGTCTGGGACCCGATGGCCCGCGCGGCGGCGTCGTGGATGAAGAATTGTGCGCTTGACGTCAAGAATGTATCATCGTGCTATGAACCGGCTGGAGCCAGGGCCGCTGGGTCGCCTGAAGACTTCCGAGACCATGCCGGCGCCCGCCAAACTGGCGGGGCTAAAAGGGAGCTTTCTTGAGCCGGTAGACTGGTCCATCCAACTCTTGGCCGGAGGCGCTATGAACCGGGGACAACCGGCGCGGAATCTGGAGCCAGAAGCGCCACAATATACGAAATTAGAACGGCGGGGCAGTTCCATCGCCCACGGCAGCGCTTTGCTGATCGGTGTGCCGCTAAGCATACTTCTGCTCCCCGTTCCCTTCTCCCTGGTGCCCTGCCCGGTCGTGTCCTACCTGATAGCGCGCTCGTTCCGGCGCAGGAAGCTGGCCTGGGGAGCGTTTCAAGGTTTGCAAGCATCGGCGATTCACTCTTCAATCGTGATCATGGCCACCGTCGTCGTTGTCGCCGACCTGCCATACCGCCTGGCCTTGACTCTTGGCACTGCTGCCCTGCTGCTGTTCCTGTACTCCTTGTGGGCCGCTTTGGACACGTTGCTCGGCTACGACTTCCACTACATCGTCATCAGCAAGTTTCTTGATCGGGTATCCCGGGTCAACCTCGACCGGTAAGAACGGGCCAGAAAGTGGTTCAGCGAAAGGTGGTCGGACGGGAATGACCGGTGAACTATCTTGAATAGCGATAGTTTATCGGCCAGGCTATGCATTATTCTTACTCTAGACCGTCAGCGATAATGGGACACATTGGGAGGTAAGAATACCCGAGAAAAGGGGAGGTGGCGTGAGCTCCTGGAACGAAGGTACATTACTTCCAGAAAGGAGCAAATGTGTCCCAGTCAGAAATCAGCAAGGCCACGGCAGCAGAAGCGCGGACCGAAGAGGCCCAGACCATCGAGAGGCGAAAACGTCATAACCGGACCCTCAGGGAATTCACTCAAGCTCTCCCACACCTCTGATCTCTTGGGTCCCAAACTGTCCCATTTGTGCTG
>JASMCQ010000024.1 GCA_030753265.1 Dehalococcoidia bacterium
AGTCGACCCTGGCTTGGCCGTCGTTGGTCCCCGTAGCGAAGAAAGCGTTGCCTCGGGCGGCGTAGACTTCGGCAGACCTGAAGCCGAGGGCGATGCTCCGGCCGAAGTCCGCGACGGCCCGCTCCGGTTGACCGAGGCGGCGGTAGGCCAGGCCGCGGTTGTAAATAGCTATGGCGTCTTCGGGGTTCCGATCGATGATCCCGTCAAAGTACTCAACCGTGACCGGCCTGCCCAGCTCGACGTAAGTTTCCTGGAGACGCTCGATGGCCTCGGGCGCCCAAGGGGCAGTGAAACTGATCGCGAGGCTTCGCTCGAGGGCCCTGGCGGACTCCTCAAGTTGGCCCAGGTCCCGGTAGGCCGTAGCCTGCAGATATGGGGCCCTCGCCGATAGGGCGGTGTCCTTGGTAATAGCCAGGGATCCCTCGAGGTTTTCCAGCGCTTCCGTGGGCCGGCCGGCTTCTAAAAGGGCGTCGGCCAGCTCGTTTTGCAGGTGCCAGTTTGCGGGGACCAGCGCCAAACTCTCCTGGTAATACCGGACAGTTTCATCGCGGAGCCGTATGGTCCTGACATTTTCACCTGTCCTGATGGAATAATCGGTGTCCCGCAGATCATAGGCTGAGGCGGCCACCGCCAAGCGGGAGCGATAATAGAAGGGACGCCTATCAACTCCTGCCAGGTCGCTCAAATACCTCTGGAAGGCCAGGCATTCGCTGTAGCCAATGTCTACTTGTTTACTGCACTCCGGTTCTGGAGTGGAACGCTGCGTGACCTGGTACGTCAGGTATACGCTGGCTTTGTAGTTGTAATAGACCGGCACATTTGGGGCCAACTCGATCGCCCGGTCCAGGCTGGCCATGGCCGCTTCGAGGTCACCCTGCTGGAAGCTCCGTACGGCGTCTCCCGCGCTCACCGCGGCCCGAACGTTGTTGATTCCCTTCACCCACGTAACAACCGCGATCATGCCAATCAGCGCGGCCACAATGGCAAGCCACCATAGATACGCCCATTTTGGAGTGAGGGCAACGGCGGCGACCTCCCTCCGGCCGCGTTGGCGCCGCTGGGGCCTGTCCAGTGGTTGAGCCGGCTCCGGAACTGCCTCCGAGGCGCTCACTACCGTGGACAAGGCGGCGAACATCGCCAGCAGTGTCCAGAGAATTGTCAGGTCGGACACCCTGGCGATGCCCACTTGCATCTCCAGGAACCGGCCCGCCAGTATCGCAACAAGTCCAATCAGCAGGAGGAAACGGGTCTGATAGTTGCGTTGCCTGTGCCTCCACACCATGTACCCACCAGCCAGAAAGACAGCGGCGAATAGACCCAAAGAGCTGAGTAGTCCTAGAAATCCTTGCTCCACGGCCTGGTGGATGAAATAGTTGTGGGCGTGGTCTGGTTCCAAATTAAGCAGGCCCACGTCTTCAGGGGGGCTCTCCAGCAGGTACGTGTACCGGAATAGGTCCGGCCCGTACCCAATAAGTGGGCGTAGCCGACGGAGGCTGAGGTCATCGAACTCGAACCACGGGTGGCCGCGTATGAGACTCCAGGATACTGTCCAGTGGGTCCCGCGGCCCCCGATGAAGCCGCCAAGCACGTCGGTTCTGATGGAAGAGAATCGTTGGGCAAGTTCGCCGGCTCTTTCCTCCGTGACGGGCTGGGACGACCCGGGTCCGCTGCCTCCAAACCATATAGGGACCAGGATGAGGGCAGCTACTGCCACCCCTACGGTTCCCAGCGCGAGGGCGGCCAGCCCAAGGACCCGCATGCTAGTCCATACGGCCCCGGCGACTAGGACTCCTCCCAGAGCCATCAGAGGACTAAACAACGGCCCGCTGTTCAAGAAGTTGATGTTTCCCTGCCACTGGAGAAAAGCCAGGGACCAGGCCCCGGCCAGTCCCAATACCAGGGAGGCCCGCCAGAAATGCCGCCAGCCAGCTACCAATAGGCTCAGGCCCAGGAAACAAGCCAGGCCCACGATGGTGCCCACCCAAGGGCCCCGGCTAAAGGTGAACATGATCCCCAGCAGCTGCACCGTCAGGACCCCCGCCCAGAGACCCATTGGTGCCAGTGACCGCGCCCATTGCCACTGGCTTTCGACACGACGTCCGAACATTGCTACCGGTTCCGGCATGGCAACGGCCGCTACCGCCAATGTGGCCGGTATTGTCATGGATAGGACGGCGGCCGTGAAGATGGGATTACCCGTGGTGCCGGTTACTCGGCGAGAACCGGAACCCGAGATTTCGGACAAGTCAAAAAAATCGAACCCGTAGTGCTGGAGCATCCCGTATCCGGCCAAGAACACGCCCATGGCTACGATTGTCCCAAGCAGGCGCCACAATTGGGCCCGGGTCTTCAGGTGGGTCGCGATCACCGAGAAGAGCAGCACGTAGGCGATAACATTGTACGCGGAGTAGCCGTCCTGGCCCGGTATTTCACCCCAGATGCTGGTGTTGACCGATGACGACAGGACGGTGCTGAGAAGAGTCGTCCCTAGGTAGACCCCAACGGCCAGGAGGAGCCATCGGGTCGGACTTTCTCTAAGCCATTTGGACAGAGCCGCCGGCCACAGGGACGGTCGAACGCCGGACCATCCGCCGCTGATCAAGGAGCTGAAGGGAACCCGGCCCTGAGCGACCCACTCGACCAGCCAGAGCACGGCCATCAGCCCGGTCAGCGTCCGCAACAGCGCGATCTTGGGTACTTCGGCGTAGGCGATCAACGCCTCGGACCTCGCGTAGTCGCGGTCCAGGAATGCCAGCGGCACCAGGAAAACCGTCAGAAGCCAAAGAGCTTCCAGGCCCCGGTTGACCCACAAGGATAGGTTTACGTTGGCGCCCGAAGGAGCCAATTGATTTCTAGCCGTCGTCAAATTTGCCGTCCGGAACGTATTTGTAGGAGCATGGGGTGGAGGAGGCCCGCGCCATGGCCGGACACTGCCACCCTGAGTTCTTCGGGAAGTAGGGCTGCGCCGGCAAGGGCGGCGCATTCCCAAGAGTCAACCAATCGAATATCGCGGCTCACGTCTCGGGCGCTCAAGAAGACCGGAACCGCTCCGGCCTTGTTATACCAATTTGAAGCGCCGGGCATCCGGCTCGGTTGTTTGCCGGAACGGATCGAAGGCAACACCGGTGGCCCAAGGGAAGCGGTACCACCATCTCGCATTGGCCAAGGTCCCCTGTCACCACACTTCGGCAGGGACAAAGCTGTAAAGGATATAGTCCGGCCCTGGCAGGGCGCGCCGTCCGCCGGCCTGGCGACAATTCTGCCACATCGCTTCGAAGGTGGCCCGTGGTTTCTTGACGTGGATGTCTTGCCACCAGCGGAATACGGTTTGCAACGCCCGCGGACGCCCGTCGCCGCCCGCGGGCGAGGACCATCGGGAAGCACCCGGCTCCGGGGATTCAGGGTTGCCAACCCAGGCAGGGTCGAATACTTGCGTCGATCGAAAGGCGTCCACTGCACATTGAAGCTCAAAGTACGACCTTTACCCTGGACCCGCCGGTTCCACCCGGATCAACACCTGCGTGAACGTCCGGAGGACGATGGGACCATCGGCGTTGGCAAACCATCGCCATCCGCCGGGACCCTTGGTTCCTCCCTTCTCCGGGACCGGAGGCTGGACCGGGAGGCGGGAGAAGGCCAGCCCTTCGTGGTCGAGAGCCTCGCCCGGCTGGAGTTCGGCCAGCCGTCTGAGGGACCAGAGGTGCGGATCACGGTTGTAGGCCGGCGTATCCAACAGGAATTGAACCCACCGTTCTTTCAAGTACCCGATGTGATCGACGCTAACCCTGGTGGCGTGGTCAAGGAGGGCCGGGTCGACCCTTCCATCGAGGGAACGGACCTCAAAACGATCATCCAGCCAGTAGCGGAGCTGGACCTCTTGCATCGCAACTGAGATGGGCAGGGTCTGGGGTTGGCCCAGCAGGTTGAAAAGGGCATCGCTGGTGGCTTGGCGCTCCGAAGGGGCTTTGATGCACCTCCACAATGACGCGTCGGAGTCCAGCTCCAGCCTCAGGCCGGTTTCCGCCAGGAAGACTCCGCCCAGCACGACGGCCGAAGCAACCATCGAGATCCGCAGCCCGTATCTGTAGGTTGAGCCCCGGGACTGACTCCAGGTATTCCACAGCCATTGAGCGCCCATCACGGCCACCAGCACCAGCGCAGGCATCAGGAAAATGGCGAGGCGGGCGACGTGAATCGAGCCAAGCAAAGAGCTGTAGAGGATGAAGCCGGCCCAGAACAGGACGATGAGAAAGCCTGCCCCGCTCTTCGACCCGTGAAGCTCCAGGCGTCCCGTGACGTACAGCCAGTTGGCGAGCAGCCACAGGGTCGTCAAAGGGAAGTACTCGGCAAGCCTTATGGCGAACCTGGAGCTGACGAAGAGAGGGCCAATCTGGTAGGAATCCGGGGAAACATTGCTCATCAACATGCGGGATAGCCCAGAGCTTGGGAGAAGGTGGTCGGTCTGAGAAAGATGGAAATAGGCCAGGGCGCCGGTCATCATCAGGAAGGGCGCCAAAAAGACCGCGGAGCGAAGCATGGTCCCGGCCAGGGCTCGCCCCGAACCGAATGACGTCAGGCCACGATAGATGAGCGCGATGGCAGCAACGATGAACCCTTCCGGGCGGAGCCAGCAGGCCAGTCCCAGGAGAAACCCCAGGGCCAGCTCGTGGCGCACGGTCTTGTTTACGTTCGCCGGCACCGTGAACCACCCGGACCGCGAGGCGGCATAAAACCAAAGGAAGATGAAGAAGGCAAATATCCCGTTCTCCATCCCAATGGTGGAGTTGTACACCGAACCGGGCAGCAACCCGGCAGCCAGAGCGGCGATCATCGCCCAAACGCCGGAGCGCAGGTAGCGTCGGGCGGTCAAAAAGACGAGAACGACGAGCCCATACCATAGAAGCAGGTTCGCTCCCTTGACGATGGCCGGCACTGCCGCGGCGGGAAATGCCCGGTACAGGCCGGCGATGAACAGCATGTACCCGGGGCTGGTTACACCGGGAGACTTCTCTCCGGGGTTGAATTCGAAGAATCTCCCCTCGGCCGCGTTCTCGCCGTAGATGAGGTGGACCTGAGAGTCGCCCGCGTAATTGCCGATGTAGGCGAACGGAGACAGAAGGACCGCAACGCAAGAAACTACAAAGAGCAGGCGGCGGACACCAAGCTTGGAGAGCATGGATCTGACCGGGAGCAAGTAGCTCGCGCTAGTCGAGTACCCAAATCGGGACGCGCGGGTATGCTCGGAGGTCCCCTCTGAGGGATTCACCGGCCGCCTTCCCTGAGCTGAGCCGCCCACCCGATCCGCGAAAGCCTTCCGCGGGCTGTAGCCCGGATTCCTGTGGCTGGATTCATCCTCTTTGCCGCATATACTGCCATGTCAAACAGCAAACTGGCCGCTCCTTGGTCGAGCGGCCATACTGGAGAGCGGTGAATGGTAGCCCCGCACCTTGGGGCCGTAAACCCGAGGGCCTTGGTGGATGCCCATTAGCCCCCGGTGCCCGGTTTGACCTGACCTCCGTTCGCGGTCTCGCGATCTTGGGTGCCCGCGTCCACCGGGGCCGGGATTTCGCCGATCTCCGTGGACTTTCCGCCACGCCGGTCCCAGCGTCTCGCCAAAGTGTTCATCACCGAACGGCTCAGGAGTTGTACATCCAGCCAGGGCCCCATGCGCCGGAGGTATTCCAAATCGTAGCGAAACTTTTCTTGAGCATCATCGGTGAGGTCGTACACCTGGGCCAGCCCGGTGAGGCCGGGAAGAACCTGCAAGCGGTCCGCGAAACCGGGAACCTGTTGCTCCAGCGTCCTTTGCTCCTCCGTGTCCAGCGCCCTGGGGCCGACGAAGCTCATCTCTCTCTTCAAGATGCTGACCAACCCCGGAAGCTCGTCCAACGCCGTGCGGCGCAGTAGCCGGCCGACGCGAGTCACCCGTGGGTCGTTCGGCATGGTCCAGGCCGGCCCGCTTCGGTCGGCCCCCGGCACCATAGTGCGGAATTTCAGGATAGAGAATACCTTCCCGTTCTTTCCGGTTCGATTCTGCTTGTAAAAAACGGGGCCGCGGTCTCCAATCCAGATAACAAGGGGAATCAACGTCCAGAGCAGCAGCCAGAGAGGTAAGAGAAAGAGGTGAGCCACGGCCAGCAGGCTATAGTCAAACCATATCTTGTAGGAGCCACTCCTGGGTTTAGGAACCTGATTCGCCATCTTGTCCAGCCCTCATGAGTTCGCAATGAACCCCAGGGATTGATTTTATCTGCCCCTGGTCAGCCGGTCCGCCGGCTACCGGGCAACTCCGGCGGCGCTGCTCTGTTTGACCAGCTCGTTTTCGATCCACCGATAGGTGATTGCCAGGCCGTCCTCGAGGGTAATGGAAGGCTCCCAGTCCAAGACCTGGCGGAGCCGTGTGTTGTCGCTGTTGCGGCCCCGCACCCCCTGGGGTCCCGTGAGGTTATGCTCTTTCTTTAGCGTCTTGCCTGCTATGCCGGAGACGAGGTCCACCAGCGCATTTATCGTAATGAGACGGTCGGTTCCCACGTTGAGCGGCTGGCTGTGGTCCGAATGGATGAGCCGGTATATTCCCTCTACACAGTCGTCCACGTACATGAAGGAGCGGGTCTGCTCCCCATCGCCCCAAACTTCGATGGGGCCACCATCTTCCGCCAGCGCCACCTTGCGGCAAATAGCGGCGGGGGCCTTTTCCCGGCCGCCCTGGTAAGTTCCCAGGGGGCCATAGACGTTATGGAAGCGGGCGACCCGGGTCTTCAGGCCGTACTCGTCTCCGTAGTACTGGCAGAGTTTTTCGGTGAACAGTTTTTCCCAGCCGTAGCCCTCGTCGGGATCGTAGGGGCTCGCGTCTTCCTCCTTGAGGGGCGTTACCTCGGGCACGTTCTGCCGGTACTGCGGGTAGACACAGGCGGAACTGGAGAAAAAGAACCTGGATGCGCCGTTGACCCGGCTCGCCTCCAGCATGTGGGTGCTCACCAGGATGTTGCTGTGGGCCGAGTACCCATGATGGAAGGAGATGTAGCCGATCCCCCCCATGTCGGCGGCCAGGTTATAGACGTGGTCTACGCCGCGGGTAGCCAGCAGCGCGTTGTCCCACCGGCGCAGGTCCAGTATCTCAAACTCATGGGCGGCGGTGGCTTCGTACTCCGGCTCTTTGAGGTCTACGCCCCGGACCCAGTACCCTCGGTCCACCAGGTACTTGACCATATGGTGCCCGATGAAGCCGCCGGCCCCGGTCACGAGAGCACGTTTCGCCATTAGATCACTCCTCGATAAATCATGAGGTCACCCGGGCATTGTTCACGGCCGGGTGACGGTGCGGACCGCCCCGGATTCGGGACCGGTGCGGTCTCACCGCTGGGCCGGTCAGTCGAACTTTTTCAGGCCGCTCAACTCCAGCGCTGCCAGGCTTATGAATTGGGGTGCATCGACGAAGACCCGCCTCCACACCCGCTTGGGTTCGCGGAGGAGCCGCCACAGCCACTCAAAGCCCCAATTGCGCAACCAGGTAGGGGCTCGCTCGACCTTGCCGCTATGGAACTTGAAAGCAGCCCCTACTCCAACTACCACCGTGGCGTTTAACCGGTGGCGGTGTTCGGAAATCCATCTCTCCTGTTTGGGGGCCCCGAGGCCAACCCATAGTACGTCCGGGTGGGCTTCGTTGATGGCGGCGACGATCGCCTCATTCTCTTGGGAGGTCAGGGGCCGGAAGGGGGGTGAATGGAGCCCCACTATCTTGAGGCCGGGAAACGCCTCCGTCAGCTTTTCGGCCAAGGGTTGAAGCGTGTCTTCAGTATCACCAAAGATGAAATACCTGTAGCCCTTGTGGCCCGCCACCTCGCTGAAGTCCCACATCAATTGCGGTCCAGTGTTGCTCTTTCGCAGGGAATGGCCACGCAGGCGGGCTATCATGAGTACCAATACCCCGTCGGGTGCGAAGAGGTCCGCGGCGTTGAGGATTGCCTTGAACTCCGGGTCCCTATGCCCCTCCATGATACCATGCATGCCGGTATTGACTACATGATGGCATCGCTGGTGGTCCGTCTCGATCCAGTGAGCCATGAGTTCCACCACCTGGGGGTTCTCGACGGCGTGCACCCGGGTGCCCAGAATCCTCATGAATGGGATTTGTTCGATGCTTCCTCCATTCGAATTTATCCCGCATTCGAATTTATCCCGGCTAAAGTTGCCCCGCGTCACATAGCATTCCACATCTTCCGGAGACCCTCCTCAAGGTTCGTCTTGGGACTCCAATCAATGGTAGCCTGTACTCGGCTGATATCGGCGATGAGGGCGGTTGGGGAGTTTTCGATGTTCTGTTCCAGGTCGACTATCTCGACTCCGCGCTCACCCGATGCTCCCACGGCTGCGGTGGCCACATCGGCGATTGACACAATGTGGCCCGAGCCGATGTTGAATACCGAATTCATGGCCGACGGAGACACCGCAAGTTTGAGCACGGCTTCAATGCAGTCGTCGACGAAGAGTAGGTCTCTCATGATGGCCCCGTTGCGCACCACTATCCGGTGGTCCTCACTGATTTGGCGCAGTACTTGGGGCACGATGTACATGGGGAGCTGGCCGGGGCCGAAGACGTTGAAGAACCGGACAATCGTGTAGTCTACGCCGATTCTCTTACACGAGAACTTTATGATCTGCTCCCCGAGGCTCTTGGTTTGAGGATACACCGACGTTAGGTCCGTCTCGGCATCCTCTCCAATCGGCGATCGCGATGCCTCATAAACGAGTGCCGTTGAAGGGAACAACACTCGCTTCTTTATCTGGACATGCTGCAGCAGGTTGGCGGTGCCCAGGACGTTCGTCTCATACGTGTCTAGGGGGTACTTCTCCGCATAACCGGCGTTGGTGACCGCCGCCAGGTGAATCAGATAGTCTGCCTCGTAATTCCGGTTGAGGTGCCGCAGGTCGGCCCACTCGAACTCCACATTGGGAATATTCGCCGGTGGCTGGGCCCGGTCGATCACCAGTGTCTTGGCGTTCAACCGGCTCAAGGTTTGCACCATGTTGAAACCGATGAACCCGGATGCGCCGGTCACTATCACGCGTGCGTCACGGAAATCCTGTTCAAGGCCGCTCAAGCTGCTCATTCGATCACCTTTGGTTCGGGCACCGGCAGGATAAACTTGCCCTTGTAACCCATTTCACGATACTTCGGCATAATATATTCAGCCATGTTCCACGAGAGAAGCAAGGCGTAATCCGGTGGCTCTTTGAAGAAGATTTCTTCGTCGACCACCGGGATGCCAACACCCGGAGCCAGTGTCCCCACTTTCAGGGGATTGACTTCCGCCAGGTACTCCACCAGGTCCGGCGTGATACCGTAATAGTTCAGCAACGTGGAGGACTTCATGGGCGCCCCGATTCCGACGACCCTTTTCCCGGTCGACTTCAGCTCGTACAACAGGTTCAGCAGACGGGTCTTGTTCCCCAGCATTACCAGCTTCATGGCCCGCAAGGACTGGACAACGTCCATCTGCCGCTCTTCCCGCATCAGCGACTTCAGGTTGCTTGATTGACTCTCTGGGTTTCGGCTGGCGTACCCCAGAATCGATCCTCCGTAGAAATCGGTTTCCTCGGCGTCGGTGATGTATAGGCCGTGCCGTTCGAAGAGCTTCATCAGGCTGTTCAGGGTATAGTACCTCAAATGCTCGTGGTAGATCGTGTCGAACGCGAACTGGCGGATCAGCTCGATTAGCCAGTGAGACGAGCTTGCGAACACGGTATTCGGTCCCATAAGCGCCGCTACTTCGGGCAGAAAGTCGTGAATGTTGTCCGTGTGCGCCAGTACGTTCATGGCTATGATCAGCCGTATCTCCGCCTCCGGCGGAAGGTGCTGCCTGACATCGGAGGACGTACCTTTACCGAAAAAATAGGGCAGTGTGGGGATGCCGGCTTCTATCGCGACTTCCGATGCGCGCTCGGCGCCCTCCACTCCCAGCACGTTGAGGCCGTGGGACTGCAGGGACTTCAGGAATGTCCCATCGTTTGAACCGATTTCGACCACTATGTCGCCCGGGCCCAGGTCGAATCGAGCAACGAACGCGGCGGCCATCTTGTCGTAGAAATCCACGAGGGACCTACTCGATCCCGTCAGATAGGTGTATTGCTCCCCAAAGGTCTCCCTGGTTGGGAGGACGTAGCCCAACTGGACCAGCGAACATTGAGGGCAATAGTACAAGCACAACGGGTGGAAGACCTGAGGCCGGTTGGCTTCACTGACCGGCGAAAACCCGTTGCACAAGGGTTGATAGCCGAGGTCCAGGACGCTTTCCAGATTGTCGAGGCCGCAAACCTGGCATTTCAGAGCCTGATGTGTGTTCGATTGGCTATCGGGCGTGCAACCCAAGGTGAAACCTCCAGAGACTCGAGACGGGTGATATCCGTATGGCGAGGCGCAAATACCGCGCCAAACTTCTTGGTGAAGACCGATGGGGCCGGAGGGTCACCGGGGAAGACTGCGTCCTTATGGCGCCCGTACAGCCCGCGAGCCCGACGCCGTGGAAGATCCAGCGTCACGGGTTCCGGAACTTGGGGACTTGGGTGGAAACAGCGTCCCTCAAGACTTCCCGCTCCCCCCTTCTTCCCCGGCATAATTATGAATCACCAACGTTAGGTAGAGCAAGAAGGGAGCCAGCAGGAGCCAGTCAACCCCAAAGAAGGACCCGGGGGATTCGGTGAAGGTGCGGACCGAGAAAAATGCGATTATCCCCGCCGTTTGGATGGTCAAGTGCCTATCAGTCGTGGAAAAACGGGAGAGATTTCGAACGGCCTTGACCAGCAAGTACCAGCTGAGCAACAGGGCGGCTACGAGTGGAATCGTCCCAAGAAAGCCCGTTTGGACCAGGGCTTGCATGAATGAGTTATGCATGTGGGTCCCAAATTTTAGCCGGTCAGCGTGAAACCCGTAACCCACAACGGGAGATTCCTTGAAGAGTGTCCAACCGTCTGCCCAAACCGCCGTCCGCCCGGTAAACTCGAAGAAGCTCTCCGGGATGAATCCCAACACTCGGGGGTCCGGATTAGTTTGCGGCGGCGGTGGCGGCGTTGCTTCTTCACTCGCCCGCGTCTCTCGAGGGTCCGGCGGCGGCACAGCCGGACCGGACGCGGCCACCGCCGGTGGTTGAGTTGGCGGGGGCGCACTTGGTTCGGTTTCCTGCGCCGGCAGGGGCGGAACCGACTCCGATGCCTGCGCCGGCAGGGGCGGACCCGACTCCGATG
>JASMCQ010000025.1 GCA_030753265.1 Dehalococcoidia bacterium
CGGCATTGCCGGCGGGCCGGAGCGTTCTGGTCCTGGGCAGCGGCCTCACCGGGCTGCTGCACATTCAGTTGGCCGGAGCCCTGGGCGCAGGCCGGATAATGGCCACGGATATGGTCGATTACCGGTTGGAGGCGGCGCGGCGGTTCGGGGCCGAAGCCGTCTTCCGGGCGAGCGAGGATGTGCCGGCCCGGCTGCTTGAAGTCAACGAAGGACGGCTGGCCGATCTGGTAGTAGTCTGCACCGGGGCCATACCGGCTCTCCAGCAGGCGCTGCAATCGGTGGAGCGCGGCGGCACGGTCCTCTTCTTCGCGCCCACCGAGCCGGGCGCCACTCTCTCCGTGTCGGTGAACGACACCTTCTTCCGGAACAACGTTACCCTCACCACCTCCTACGCCGCCGGTCCCGCCGACCTGGCCACGGCGCTGGAGCTGATCCGGTCCCGAAGGGTGCGGGTAGGCGACATGATAACCCACCGGCTGGGTCTGGCGGACACGGGCCTCGGGTTCAAGCTTACGTCCGAGGCCCAGTCCTCGCTGAAGGTGATCGTCGAACCCCAGAGATAGCGGTCCACCGGGACCAGCTTTTTCCAGCCGTCCGTGCTCGACGTTTCGTCAAGGGTCCGTTAGGGCTTGATTTTCGATGGGGGTCGCCGTGGGCGGGAACCCGCGGCGCTGTCGGTAGGGGTAATGACAGGTTCCCAAAGTCGTGATTCCAAAGTCGTGATTCCAAGGAGGGCTTGAGCGATGAGCCAGGCTTACGACGGCGGAGAAGCCGTTCTAGAGGCGTTCCGGAAGCTGGGTGTCGACTACATCATCGCCTCACCGGGGTCCGAGTGGCCGCCGGTGTGGGAGGCCCTGGCCCGCCAACGGGCCGACGAAACCGAAGGACCCGGATACATCCATTGCTGGCATGAGAGTTTGGCGGTGGCCCTTGCCATGGGGTACACCCGGTTGACCGGCCGGCTTCAGGCGCTCCTCCTCCACGCCGGCGTGGGGCCTCTGCAGGCTTCGATGGCCCTGGAAGCCGCTTATCAGGGCGAAGTTCCGATGCTGGTGTGCTCCGGCGGCTCCTCCACCTACGGAGAAGACCCGGCTTTCGACCCGGGGTGGCAATGGATGCGCAACCACGGCGTCGTGGGAGGCGCCAACCGGCTGGTGGACTCGGTGGTGAAGTGGAGCGGACACGTGAGCAGCCCCCCGACCCTGTACGACACCCTGAGCCGGGCCGGAGAGTTGGCCCAACGAGTGCCGAGGGGCCCCACCTACTTGAACATTCCCCTGGAAACCATGCTCCACGAATGGACCTCACCTTCCAGAACGCGCCCGGTGCCTGCCTCGCCGAAAACTCAGCCGGAAACGGCGGCCATAAAACGGGTTGCCGAGCTGATCGCCTCCAGCCGAAACCCTCTGGCCGTGAGCGACAGCGCCGGGCGGGACGTGGCGGCCTTCCGGCACCTGGTGGAGCTAGCCGAGCTGATGGGCATGCCGGTGGTCGAGGGCGGGACACCCCTGTACGCCAACTTTCCCAAGGACCACCCCCTCCACTTGGGCTACGACGTGAAGCGTTTCCAGAGCCAGTCGGACCTGTTCCTGGTCATTGGGAGCAGCGTTCCCTGGTACCCGCCCAGCTCCCGGCCCGCCCAAGGGACCGTGGTGGTGATAGACGAAAACCCCATCAAGGCCCAGATGGCGTACCAGAGCCTACAGGCTGACATCTACCTCGAAGGAGATGTGGCCACCACGTTGAAGCTACTGGTCGAAGACCTTCGAGTCTCCGCCTCCGGTGACGGCCGGGTGAAGGAGCGGAGGAACCACTGGGAGGACGAGCACCGCAAGTTACAGGAGGGCTATCAAGCCGCCGCTCTCACGGCCAAGGGCCGGCAGCCAATCGACGCGGAATGGCTGTGCGCCGCGCTGAACGAGGCGATGCCGCAGGATGCAATCTACATTGAAGAAACCATCATGCACCGGCAGGCGATTCTGCGCCAGATTCGGTGGAACCAGCCCCAGAGCTATATTCATCCCACCGGCGGACTGGGCCTGGGCCTCGGCCTGGCGCTGGGCGCCAAGCTGGCAGCCCCGCAACGTACCATTGTAGCCCTAGAAGGAGACGGCTCGTTCCTCTACAACCCCATTATTCCCGCGTTGGGGATGGCTCAAGAGTACAACCTGCCAATACTCATCGTGGTCTTCAACAACGGTGGCTACGGCGTAATGAAGCGAAGCCACCTCGATTTTTACCCTCAAGGGGTTGCCGCCGGCACCGGGGTATTCCACGGCGTGGACATCGCGGGGCCCAACTACGCCCAGCTCGTGGAACCTTTCGGCGGCTACGGGGAGCGGGTAGAGGATCCGGAGATACTGGCGCCCGCAATCAGGAATGCACTGGCAGCGGTGAAAGAGGGCCGGGTGGCGCTCCTCGACGTTGTCCTGGCCGCCTGACCGCCGGCAGCCCCCTGGGAATATCTTCCACTCCGCGGAGAGCGGCGTTCGCTGAAGGATCTGCCACGGATTATTTCTGGATACGGTTTCTACCTACCCTGAAGCCGTGGGGGACGTGGTTGCAACGGTTCCAAGGGTCTGCTAACCTTACCCGTACTATCCTGGCGAGGGAGAGAACTCTCAATGTCCGGTAACACCCAGGTCAAAGCCGCCCTGTTCGTCACTTGCATCGTGGACCAGCTCTATCCCGAGGTGGGGGCAAGCGTGGTGCGGGTGTTGCGACGGCTGGGCGCGGACGTTGAATTCCCCCTGGACCAAACCTGCTGCGGCCAGCCGGTGTACAATTCCGGGTTCACGGGGCCGGCTCGGCTGCTGGCCCGGCGGGTCCTCAGCACCTTCGCCGAAAGCCGGTACGTGGTGGTGCCCTCCGGCTCCTGCGCGGCCATGATGCGGGTCTTCTACCCGGAACTCTTCAAAGACGACCCAGCCTTATTACGGCAAGCCCAGGAACTATCGGCCAAGGTCTACGAGTTTTCCGAGTTCCTGGTCAAAGTCCTTGGGGTCGAGGACCTTGGAGTCAGCAATCCGGATACGGCAACCTATCACCCCGGCTGCCACCAGCTTCGGGAGTTGGAGGTCCGGGATGAGCCTTTGAAGCTGCTCCGCCAAGTCGGCAGCCTGGAGCTGCGGGACCTGCCCCACGCAGAGTCCTGCTGCGGTTTCGGCGGGGCTTTCTCGGTCAAGTTCCCCCACATCTCCGAGGGGATGCTCTCCGACAAGGTGAAGAACGTAATGTCTACCGGGGCCGACACCCTGGTCTCCTGCGATATGGGTTGCCTGATGCACATCGGGGGCGCTCTCAGCCGCCAGGGTTCCGGCATCCGGCTGCAACACCTGGCCCAGGTCCTGGACCGGGAGGCTGACTCGCCGCCTGCCGGCTGACGGCCAGGCAGTTGTCAATGCCAGCATCCGCGCCGGTTGCCACCGGCGCCTTTTGAGATGACGCTAGAAGGGCAAGCCCGGCTCCGGTCTTCCTACCAATAGCCGGGGCAAAAGGACTACAGCAATTGGCCGAAATCAAGACCCATGACTTCTTCGGAGCCTCCGAGCGCTCCATGCGAGA
>JASMCQ010000026.1 GCA_030753265.1 Dehalococcoidia bacterium
CTGGTACCCCTGGAGGGACTCGAACCCCCGACGCGCGACTTAGGACGCCGCCGCTCTATCCTCTGAGCTACAGGGGCATTTGGTGGAGATAGAGGGACTCGAACCCTCGGCCTCGGCATTGCGAACGCCGCGCTCTCCCAACTGAGCTATATCCCCTGGTCTCCCCTTCCCGGGGGTCAGCCCTCCAAGGCTCCAACCTGAGATATGGAAATACTTTCTCTCGCCACATCTGGGACTAAATCCCCGGCGGCCTATTAAGCATCGTAAAACCCTCGAGCTTCCACTGTCAAGTCGCGGCGCCCACGGCTGCCGGCCGGAGCGCTCCGGCCTCGATGCTGTTGTGAGCCTATTCAGCCGCCACCGGGACCGGAGAGCCTCTTTCAACTTCTCGATAGCTTGGACTCAGTCAGCATAATTGCTGACATTTGTAATTCATCGCTTCGCCCTGAGCCTCGGAATGACCTGATGCAAGAAACAAGCTGACCGAGCCCTAGTATTGGAACTCTTCTCGCACCGGGCTGAAGATGTCCAACGCTTTGACCGGCGCTCCGCCGGTTCGGGCGTAATGCAACACGTCTCCGGGGATGATGTACATATCCCCCGGTTTCAATGTCCGCACCTCACCTCCAATGCCCATCTCCAACTCCCCTTCAATCACAATTCCGGCCTGCTCATGGGGGTGGCTGTGGTTCGGCACCTCGCTGTTCGCGTCTATCTCCACCATGGACAGCAGCACGTGCTCCCCCCAGAAAGTGCGGGTGCGCGCCCCGGGCACCAGTTGCATTGGCTCGCGCCCTTGGGCATCGATGAAATAGGACATTCGTTACTCCTTCCCGGCCGAGGTTTGGGATCTTGTTTTTCGCTCCATCCGCCAGGGGTATTTAATCACGTCCCCACCCTGGGCCGGAGGCGTCTCCACCAGCCTTGACCGGATGGCTATTGCCTGGAATCTGTTGAACGTGCGGTCGCTGACCAGTTTACCAACTAACGTTCCCTTTTCCTACCGGCCCGCCGTACGGGAGCGCCTGGAGCCGATTCATGTCATGGCTGCGGACCTAGCCTTCCGGGCGCGCCTCTTCAGGCACGGAAATCTGGTGGCTGAGGACCGGCATCTTTCATCCCCGCTGGCCCGCCGGCGAGCTTGCGAAGCTATCTGATTTTTGGCTCGGGGGTGGCTTCGATGCCTGAGGCGTTCCGTGGAGTTGCGACTGACTAGGCCCGTCGCCGGGGAAGAGGCGGGCGCGTCCGCAATGTTTGCGAGGAGACCGGGGAGACTGACGCGAGTTAAGTGAACGAAACCGCTGGCGCGGCCCGCCATGGTCAAGCCTCACCGGCAGACTGGGACTCTGGGGCTGAACTCCCCGGTAAGACAGGTGCCCGCTCCGGCTCGTCGCCGCGTGCCTGGTACAAGTAGTGGTCGCTAACCTGCCGCAATGCGAATCTCACCCACGCTCCGATCAGGCAGATGGACACCCACACCATCGAAGTATACAGCGCCAGTTGCACCGCCTCCCGGCTGGCGTCAAACTTCGCCCAACTCAGCAGGCTCTGGATCAGCACCACCAGGCCGCCCACCACCACCCCGCGTCCAACGCCCCGGACCGAGGCCAAAGAAAACCCAGCACGGCGCCCACCAGGGCCAACGACATCAACAGCCAGAAACCGGCTAATATCGAGCCCAACTGCACCGTCTGGCTGGGGTCCAACGGGTCGTCGAGGTCCGGAACATAGGCCAACGCCACCAGCAGGACCACCGGAATGACCGAGGCCAGCACAATTCTGGTCAGGAAACCCTTCAGGCCCGGCCCCAGCATCGGGCCGAAAAGCGTGGTGTAGTCCTCTGGCTCACGGCCAAAACTGCCGGCCGAACCGCTCAAGAGCAGCAAGACCAAGAACGACATGGCGGCGAAGGTGAGGGCGGCGGCCGGGGTGTCGGAAAACTCTACGAAGATCACGTCGAGCGCGGCGAAGGCCAGCAGGGCGATGGCGATCAGCAGGTGATGCACCGGGTCCTCCAGAGTGGTGTCAGGGCGGCAACAAGCCTAACTGAAGCCGAGCCCTTTTTCATTGAGACTAATGTAACGGCCGCCACTCCCGATTACCAGGTGGTCCAACAACTCCACGCCCATCAGCTTGCCGGCATCCAGAAGCTCTTTGGTAACGGACACGTCTTCGGGACTGGGTGTGGGGTCACCTGAAGGATGATTGTGCACGATGATGACTGATGGGGCGTTGTCCCGGACGGCGGGTCGCAGGACCTCGGCCGGCTGCACCATCGAGCTGTTCACGTTTCCGACGTAAATCTCTTGGATGCTGAGCACTTCATTCTTGGTATTCAGCAGCAAAACCCTCAAGTGCTCCTGGTCAAATACCGCCATCTCCGCCTGCACCAGATTGGCCACGTCTGCCGGCGAGTTGATCACCATCCGCTCTTCGGGGGCCAGGGAAACGAACCGGCGGCCCAGCTCCAGCGCGGCCAGAAGCTGGCAGGCCTTGGCTTCGCTCAGCCCGCGTTGGGCGCATAGCTCGGCGAAGGTGGTGCGCCCCAGTCCAGCCAGCCCGTCGAATTGAGCCAGCAGGCGGGTCGCCACCGCGAGGACGTTCTCCCCCTGCATCCCGGTGCGCAGCAGGATGGCGATCAACTCGGTGTTGTTCAGGAGTTTGGCGCCGTAGGCTTTCAGCCTCTCCCGGGGCCGCTCCCCCTGGGGCAGGTCCCGGATCGTTGGCTGGTAGCGGCCGTGGCCGTCCCTGGGCTGATAGTCCATTTCGCCACCCTGCATTCAGATGGGGACCGCTGGAACCTCCGGTAATCTACCCGAAACGGAACCTGGAGTACTCGCCCTCCTCCTTGGTGATGAACTCCAGCAGGGCGGGACGCCCGGAGCGGGTGACTTCCAGCCCCCTCCGAATGGCCGGGATGATCTCCCCAGGGTCCGTGACCTTTTCGCTGAAGGAGCCCATGGCCTGGGCCACCTCGGCAAACTGGCCGCCCACGCGCTTGGCGTCGTAGCGGTCGATGGCCACCGGGAAGCGGCTGTCGGAGTAGATAGCCATGATCGAGTTGTTCATGACAATGGTCAAGATCGGAATCTGCGCCCGCACGGCGGTTTCAACATCCAGGCCCACGGACCCAAAAGCGAAGTCGCCCATGATGTTGATTACCTGCTTGTTCGGAGCGGCCACCTTGGCGCCCATGGCCAGCCCGAGGCTGTAGCCCAGCTGCGTGGACTTACCCCAGCCGATGAAACTGCGGGGGTCGCGGGCCTCCCAGAAGGGCACCACGTGCTCCCGGGAGCTGCCGGACTCATGGGTGATGATCGTCTCGTCCAGGTCCACCGTGTGCATCAGGTCCCAGATGATCCGGTACGGGTTTAGAGGCACCTCGTCGGAGGTCAGCTTGGGCATCCAACGGTCGAGCCACTCCTGCTTGATCCGGCCGATCTCCTTCTGGAGGTCCTGGTCCGCGGGCCGAGTCTCGGCTCCGGTTTGGCGTTTCAGCTCCTCCAGGAACTGGCCCAACACCAGTTTGGCGTCGCCCACCACCGGATACTGGCACTTGTAGTCTTTGTTGATGTCATCATCATCGACGGTCGCGTGGACCAGCGTTTTGCCGGCGGGAATCGGAGTGGCAAAGCTGCTCTTGGTGAAACTGCATCCGATGCCGAAAACCAGGTCGGCGCGGGTCAGATAGTGGTGGACGCCGCCGGTGGTGCTGGATGCTCCGGCGCCGATAGACAGGGGATGATTCTCGGGGAAGGCGCTCTTACCCGGAAGCGTGGTCATCACCGGGGCCTGCAGGAACTCGGCCACCCGGACCAGCTCCTCAGTGGCTTCGGCGTACAGGACGCCCTGCCCGGCATGAATTATGGGCCGCTCGGCGGCCAGCAGGGCTCGGGCCGCCCGGCATATGGCTTCAGGGTCCCCGGCGGTCCGCATCGCAACCGGGGGCTCGTAGTCGAACCGCTCCTCGGCCAGCTCCTCTACCGCAACATCGTTGGGAATCTCCAGCAGCACCGGCCCCGGCCGCCCGCTCCGCAGCTTGGTAAAGGCCCGCCGCATCAGCTCCGGAATTCGCTCGACCAGGTTGACTTCCGCGGACCACTTGGTGATCGTCTCGAAGCTGCGGGTGGGGTAAAAGTTGGGGTGCACCCCTCGCCGGGTTCGAGGCATCCCAGCGGGAAGCAGCAAGATGGGCACCGACTCGGAGAATGCCTGGGCCACACCGCCGAAAGCGTTTTCCGCCCCAGGCCCGTTCTGCATCAAGAACACGCCGGTCCGTTTGCCGTTGGTCACCCTGGCAAAGCCATCCACCATGTGGACGCCCGTACTTTCGTTCCGGAAGATTAACGGCCGGATTCCGGCGATGGCGGCGGCCTCGAGCATCGGCTGGTAGGGAACGCACCCGACGAATTCGACGCCCTCCATCTTCAGGATATTGGCGACAGCGGTGGCTCCATCCATGACACTCCTCCGGCTCTACAAACGAGTCAACAAAGCTCACGACAAAGGGGATTTACCAGCCGGCGTCATCCTCGCTCCCGTGAGACCGGTGACGACCGGCCTGGCTCCGGTGGGTTCAATGGCCGGATTCAGCCCACGGGAGGGTCTGGAGACGCCTGGCGGGCACCTGCGACACGCGAAGCCAGTGTAGGTTGCACTGGACCGGAGTGTCAAGCTGAATAAGGAGAGGGGGACAGTATCCCACAAGGTGGTGGGCGAAATCCTCCGGTGACCCGATACTGCAAGGACCAGTTGGAGCTGCCGGGCGCCGGGCGCCGGAAGAGGCACGGGCAAAGCGGAGGGCCGGCCAGGCCCCTTAGGCCTCAGAGGAGAAGGCCATCGGGTCTTCCAGGTACTCTATATTCTGCAACTCCGCTCGGGCCGCCTCTTCCAGCATGGCGTCGCCCTCCTTGACGCAGTGCAAGAGCACTTTCTTCGCCAACGGGCCGCCGATCTTGCCCAGGGCGGCGAGGCCCGCCATCTGCACCTGGTACTCGTCATCCTGGAGTGTTGAGACCAGATGAGGCACGGCATCTTCCTCGCCCAACTCGCCGCAAGCATGGGCCGACTCGTACCGGAAAGCCGGCTCCGGGCTCTGGAGTTCCTTGATAAGCACGGGGAGCCAGCTTGGTTCGCCGGTGCGGCCCATCGCGTAAATGGAGCTGGACCTAAGGTCCATATCTTGACTCTCGTACGCCCAGTTTACGTATTTCTTGATGTCCCCGGTGTTGAAAGGGGCGATAGCTTCCAGGCTGCGGCGCCGAACGTCCAGGTGTTGGTCCTGGTCCGCGAGCACCTCCATCAAGCTGTCGTGTATCAACTCCCCGTCTTTAGGCAGCAGCTTTCCTTCCAAGACGATGACGGCAAACTTGCCCAACGCCACGGCCGAAGCAGACCGGGCTCTGGGGCCCTTGTCGGACTTCAGGATTTCGACAAGACTGGGGATCACCGACCGGTCTTCGTGCTCCCACAGCCCCTCTATCGCCTTCTCCATGACCTCTTCATCCCGGTCCTTCAAACACATCTTGAAGACCGCGCAGAAGTCCAACTCGGGGGTGTCTTCGGCCAACTCCACCATCGTTGAGATGATCCAGCGCTGGCGCTCGGCGGGGATGCCGAACCAGGTCCTGGCAAACAGTCCTAACTCTCGAGGGAGCAGGTCAGAGGCTTCAACGAAATCCCCGGCCAAAACGTTGGCCGAGGGGTCCGCCAATGATTCGAGGAAAAGCGCCAGCGACATGACGCCACCTATCCCGGGTTTGCCCGCCGCACACGATCGAGGAGGCAGGGACCGGAGACGCAGGCGAGGCCGCTCTGACGATATAGCATTGAATCCGCTCTGTTTGCCATTTCGCGCTCGTGTCTGGCTATGTTGGTCACTGTAGGGGAAGAAGGTTCTGATAGAACGTCAACGCGTAACCGCCCAACTAAACGCCCTGGAAGGGTTGGTGGCCGGTTAAAGTATAGCATAGTGCCCAGGGCCGACCATGGTCCCGTCCCTCAATCCCAGCGGTCTTTTGATTATCCAGGATTATGCTGGTGCGTCTGTGCAGTTTGGCCCACCGCACGTTCCCTCGCCCTTCGGGAGAGGGATGCCCCGGCGCAGCCAGGGCTGGGTGAGGGCGCTGGCGGGGCCTATCCTTCTGCCGAGGCGTCTCGCCGGAGCCGGGCCATGGTCTCCGGCAACCGCTCTATCAAATCAGAGGCGATGGTCCCCGCGTCGCCCATACGGTCTCTCACCGCCTCGGCCACCCGCCCGTGGAGGTACACCCCGCAGCAGGCAGCATCGGCGGGGGACAAGCCCCGGGCCAGCAGCCCGGCGATTATGCCGGCCAGCACGTCGCCGGTGCCCCCGGAGGCCAGGCCGGGATTGGCGAAGGGCGAAACCCGGACCAGGCCGCCGGGTTCGGCTATCACGGTGTGGGCGCCCTTCAAAACGACGGTAGCGTTCCAATGCGCGGCCCACCGGCGGGCCGATTCCACCCGGTCTTGCTGCACTTCGAGGGTCGAAGCGCCCGTCAGAGTGGCCATCTCTCCGGGGTGAGGCGTCACGGCCACCGGTCCTCTCAAGCGCCGCCGCCAGCCGGCCAGGCCAGACAGATTGTTGAGCCCATCGGCGTCGATCAACAGGGGCACTGATGGGCGCACCTCCGGGAGCAGCCGCTCCACGAAGTCCGTGGTTCCCGCGGACCAGCCCAGGCCGCACCCCAGCAGTATAGAGCTGTAGCGTTCCAAGTTGGAGCGGATGGAGTCGACGGCCTCGGGGCTGACGCGCCCCGCATCGTCATCCGGCAATGGCAGGTGGATCACCTCGGTTAACTTGGCGGCGGCGATGGGATACACGCTCCGGGGCGTGGCCAGGGTTACCAGCCCGGCGCCGGACCGGACCGCCGCCTGAGAGGCCAGGTAGGCCGCGCCCACGTAGTTCCGCGATCCGGCGATCACCAGGGCATGGCCGAAGGTGCCTTTGTGGGAGTTGAGCGGCCTGGCGGGCAGGAGCCAGCCCGCCAGCTCGGAGGTCAGAAGTTCCAGGTCTATCCTTTCTTCTTCCTCCAGGCCGGAGGGCAGCCCAATATCAGCCACCTTCAGCTCACCCGCGTGGGCCGCTCCTGGAAAGGCCAGCAGGCCGGCCTTGGGAAGCCCAAGGGCAACGGTCAGGTCCGCCACCGGGCACGCCGGGTCTACCTCGCCGGTATCTGGGTCGAGGCCGGTGGGCAGGTCCAGTGCCAAAACCCGGGGCTGGGGCCGGGGCGTTGAAAACCGGCCCCGGCCCCGGCAGGCCCCCAGGCACAGCATCACGTCTCGGACGGCCCCTTCCAGGGGACGGGCCCGTCCGGTGCCCAGCACGGCGTCGATGACCAGCCGGGATCCCGCGAGCAATCGCTCCAATTGGGCCAGGCCGGGGTCGCTGGCGGAGCGGAGAACGCCGACGCCGTACTCCAGGGCCAGGTCCATCTTGGGGTCGGTGTCAGGCCGGCGGGTGACCAAGTACGCGGTGACCTCAGCCCCCCAGCGCCGCAGGTGGCGGGCGGCGACCAGGCCGTCGGCCCCGTTATTGCCCGGGCCCACTAGGACCAGCACCCTGGCCCCGGCGGCGCCTCCAAGGTCATGCCGTGCGGCTCGGGCCACCACCAGGCCCGCATTTTCCATCAGGGCATCCGTGCCGACACCGTGGCGCTCCGATGCCGCCTCCAGGGCCGCCATCTGGGCCGCGGTGACGATCTTCATGGGCCCACCTCCCGCCGGACCACTACGAAGGCAACCGCGTATTCACGCGAGTGGGACAGGCTCAGAGCAACCTCCTGAACCCCCAGCCGCTGGGCGCGCCGCTCAGCCCGGCCGTGGAGTTTGATGGAGGGCGCGCCGCTCTCGTGGCGGACAACCTCGATATCCTTCCAGCCCACGCCGCGGTTGCCGGTGCCCAGGGCTTTCATGGTGGCCTCCTTGGCGGCGAAGCGGGCCGCCAGGTTGGGCGGCCGTTCCCGGCAGTAGGCGATCTCCCCGGGCGTGAACACGCGCTCCAGGAAACGCCGGCCGTAGCGCTCCAGGACCCGTCCGACCCGAGGAATTTCGATGATGTCCACGCCGGTGGCGAGCATCGCTATCTACCGGGCGGCGGGGTGGGCATCACGACCCGGTGTGCCCTGGCAGGCCCAGATTCGTCAGGATCTTCGAGACCGAGTAGCTCCGGTTGAGGACGTAGAAGTGGACTCCGGAGACCCCGGCGTCCCACAGCTCCCTAACCTGCCTCGTGGCGTGCTCGATCCCCAGCTCCCGGACCGCATCATCGTCGTCGGCAAATTTGTCGAGCTGCCGGTCCAGTGCCTCCGGAATCCTGGAGCCGCAGAGGGCGGTGAACCGGCGTATCTGGCCGGTACTCAGAAAGGGCAGCACCCCCGGTATGATGGGGACATCGATCCCCGCCTGCCTCGCCCGGTCCACGAAGCTGAAGAAATCGTTGTTGTCGTAGAAAAGCTGAGCGATGAGGAAGTCCACCCCACCCTGCACCTTGAGCTTGGTGTATTCCAGGTCGGTCGCCAGGTCGGGAGATTCAGTATGGCCCTCCGGGTAGCAAGCAGCAGCCACCCCAAACCCAAAGTTCCGCCGGATGTGATGGATCAGGTCGGTGGCGTGGCTGAAGCCCCCCTCTACGGGAACGAAGCCGCTCTCCCCCCGGGGCGGGTCGCCCCGCAGAGCTATGACGTTCTCGACTCCCGCCCGGTCCAGCCGCTCCAACACGCGGTGCAGCTCCTCTCTGGTCTGCCCCACGCAGGTCAGGTGGGCCATCACCCTCAGCTCGGCCTCCGCCATGATCCGCACCGTGATCTCCTCGGTGAAGGAGCGGGTGGTGCCCCCCGCGCCGTAGGTGACGGACACGAAATCCGGGCAGAAAGCCTTCAGCCGCTCTATGGTCCGAAACACCCCGGGAATCCCCTCCGCCGTCTTGGGCGGAAAGAGTTCGCAAGAGATGGTCCGGGTATTCTTCAATAGGTCTATTATCTTCAAATTGAGTGTCCAGTTTCCTCGGTTTCGACGGGAACCGTCGTCTGGTCTCCATCCTGGTCCGGTTTTCAGGTTTCCACTATCTGCCCGCGGCCAGTCGAGACAACAGCTTCATGATAGCATCGGGCAAGAATCCTGTCTAACCGTGGGGGCGGCAGAGACGGGCTAAGACTCGGGCCGGCGCCTCCGGATTTGAGGCGCTCGGCGCGTCTGGGCGATCGACACGGACGGAGGCTGCGGCGTTTTCCTTATCCAGCCCGATCTTGGTATACTCGACCGGGCGGTTCCCCGGCGGCGCCCATCCCGGGTGTCGATACGGCAGACCCGGTTTCTCAGCGCGTTCCACCGGCGAGCTTCCCGGTTGGGCCGGGCGCGGTTATCGGAGCTTCCCCAGATTTCGCCACCCGCCGGGGTCAACCAGGTGAGAACCGCCCCATCTGCGGCAGGAGTAGCGCCATGGACCGATTCCGGGGGGTGCCGCCGATCGAGGACCGGCCATGGCCCGGCCCGCGGTAAACGGCGTCAATGTCAAAGTCCGGGTGCGGCCCAAGGCCGCCGGCAACCAGGTGGTGGGCTACCGGGACGACACCCTGCCTCTGCGAGTGACCGCTCCCCCGGAGGCCGGCCAGGCCAACGCGGCAGTCATCTCCCTGCTGGCCCAAACCCTGGGAATCGCCAAGAGCCGGGTCCGGATAGTCCGGGGACACGCCTCCCGGGACAAGCTGGTGGTGGTGGAGTCGCTGACGCCGGAAGAGGTTCAGCAACGCTTGAGTACCCCCGGCGAAGCGGTGATCCCCCCGTAGTCCCCCTTGGTAAGAGGGGAATCAGGCGAGGTCCCCCGTCACCCTGGCTCTGGCCGGCGCCGGACCCAGAAAGTATAATGGATGCGATTCAGGCCCGGTGAAAGCCGGGGCCGATTCCTGAGCGATTCCCTCGAAGCTCCCACCCAGCCGTCTCTGATGGGGTCCCCGCCGTGAACTACTTGAACTTTGGCTGGCTACTCGATGGCGTCCTGGCCGGGGCCGCCGGGCCCACCAACGGCCGCGACCTGATGTTCCTCAAGCTGCAGGACATCCGGGCGATAATACGCATGGAAGAGAGGACCATTTCCGGGGAGGGTGTAGGCCTGGTCGACCTGTTCGAGCCGGTGCCCGATTTCTCCGCTCCTGAAATGCACCAGATCAAGCGCATGGTCCGGTTCATCGAAGAGCAAATCGAAACGTGGGACCGGCCGGTGGTGGTTACCTGCATGGCGGGTATCGGCCGCACCGGCACGGTGCTGGCCTGCTACATGGTGCACGTGGGTTATACCCCGCGGAATGCCATCAAGCTGGTGCGTGACCTACGCCCCAAATCCTTGGAGAACTGGCTGCAGGAAAGGGCGGTGCACGAGTTCGCCGACCTGCTGAAGACCCAGTAGCGAAGACGAAGGTACGTGGTCACCACAACACCGGCTGAGCCGTACGCGACCCCGAATCCGGCGCCGGGGGGCCAAGGGCCAAGCCGCCGGTCGCCGGCCAGACGGGCCGGGCCGCGGCCAACGGGGCGCCGGCGAAACCAAAAAGGTTAGGCCGCCTGTTTCTTCAAATCCCGGGCATCCACCTTGAGCAGTCCGGGCCCCCGTGTTTCCACTTCCGTAATGCGCCCGCACTGCAAGCATTTCAAGAAGGAGCCGTAGGAGTCGCTCTCCAGGTATAGGTCTCCCTTACACTTATTGCATGCTTTGAAGTAATACATAACCTTACTCCGTCGGCTGGATGAACCCATGCAGCCCTCGGGGGATCTTCCTTCGTTCCCCCTTTGAAGCGGCTTCTCACCTTTGGATTCCTCTGGTATATTTCTATTAGGACCGGTATCCAGACCGGGTGAGGAGAGAGGCCGTTGACTCAGATCGAGAAAGGATACATCGACGATATGGTGGCCCACGCCAGGGCTGAGCTGCCCAACGAATGTTGTGGTATCCTGTCCGGAAAATCGGGCCGGGTCTCCAAGCTCTACCGGATGACCAACGTGGAGGCAAGCCCCTTCCGCTTTTCCATGGACCCCCGGGAGATAGCCGAAGTCGATATGGAGGCCGGGCAAAACGGCTGGGACCTCCTCGCCATATACCATTCGCACACCCGCTCTGAAGCCTTCCCTTCCGATACCGACGTGCGCCTCGCCGCCGGCACCGTCGGACTCTGGCCGGAAATCCGGTACATCCTGGTCTCATTGATGGACGCCGATGCTCCCCAGGTGCGCCTATTCCGGATCGCCGACGGATCGATTACGGAAGAGTTGCTGGAAATTATCTAGATGAGTCCCCGTTAGTGGCGCTCACGTCCGGCACCCACACTCCGGATTGTTTTCCCTTATTACGCTCGCCTACGCAAATCGGATTGGCGCGGGCCGCCAGCCCACCGGAGAGGACGTGGGAGCGCGGATAGGCGGCGCCGGCATCGCTTTCCCTTCCGGGTCGGTCCGCAACCTGCCCGGCAAAGCCGTGAAATTGGCCTTGCCGAGGATCGCGGCCGCGTTGGCGATAGCGGTGCTGGCCCTGCCGGCCTGCGGTGGAGATCCCGAGCCAACACCGACCCCGAATCCTCCCGTTGGCCAGACGCCGAATAATCCGGACCGGCCGGACGGCGTGATACAAATCCAAGAGGAACCGGCCACCTCAAGCTCCGCCACGGCCCCGGCCACCGGAGCGCCTTCAGCCACCCCCTACCCGACACGCCAATCGGCTCCCTCGCCGACTCCACTCCCGGCGCCACAGGCCGGCCCCGAGCCCACGCCCAACCCGGACAACTCGCCCTGGGTCCAGCAACGTTTGGACGCCGTCATTACCCTTTATGACCTCACCGGCGCCGGCGCCGCTCTGCTGCGGAGTCTCGACATCCGCCAGATGCAGGGGGAACCTGGATTCTTCGGCAGCTATGGCTTCAAGAAGTGGGCGGGCGTGGGCGAAGCCAAGCCCACCGGGGTCATGCACGAGATCGGCCATTCCTACTGGGGCGGCTTCCCGATAGTCGGGTTGCCGGAGCTGGGTTGGGACGCACTTCCGGGCGAGTCCCTCTCTCCGGCGATTCAACGCTACCACGCCGATATCCTGTTCTTCATGTCCCAACCGCCCGACGGCTTCGAGCTGCTCCGGCAACGCCTGCGCAACCTGCCCGACCTCTCGGCGGATAACCCGGATCCCCTGCTCCACAACTTGGAAGCCAGCCTCGTCTACAACACCGGCGGCAATCTAGCACTGACACCGCCCATTCTGCGGAAATACTGGAGCCGGTTTCTGAGCGATGGCCCCTTTGACTCCTGGTACGACGCCGTCGGCTGGTACCAATCTCTGCCGCACGAGGACCGGGCGGCAGCCAACAAATACCTGGGCTTCGAGCACCTGGACCTGAGGGGTTACCCGTCGCTCCCCTCTCCCAGCGATGGGGCCGGGCTCCTCCCAGCGCGAAGGGAGACCTTGAATAGGGAGGAGCGCCAGCGGCTGCTGGACCTGGCCGCCCAGTTCGACTTGCTGTTGGGCGACCCCCAAAAAGAAGAGAACTTCCAGTTCTGGCGAGGCTACCTGCGGGACAAAGTTGACCTGCACCGGCTACATGGGGACTACCTCGCCTCGCTGGATCCACAGGAACTGCCCAGGGCCGCCGATCTGGCCGCGGCGCTGGAATTCCTGATCGGGCTGCCGGGGCGGTCGCCCGCGGAGCAATCGAGGCTGCTGGCGGAGCAGTTCCCCAGGCAGCCGTTCCTGGTAAATTTCCTGCCCGCTCTCGACAACCGCACGCTACTGGAGCTTTTCGGCTCAGGCGCCCAGCTGCCCGAGGGGGCCACGCTGCAGGCAACCGCCAGCTTCGTGGATCGACTCAACCGGTTCGGCGCCGTGGTCAACGGCATCCTTGATTCCGGCCGGAAAGACCCCCAACGGGGCACCGGGGAGTTGGCCGCATTTATCTCCGAAGCCAGCTTCGAGCAGAAGGAGGACCTGAGGCTGTTTTTCGACTTGCTCCGGGAAAACGACCCGGCCACGGCCAGCCGGGTGATTCGAGGGCTGGACAAAACCACCATCCGGCGGTTAATGGAGCCGGTACCGGCCCAACTGCGCTTTTCGCTGACTCCGGATGAGCTGTTGGTCAAGCTCGACATCACCGCCGGGGCTGAAACCTCCGCGCTAGAACGGGGTATCACCATTCTGATAGAGGAGCCGTCGGGAAACTTCATCATTGACGAGCCGTTCCTGCACCGGATGTACGAGGTCATCGCCGGCAGGGGGCAGGACCAGACTCAGGAAACGGTGGAGGTGCATCTGGAGACCCCTTTCCCCCTGGAAGGGTTCATCCGCCGGCAGCCCCAGGCCGCCGTGGGCCTGTTGGGCAGCGACCTGGATGCCGCATTGAGGCTAGTATTGGACGGCGACCCCGTGCTATCGCCGCCGGCGCGGATCATCTACCGGCTGATCTACGCCGACCCCGAGCTGGCGGCACGGCTGGTCCAGGCCCTTGATGAATCGGGGGAAGCGGAGCTGGTAGTAGAATCACTGGCCTATTTCGCCTACGACCGGACGCGAGGGGAACTGGCGCCTGGGTTGTCCATCTCCCTGGAGCAGGACGGGGAGTTCTTGCGGGCCATTCTGGGGCTCCTGGGCGTTGACGGGCTGGCCCGGCGGCTGAGCGAAACCTTCGCCGTATTCGGCGGCCGGGCGGCCTCCGGTCAGGCCCCGGCCGACTTCCTGTCACAATACCGCGCCACGCTGGAGGCCGCGGCGGCCACCATCCCGGACGACGCCGTCAGGGGCGAGGTGCAGCAGACCATCGAGCGAGTTGACGCAGCACACGCAACTGGACGCTAGCCATCTCCTCGCCATCATCTTCCTCCGTCCCGCCCACGGTCGCCACCGATACCGCGCCCGCGACATACACCACCACGATCAACACGAACGCGGCGGCAACCAACTTGGCCTTGATCCGGTTGCGCCACAAGATGAGGGCCAACGCCGCGAACATCAGCCCGACGGCGACGCCCCCGGCTATGAAGTGGGCCGGCTCCGTCTGGTTTCCCAGGATACCTTCCCGGTAGAAGGGGTCGACATAGAACAGGATGCTGGCGTTGAAAGCGTTGCTGCCGAAGAGCCCGGCTACCCCCAGGTCCGCCGCCCCGATGCGGGCCGCGGCAATCGCCGATGACATCTCCGGCATCGTGGTCACGAAGGAGACGGCGAGGATTCCCAGGGTGCTGGAGGCCACGCCGGTAATATCGGCGATCTGGTCGGCGCTCCAGGCCAGGAAGAAACCGGCGATCACCACCCCGGCGGACACGCCGAGGAACAAGAGCCAGGCCCGGCGCAGCGTCATTCCCGGCCCTTCCTCTTCCGCTCCGTCCTTTTCGGGTTCCTGGGGCCGAGTGTTGTAGACCACCCACATGCCCGCCACGAACACCACGATGAGGGCCACCGACGATAGGCCGACCTGCCAGAAGGAGATTTCCATCTTGACGGCGCCGAAGAGCACCGCCAGCCCCGTCATGACGATCGCCAGAACCGCCAGGTACCCCTGCTGAGGGGCCACCTGCTGCAGGAACCGCTTTCCGCCGAATATCAGGACCACCAGCGACAGATTGAACATGTTGAGCATGTTGGCGCCCAGGACGTTGCCCACGGCCAGCGCCGGGTTGGGTGGCTCGAGCCGCACCGCCGAGATGTTGGTGGAAAGCTCAGGCAACGAAGTGGCCAGGGCCACCAGCACGCTGCCGACGAACAGCCGCCCCCACCCGGTCAGGGTGGCCAGAGCGTCGCCGTAGACCGCCAGGCGCATGCCGAAGAATATCACGGAACCGGCGCTGACCAAGAAAACGGCTAATGCTATGGTCAGGTCGCTGCTCATATGGTGCCTGCCTCCAGCCTCACGCCAATGCCTCCACGATTAAGTCGCCCATTGCCACGGTGCCGATCGGGGTGACGCCGGGCGCGGCGATGTCCGCGGTACGGTAGCCGCCCTCCAGCACCTGCTCCACAGCCCGCTCCACGCTGGCCGCCTCCTCGGTAAGACCCAGGGAGTAGCGCGCCATCAATGCGACGCTGAGTATTGAACCTATGGGGTTGGCAATGCCCTTCCCGGCGATGTCCGGGGCCGTTCCGTGAATCGGCTCGTACAGGCCCTTCGTGCCCTGGCCTCCTTGCAACCGGGGAACCTGGGCCAGGCTGGCCGAGGGCAAGAGTCCCATCGATGCACCCAAGACCGAGGCCTCGTCGGTCAGAATATCGCCGAAGGTGTTCCCCGCCACGATGACGTCGAAGCGCGCCGGATGTTGGATCAGGTGCATAGCGCAGGCATCCACCAGCACATGTTCCAACTCCACGTTGGGGTACTCGTTCGCCAGGCGGGTCGCCGTCTGCCGCCACAGCCGGGAGCACTCCAACACGTTGGCCTTGTCAACCGAGGCCAGCTTGCCCCGGCGACCCTGGGCCAGTTCGAACCCCACCCGCAGGATGCGCTCGATTTCCGCCTCGCTGTAGCGCATGGTGTCCACGGCCGCCCAGCCCTGGGGGGTCTCGTGGCGGCCTTTGGGCAGGCCGTAGTAAAGGCCTCCGGTCAGCTCCCGCACCACCACCATGTCGACGCCGTTCAGGACCTCGGGCTTGAACACGCTGGAGTCGGCTAACCAGGGGTAGGCCCTGACCGGGCGAATGTTGGCGAAAACGCCCAGTTGGGCGCGTAACAGGAGTAGCCCGTCCTCGGGGCGCACGCTGGCGGAGGGGTCATCCCACTTGGGACCGCCAACCGATCCGAATAGGACCGCGTCGGCCGACTCCGCCAGGCGGCGCACCTCCGGCAAAAGCGGGGTGCCGTGATTGTCGATGGAGATCCCCCCGACATCACCGTACTCCAGCTCCATCCGGTGGCCGAAAGCGCGCCCCACCGCTTCCAGTACCTTCACGCCTTCCGCTGTTACCTCGGGCCCAATGCCGTCACCAGCCAGTACGGCGATCTTGAACTCCACGACTCCTCCCAGCTACAGCGTGTGCCGGCCGCCTGGCGGCCAACCGGGTGTCTTGAGACCCGTTCGAAGGTAGGGCTCGCGCCGGCGCCGCGACGCGCATCGCCCTAGGCAGCCTGTCGCGTCCTCCGGACCAGGATCAACCTCCGGGAGGCGGGCAACAGGAAACGTAATTCATGATGATCGGTATTAGTTGAGCCGACGGCCCAACCCTGAGCCAATGTGGGTTGCCTCGGCGCCGGCCGGGCCGACGGCCGGAGGCCTTCTGGTTTCAAAATCACCGGATATGGGCCGTCCGCACCGGCCCGCACCACAGTATACAAGCAATCTGGCCCCCCATCAAACCACGGCTCCCGGCCGTGGATTACCGATCCTGACCCCTCATGGCGGGGTTGCCCATCCTTCCGGTTTCCATCAAGCAACCTCTCCCCGGAAAAGCTGCGGCCACCCCGGCCGGGGCTTTACCCGAAGACTGTCATTCCGAGTGAAGCGAGGAATCTAGTGCGGGGTCTCTCCTTGGCCTCCTGGAGCCCCAGACCCAGACCCCTCGCTTCACTCGGGGTGACATTTTCCAGGGCGCATTTGAGGAGGGTCCCCCGGCCGGGCACCCTGAGCAACGCTATGGCTTACCCCTGGATGATGCCTTATAATATTCTTGCGGTAAATTCGGCCCTGCGGGATAGCGGCAGATGGACATCACCTTCGAAAGGGGAGACCCCCAACGCCCCAAAGGTCACGCCATGCTCTACTTCCGGGTGGACACCGAACCGGACCGCGTGTACGCCACCTACGTCGTCACCCTGCCGATCAAGGCGGACCTCACCAAGTATGTCCCGCCCTTTCTTTCCTCCCACCTGGGCAACCTGCCCTTGAGCGACTTTTCCGCCTTCGCCATGCCGCCCGTTCCCGAGCCGGTCGATAGTTATCAGGAACTGGAGCGGTTGAGCCGCCTGAGAGACGATGACCTGGTCTACGGGTCCAACATGTTTTCCTTCGACCTGCCGCGGATGATGGAGGCGGTCACCGAGGCGGTGCAGGAGTACTCGCAAATGTACTCCAGCTTCGTTGGGGGCGGTGCGGCCCCGGCGCTGGAAACCGCCGGCAGCCCGGAGATCGCCAGCCGGGAGCCCGAGGACGACCGCTCCTACCACGTCAACGAGGTCCTCTTCGGCCTGATGAGCGAGAGCGACAAGCTCGGCGAGCTGTCCCGGCTGCTGGGCAAGCTGCGCTTCGCCGTGGAGGGACAGGACTCCCGGGAGGCCGACGAGGCAGCTGAGGATATCAGGACCCTGGCCCGGCACCTGCCGGAGGAGTTCTGGGTTTCCACCCTGCTGGCCGTGGCAAAAGACACTTCGAGGAAAGGGTCGAGGTTGGCCCAGCTCTACTTGGACCGCTGTTTTCGCCTCTCCGCCGGGGATGTCTCCAGCGCCCTGGCTCTGGAAGCGGAGATTCAAACTCTCCAAGCCCAGGAGTAGGGAGCAATTCCACCCCCTGGGCCGCGAGGTCAACCGGCCCGCGGTCCCGCAAGCGTCCGCAGTTCCAGCGCTTTCGGCCGTTCCCGGCTGGTACAATAGGAGCCGTGATAAACGGCGTACCGGGAGGGCTTGGACCGGTTGGCGTACCTCTCCCACCTTAACCTGACCAACTTCCGCAGCCTGGTGGAGTTGGACCTCGAGCTTCCTCCCGGCGTGGTGGTGTTCTTCGGGCCCAACGCTCAGGGCAAGACCACCCTGCTGGAGGCGGTTTACCTGCTGGCCATCGCCCGGTCCTTTCGCGCCGGGGACGAGCGGGAGGTGGTAAACTTTCAGGCTGCCGCGGAGGGCGGCCAGGGGCTGGTGGGCGGCACCGTTGAGCAACAGGGCGAGCGTCTTCAAATCTATGTAGGGTATCAATGCTTGCCCGGCGTGCCCGGCTCCGGGGCGCCGGACGTCCGGCCCTATGGCGCCGGCCGCCGGGGTCTATCGGTGCGCAAGCAGATACGGGTCAGCCGGGTGCGCCGCACCGCATCGGAGTTGGTGGGCCTGGTCACCGCCGTCCTGTTCAGCGCCGACGACATCCGGCTGGTCCAGGGGCCTCCCGCCGACCGGCGCCGCTTCTTGGATATCCTGATATCCCAGGCCGACCCTCTCTACTTGAAGGGCCTGCAGCGCTACCAGCGGGTGGTGCAACAGCGCAACCAGTTGCTGCGGATGCTCCGGGACGGCCGGGCCCAGGCCGGTGAGCTGGCATTCTGGGACGACGAGTTGGTCAGGGAGGGCGCTTGGATCACGTGCCGGCGCCATGAGGTGATTGAGGCCCTTGCTCCCTCCTGCGCCGAGCATCACCGCCAATTGAGCGGCCCGGAGGAAGATTTGCAGGTGGAGTACCGGCCCAGTGTTCCCCTTGGCGACGGGCTCCCGGCCACGGAGGACCGGTTCCGTGAATCGCTGGCGGCTGCGGCGCCGAGGGAGCGGGCCACGGCCGGCACGGCGGTGGGACCCCACCGGGATGACTTCGATCTTCGGATAAACGAGGTGGACATGGGCACCTTTGCATCTCGCGGTCAGGCCCGCACCCTGGCCCTGACCCTGCGGCTGGCCGAGGCCGCCTACCTGGCCTCGGTGCGCGGGGAGGGGCCCATCATATTGCTGGACGACGTTCTATCGGAATTGGACGCACAGAGGGGGAAGAGGGTCTTGGAGAAGGCAACCCAATACGAGCAAACGCTGATAACCACGACTGAACCGGAGAATATCCGAGGGTTTTTTGGCCCGGCAGCCACCTACTTCAGCGTCGCCGGCGGTGGGGTCCACCCGTGCCCGTAAGCAAGAAGACCCTGGACGAAATCGCCCTTAGCCAGGCCGAGTACGACCTGATCGTGGACCGGCTGAAGCGGGAGCCCAACCCGGTGGAGTTGGGCATGTTCGGCGCCCTCTGGAGCGAGCACTGCGGCTACAAGCACTCCCGGGCGCTGCTCCGGTTCCTGCCCAGCCGCTCTCCGCGGGTCCTGTCCCGGTCCGGGGAGGAGAACGCCGGGGCGGTGGACATCGGCGACGGCTTGGCCGTGGTTTTCAAAGTCGAGTCCCACAACCACCCTTCGGCGGTGGAGCCCCACCAGGGCGCCGCCACCGGAGTGGGTGGCATCGTCCGGGACATCCTGGCCATGGGGGCGCGGCCCGTAGCGCTGCTGAACTCGCTGCGGTTCGGTCCCGCGGATGACCCCCAAAACCGGCGATTGTTCGAAGGCGTGGTCAGCGGCATCTCCTGGTACGGCAACTGCATCGGCGTCCCCGACGTGGCTGGCGAGATCTGCTTCGACGCCTCCTACTCCCAAAACCCCCTGGTCAACGCCATGTGCGTCGGCCTGGTCCGCAAAGACCGCGTGGCCACCGCGGCGGCGGGGAAGGTGGGCAACGTCTTCCTGCTGGTGGGAGCCGGAACGGGCCGGGACGGGATTCACGGCGCATCGGGGCTGGCATCTCGAACCTTTGAAGAAGAGCAGGAAAGGCGCCCCACCGTTCAAGTGGGCAACCCCTTTCTGGAAAAGGTCCTCATTGAAGCCTGCCTGGAAGCCCTCGCCACCGGCGTCGTCTGGGCGGTGCAGGACCTGGGAGCCGCCGGCCTGACCAGCGCGGCCATCGAGTCCGCGGCCCGGGCCGGGCACGGCCTGCGGCTGGATATCTCCCAGGTCCACCGCCGGGAAGAGGGCATGGGAGACTATGAGGTAATGCTCTCCGAGTCTCAGGAGAGAATGCTCTTGGTGGTGCCCCCCGGTGGGGTGGACCGGATCAAAAAGGTGTTCCAGAAGTGGGATGTTCCTTGCCATAACATCGGCCAGGTCATATCACAGCCCGAAGCCCGGATATTCAACGGGTCCCAGCCGGTGGCGCGGCTGCCCATCAAACACCTGGTCAACGCCCCCCGCTATCGACTGAAGGGGGTCCCTTCGCCGGAACAGCAGCAACGCCAGCGGCTGGTCCTCTCCAGCGTTCTGCTGCCGTCCGCCGGGCCCGGAGACACACTGCTGAAGCTGCTGGGGTCGCCCAACATCGCCAGCAAGGAGCGGGTCTACCGTCAGTACGACCACCAGGTGCAGGCCAACACCGTGGTGGGACCGGGAAGCGACGCCGCGGTGCTGCGGATCAAGGGGACGGGCAAAGCCATCGCCCTGAGCATCGACGGCAACGGCCGCTACTGCTTCCTGGACCCGTTCCGGGGCGGCCAGATAGCCGTCGCCGAGGTCTGCCGCAACCTGTCCTGCTCTGGGGCCGAGCCTCTGGCCGTCACCGACTGCCTCAATTTCGGCAACCCGGAGAAACCCGAGGTTTACTACCAGCTGGAGTGGTGCATCCGGGGGATGGCCCGAGCCTGCCAGGTCCTGGGCGTGCCCGTGGTGAGCGGCAACGTCAGCCTTTACAACGAGTCCCGGGGTCAGGCCATCTATCCCACGCCGGTGCTGGGCGGGCTGGGGCTGCTGGAGGACGTGACCCGGTACCGCCGGTCCTCGTTCCCGGAGGAAGGTCTCCCGGTAGTCCTGCTGGGGAGCGACGGCTGGCGAACGCGGTCCTCGGCCCTGGCCGGCAGCGAATACCTCCAGTTGGTCCACGGCCGCGTGGAAGGCCGGCCCGACATTGACCTAGCCTTGGAGAAACGGGTGCAGGAGCTGTGCCGCCGGGGTATCCGGGCCGGATGCATCGCCTCGGCCCACGACTGCTCTGAAGGCGGGCTGGCAGTGGCGCTGGCCGAAAGCTGCATCCAGGGCGGGGTGGGGTTTCGAGGCGACGGAGGCCTTCCCCAGCGGTGGGATACGGCACTGTTCGGAGAAAGCCAGTCCCGCATCGTCGTGTCCCTGAGCCCAGGACAGTCAACCAGCCTGGAGGCGCTGGCCACGGACCTGAACGTGCCCATCCAACGACTGGGTGTCACCGGAGGCACTCGCCTGCGCTGGAGCCGGCGAGTGGACCTGACCCTCGAGGAAATCACCAGCGCCTGGAGGAACGGCCTGGATGGGGTGTCAGGGGATTAGGCCGGCAACCCGGTTCCGGGGGAAGGGGAGCCGGCTTCGGGCGGCCCCCCGGTTAGCTCTTTGGGCGGAACAGCCGCGACAGGAATGACCCGCTGGCCTTCCCGTAGTCGTCCGGTATCGGCGACGCATCTTCTGATCCCCGATCCTGTGATCCCCGATCCTGGAGCCCCGCTTCCGAGTACTCGTCGTCGAGCGCCGTGGCTACCGGCGCCGGTTCTTCAGCCCGTGATTCAGGCTGCGGGGTTTCGTCCGCCGGCTGCCAGCGGGATTTCAGAACCTGTTGCACCACGAGATTGCTTCGGTCCAGGTTGAAGGTACGCCGCCGGCGGTGATGGCCGGAGGCCTCGTCCCGCCAGGAGTGCCAGCCCCGTTGGAACAGGCTGCCGTTGCTCAGCTCTCGAAGCATCTTGCTCACGTAGGTACGGGAATACACCTGAGCCCAGCGCTGGGTGATCTCCTCGTGTTCCGCCTCCAGCCCTTGTTCCAGCGCCTGGCAGGCCTCCCCCGCCAGGTAATTGAAGGCCACGTGGCTGATGCCTTCCCGGTTCTCCAGCGTATCGGCCATCACGATCAAATCGGCAACCCGTTCGGCGTCCAGCCCGTCGCCGGGCCCTTCCGGCAACTGCAGGCCCCCGAGGGTGTCGGACAAGGCCGATGCGGACTCCACGGACCCGCTGGCGGGAGGTTCCTGGACCGCCTCGGAGGCGATTACCGAAGCCACCTCAGGTTCGGGTTCGGGTTCAGGTTCGGATTCAAGTGCAGGGTCGGGGCCGGGTTCGGGTTCGGGTGCCTCCTCCGCCTCGCTGAGGGCGGGGTCCGGCACGTCATCAGGCTTGGCTTTCCGGGAGAACCTGCCCCAGCGCCCCCGTCGTCTCGTAGGAGCGGCAACTTCCTTGGGTTCTTCCGGCGCCTCGTCTTGGGGTTCCTCGATCGTACCGTCGGCTGGGACCGGCTCGTCGGCCATGGTTGCCCAGTCCACCAGCCCCGCGGTCGTGAGCTTGACGTTCCCCTCCTGAGCCACCCGCGCCATCAGCTTCTTGAATCCGGAATACCCCAGCTTCTTTTCGTCGAAGCCCGGGAAGCGGCGCATCAGCCGCTGCTTGATGGAGGTCAACAGGGGCGTGCCGCCGGCCTGCCGCTCGCTTCGGACAATCTCCTCGATCTCCCGGATGACCGCATCCAACTCCGGCCGGTTGCCGCCATCGCGGGACGGGCCCCGGCCGTCGCCCACGGGTTCGGGGGCGGGGGTGGGCTCGACGGGAGTGACCGGGTCGACGTCCACATCGTAAAGAATCAGACCGTCCACGTTGTCGGCCAGCCGGCGGGAGGTGGCCCAGGAAACCCCGATTATGACCACCCGTTTGCCCATGGTGCGCAGGGTGTTGACCACGTGGATGAAGTCGGAGTCGCCGGACACCAGCACGTAGGTGCCGATGTTGGGGTAGGAGTGGGCGCACTCGATGCAGTCGGCGGTCATCTTTACGTCGACGCTGTTTTTCACCGGGTAGTTGCGTCTCGGCTCGGACGACGTGGCGCCCGCAGGGGGCAGCCGGGTGGGCACGTAGACCGGCTCGATGCCGGCCGCGTAGAGGGC